>NZ_JBQVNP010000108.1:0-17249 GCF_052436255.1 Roseateles sp. | reverse complement strand
GCTCCGACGTCCGCGCCGCTGAGCTTGCGCCCTGGATGCAGCACTACAACTTCCATCGCCCTCACTCTGCCACCGGCCACAAACCTCCCGCCTCACGGCTGGGGTTTGAGGTGAACAACGTCCTGAGAAACTACAACTAGCGCTTCGTGCTCAGGTAGCGCTTGCGGCGGAACAGCAGCCCGAGGCCGCAGGCGAGCACCAAGATAAGAGCGATGGCTTCCCAGAAACCGGCCGGGTTCTTGACCAACGGCATGACGTCGAAGTTCATGCCGAAGATGCCGGTGATCAGGTTCAGCGGCAGGAAGATGGCGGTCAGCACAGTGAGCGTGCGCATGATGCTGTTGGTGCGGTGGCCCAGGGCGCTGAAGTGCATCTGCACGGCCGATTCCGCCGACGATTCCAGCCGGCGCACATGGGTCAGCACGCGCTCCACATGCTCCAGCACGTCGCGCGAGCGCACCCGTAGCAACTCGCGCTCACGTGCGACCTGCGGGTCGCCCTCGGCCGGCCACTCTTCCAGCGCGTCTATCCATTCCTGCAGCGCCGCGCGCTGGTCCTCACAGGTGTCCTCCAGGCGGTGCAGCGCGTCGCGGCTTTCAAGCAGCAGCGGCCAGTCGTTGAACTCGCTGTTCTGATCCAGCAGCACCCGCTGCAAGGTGGCGAGCTGGCGCGTCAGCAGGCGGCGCAGTTCCAGGTAGCTGTCCACCATGTGGTTGACCATGCGCAGCATCAGGTCGGCCGGGCTGGCGGGCAGGCGGGCGCCGCTGCGCGGGTCCCGCTTGTCGCGGCCTTCGGTCAGGCGGCCGAGCTTCTGTGCAAAGAACTCGCGCACCTGGCAATCGGTGGGGTGCACGGTGATCAACACGCGGTCGAAAACGGCAAAGCCGACGGGGCTGGTGTCGATGGCGCGCAGCGCGCGCTGCGCCGAGGCCAGCGTGCCGTGCTCGTCGTCGACGAAGAGGTCATGGCTGCCCGGCGCCGCGGCCAGGCGGCGAAACACCAGCATGTCATACCAGGATGTGTAGTCGAAGTGCGAGGGCAGCTGGTTGTTGATCAGGTCGGCCACATGCAGGTCGACGATGTTGCCGCAGCCCCAGCGCGACAGCGCCTGCTGCGCGGCTGTTTCGCCCACCTCGAACTCGCGCCGCCCGTAGCCCAGCCACAGGAAACCGCGCGCCGGCAACGTTTCGGGCAGCGCGGCCAGCTCCGTGAAGCTGTCGAGCTCGATGTGGAAGACCCGCACGGACTCAAGCTCGCTTCAGCAGCCGTGCCGCTTCGAGCGCGAAATAGCTCAGCACGCCATCGGCGCCCGCGCGCTTGAACGCCAGCAGCGACTCCATCATCACGGCGTCGTGGTCCAGCCAGCCATTGGCCGCCGCAGCCTTGACCATCGCGAACTCGCCGCTGACCTGATAGGCGAAGGTCGGCACGCAGAACTCGTCCTTGACGCGGCGCACGATGTCCAGATACGGCATGCCCGGCTTGACCATCACCATGTCCGCGCCCTCGGCCAGGTCCAGCGCCACTTCTCGCAGCGCCTCGTCGCTGTTGCCCGGGTCCATCTGGTAGGTCTTCTTGTCGGCCTTGCCGAGGTTGGCGGCCGAGCCGACGGCGTCGCGGAAGGGGCCGTAGAAGCTGCTCGCGTACTTGGCGCTGTAAGCCATGATGCGCGTGTGGATGTGGCCGGCGCCTTCCAGCGCCTGGCGGATGGCGCCGATGCGGCCGTCCATCATGTCGCTGGGCGCGACGATGTCGACCCCGGCATCGGCCTGCACGATGGCCTGCCTGGCGAGGATCTCGACGGTGGGGTCGTTGAGGATGTAGCCGCTGGCGTCGATGACGCCGTCCTGGCCGTGGCTGGTGAAGGGGTCCAGCGCCACATCGGTCAGCACGCCCAGCTGCGGGAAGTGCTGCTTCAGCGCCCGCACCGCGCGCGGCACCAGGCCATCGGGGTTCAGCGCCTCGGCGCCGTCCGGCGTCTTGAGCGCGGCATCGATGACGGGGAAGAGGGCGATGACCGGCACGCCCAGTTCTACGCATTGCCCCGCCGTGCGCAGCAGATGGTCGAGGCTCTGGCGCGATACGCCGGGCATCGACGCCACGCCGTCCAGGCGGTCCTCGCCTTCGTGGATGAAGACCGGCAGGATCAGGTCGCTGGCCTGCAGCGAATGCTCGCGGACCAGCGCACGCGTGAAGGCATCGCGCCGCAGCCGGCGCGGGCGCGCGGCGGGGTAGGCAGGGGAGGTAAAAACTGAGCGGGGCACGTCGAGTCCTCGAGCGGGCAGACAGGTCAAAAAGGGCTGCGGCCCGCGCGTGATGGACGACACATCCAGACGTCATTTATTCGTGACGTCACCGCTCAAGCGCGCTAAACTTGTCCGCGAATGATAGCCGCAAGGTGGTCGTTCCCTGCTTTTCCTCCCTGAGCAGGAGCCTTGACGTGATGACAGCGAAAAGGCTTTCTCGCCCCGGTCTTGAACCGGGGCTTTTTTTTGGGTGCGCCCGGCATGGCGCGCGGCGTGACTGGTGCTGTCCGGCTCGCTGTGACGGTGAACTGGATGACTTGGGGTGAAGGTCACGAGTGGCGAGCCACTCAGCGCTGGGGTCTGCGGCCCTGAGGCCGGGGCCTGTCCAAGCCCTTGCGCGCTTGAGGCCGGTTTGGCGTTCAGGCACTGCCCATAATGCCGCCATGCTCTGGGTCAAAGCCTTTCACATCGTCTTCGTCGCCGCCTGGTTTGCCGGCCTTTTCTATCTGCCGCGCATCTTCGTCAACCTGGCCATGGTGCAGGCCGACAGCCATGCCGAGCGGGAGCGGCTGCTGTTGATGGCGCACAAGCTGCATCGCTTCAGCAGCATCTTGATGGGCATGGCGCTGCTGCTCGGCCTGTGGGTCTGGCTGGGCTTCGGTGCGGGCCGCTTTGCCGGCGGCTACTGGCTGCACGCCAAGTTGTTGCTCGTCGTCGGCGCCGTCGGCCTGCATCACATGAACCGCCGCCTGTTGCGCAGCTTCGAAGAGTTGTCCAACCGCCGCAGCCAGCGCTGGCTCCGTGTCTACAACGAGTCCGCCGTGCTGCTGTTTGCCGCCATCGTCGTGCTGGCGACGGTCAAGCCGTTCTGAAGCAATCTCGTACCGTGCGCCGTCGCCAAAGCTCCGCCACCTGGCTGTTGCTGGCCCATGTCGGCCTCGTCGTGTATGCCAGCCTATACCCCTTCTGGCCCTGGCGATGGCCGCCCGGCATGGGGTTGCCTTGGCTGTTCGACCTGCCGTGGCCGCCACGCTTCTGGGCTTTCGACGTGGAGGCCAATCTGCTTGGCTACATCCCGTTGGGGCTGCTGGGCTTCGCGGCGGCGATGCGCTCGGGCTGGGGCCTGCGCGGCGGTCTGGTGCTCGGCTTTCTGCCGGGGCCGCTGCTGTCCCTCGTCATGGAGACGCTGCAGTTCTTCGTGCCCGGCCGGGTGCCGTCGTTGTCTGACTGGGCGCTCAATTCCGCCGGCAGCAGCCTGGGGGCAATGCTGGGCCTGGTGCTCAGCGGGCTGGGTGGGCTGCAACGTTGGGAGGACGTGCGCGACCACTGGTTTGGCGCCAGCAGCGCGCCGGCGCTGGCCCTGCTCGCGCTATGGCCCGTGGCACTGCTGTATCCCACGCCACTGCCCTTCGGCCTTGGCCAGTGGCTGCCGTGGTGGCGCGAGACCTTGCTGGACGCGCTTGCCGGTACGCCCTGGGCGCTGAACTGGGGTGATGCCGTCACCGTCGAGCACGAGCTGCCGCCGGGCCTGGAGGCGCTGGCGATTGCGCTCGGCCTGGTCGCACCGGTGCTATTGATGATCACCGTCGCCCGCCCGGGCCTGCGCCGGCTTGTGCTCGCCAGCGGCGCCGTGTTGCTTGGCCTGCTTGGCACCGCCACGGCCACGGCGATGGCCTTCGGCCCCGACCATGCCTGGGCCTGGCTCGGCGAGGCCACACGGCCGGGCGTTGGCCTGGGCATGGCGCTGTCGCTGCTGGCCTGCCTGCTGCCGTCGCGCGTGGCGGCGGCCTTGGGCCTGTTCGTGCTCTGCGCATTGATCGGTCTTATCAGCGTGGCTCCCAGTGATCCCTATCTGGCGCTGAACATGCAGGCCTGGGAGCACGGCCGCTTCGTCAACCTCTATGGCCTGACACGGTGGGTGGCCTGGACCTGGCCCTTCATCGCCCTGGCCTGGCTGGCGGCGCGGCTGGTGCAGAAACCCCGGTGAGACAATCCAGCGCGATGAGTTACTACCAGCGCCACCTCTTCGTCTGCCTGAATCAGCGCACCAACGGTGAAGCCAGTTGCGCCGACCACGACGCGCAGGCCGGCTTCGACCACTGCAAGTCGCGCGTCAAGCAGCTTGGCCTGGCCGGCAAGGGCGGCGTGCGCGTCAACAAGGCCGGCTGCCTGGACCGCTGCGCCGGCGGCCCGGTGGCTGTCGTCTACCCGGAGGCGGTCTGGTATGCCTGGGTCGACCACAGCGACCTCGACGAAATCGTCGAGAGCCATTTGCGCGACGGCAAGGTCGTCGAGCGCCTGGTGCTGCCGGACTCGGTGGGCCGATGAACTCGCAGACCGAAAGGCGCCTCGTGCCCGGCTCGGTCGGGCAGATCGAGGTGGCGATTGACCTGCCTGCCGACGGCACCACGCCGGTCGGCACCGCGCTGATCTGCCACCCTAACCCGACACAGGGCGGCACGATGGACAACAAGGTCGTGCAGACCTTGGCGCGCGCCTTCATCCAGCTGGGCTGGCGTGCCGTGCGATTCAACTTCCGCGGCGTCGGCAAGTCCGAAGGTGGCTGGGACGAAGGGCGCGGCGAGATCGATGACGCCCTGGCCGTGCTCAACGCCATCCGCGCGCCCGGCGAGGCGTTGATCCTGTCGGGATTCTCATTCGGCGGCTATGTCGCCTCACGCGCGGCGCAGCGCCTGGCCGAGCCAGCGCAGCGCCTCGTCCTCGTCGGCCCGGCGACCAGCCGCTTCGACACCGCCCCCGTGCCGGCCGACACCGTGATCATCCACGGCGAGGTCGATGACGTCGTGCCGCTTTCGTCCGTGCTCAGCTGGGCGCGGCCGCAGAGTCTGCCGATCACCGTCGTCCCTGGCGTGGGCCATTTCTTCCATGGGCAGCTGCCGCTGCTCAAGTCTCTTGTGGTGCGCGCCTTCGATCCGACGAGGATCTAGCGGCCGTGTCCGACCCCATCCCGATGAAACGACTGATAGCTTCCTTCCTGACCGCCCTGTCCCTGGCTGCGCACGCGCAGGCCCCTCAGCCGCCCGAGATCGCCGCGCGCAACTATGTGCTGGTGGACCTCACAACGAACAAGACACTGGCCGAGCGCGACGCCGACGCGCCGCAGGATCCCGCGTCGCTGACCAAGCTGATGACGGCCTATGTCGTCTTCGGCGCCTTGCGCGACAAAAAGCTGACGCTGGAGCAGCCCCTGGCCGTGTCCAAGCGCGCCTGGGACGAGCGCAAGGGCGACCCGTCGCTGATGTTCATCGACACGACCATGACACCCAAGGTCGATGAGCTGCTGCGCGGCCTCATCATCCAGAGCGGCAACGATGCGGCGGTGGCGCTGGCCGAGGGGGTGGGTGGCAGCGTCGAGGGCTTCGTGCAGCTGATGAACCGCCAGGCGCAAGCCTGGGGCCTGAAGAACACCGAGTTCCGCAACGTCTCCGGCATGAGCGAGCCGGGCCACAGGAGCAGCGCGCGCGACATCGCGACCGTCGCCGCCCACATCATCAAGGACTTCCCGGAGTACTACGCCTACTACTCGCAGCGCGACTACACCTTCAACAAGATCCGTCAGGACAACCGCAACCTGCTGCTGCGCCGCGACCCGACGGTGGACGGCATGAAGACCGGCTACACCGAGGCGGCCGGCTACTGCCTGGTCTCCAGCGCCAACCGCGACTTCCCCAACGGCAAGCGCCGCCTGCTGAGCGTCGTCATGGGCACGTCCTCCAAGGAAGCGCGCGCCAGCGAGAGCCAGAAGCTGCTGAACTGGGGCTACACGGCCTTTGACGCCGTCAAGGTCTTCGACGCAGGCAAGGCGATTGCGACCGTGCCGGTCTGGAAGGGCGAGGCCAGGGAGGCCAAGCTCGGCGCTGCCGATGCGATCTATGTGGCCGTGCCGCGGGGCGACGGGGCCAAGCTGCAGACGCAAGTCGAGCGCACCGATCCGCTGGTTGCACCGCTGAACAAGGGTCAGCGCGTCGGCACGCTGCGCGTCACGACGACGGCCGGCGCGCCGGTGGCCGAGGTGCCGCTGATCGTGCAGGAAGCCGTGCCGCAGGCCGGCTTGTTCGGCCGCGCCTTCGACTCCCTGCGCCTGTGGATCAAGTGAGGCTCCGGCATGGCTGAAGAGAAGTCGCTGATCGAGTACCCGTCGCAATTCCCCATCAAGGTCATGGGGGCGCAGGTCGACGGTTTCGTCGAAGCCATCGCCCACGTGGCCCGGCAGTTCGATCCCGGCTTCGACGCGTCGACCATCGAGCAGCGCCCGAGCAAGGGTGGCAACTATCTCGGCCTCACGATCACCGTCACGGCGACGAGTCGCGAGCAGCTCGACGAGCTCTACCGCACGCTGACGACGCATCCAATGGTCAAGGTCGTCCTCTGATCAGGTCGCCGCGTCGGCGTCCTGCATGGCCTTGAGCTTGGCCTTGGCCGCAACATCGCCATTCCTGGCCGCCACGTCGTACCAGTAGCGCGCCAGCCGGCCGTCGGCCTCGATGCCCAGGCCGGTCTCGAACATCGACGCGATCAGGTATTGCGCGCCGACGTCGCCCGCCTTGGCGGCCTCCAGATACCAGCGGTGGGCTTGGCGCATGTCCTGCGCCCGGCCGCGACCGAGGTAGTAGCAGGTGGCGGTCGCCAACGCACCATCGCCGTTGCCATGTTCGGCGGCACGCTCGAACCAGCCGCAGGCGGCTTTCGGGTCAGGCTTGCCGCGGCGGCCCTGCTCGATCATTTCGCCGAGCGCGTTCTCGGCCAGTGCCAGGTTTTGCGCTGCGGCCCGCTGCAGCAGCTGCCAGGCCCGGGCATCGCTGGCGCCGGCCAGTTCCCTGCGCAGATTCATCATCGCGAGGTTGAACTGCCCCAGCGCTTCGCCGCGCTTGGCGGATTCGGCAAAGCCTTGGGCCGCTGCTTTCAGGTCGCCTTCGTCGTAGGCGCTCAGCGCGTCGGACAGGCCGGCGGCTTGCACCATCGAGGCAGCGAATAGCAGGGCGGCGATCAGTGGCGTTTTCATCGGGTTGAGTCGGCTCAGGCGAGCCAAGGCTTACGGCGGCTGCCTATGATGCCCGCATGATCGTCAAGACCCTCGGGCGGGTCGATTACCTGACTACGCTGGAGGCCATGCGCGCCTTCACGGCGGCCCGCGATACGGCGGCGCCGGACGAGCTCTGGCTCTGCGAGCACCCGCCCACTTTCACCCAAGGCCTCGCCGGCAAGCCGGAGCATCTGCTGTTGCCGGGCGACATCCCCGTCGTGCCAACCGAGCGCGGCGGCCAGGTGACCTATCACGGCCCGGGTCAGGTTACGGCCTATCCGCTCGTGGACCTGCGACGTCTGGGCATCTTCGTCAAGGAATATGTATTCCGCCTGGAGACGGCCCTCATTCAGACACTGGACAGCTACGGCGTGACCGGCCTGCGCGTGGCGGGCGCACCGGGCATCTATGTGCGCCCGGCCGACCCAGGCAGCCACGCAGCGCTGGCCGGCCCGGTCGATCCGGCGAACGCGTTCAAGGACCTGGCCAAGGTCGCGGCCTTGGGCATCAAGGTCAGCCGCCACTGCACCTATCACGGCCTCGCGCTGAATGTCGCGATGGACCTGGAACCCTTCCAGCGCATCAACCCGTGCGGATACGAAGGGCTTGAAACCACATCCCTCGATAAACTCGGGGTTTTCACCGACTGGCCGACTGCGGCCGGGCGGCTCGCCGAGCGGCTCTCGGCACAACTTGAAATTCCGTCGCCTTGACCATGTCCGACACGCCCACCTACGACCCGACGATCAAGCAAAAGGCCGAGGCCAAGACCTCGCGCATCCCGATCAAGATCGTTCCTGTCGCTCGGGCCGAAGTGCTGAAGAAGCCCGACTGGATCCGCGTCAAGGCCGGCTCGCCGTCGACCCGCTTCTACGAGATCAAGCAGATCCTGCGCGAACACAAGCTGCACACGGTCTGCGAAGAAGCCAGCTGCCCCAATATCGGCGAATGCTTCGGCAAGGGCACGGCCACCTTCATGATCATGGGCGACAAGTGCACGCGCCGCTGCCCGTTCTGTGACGTCGGCCATGGCCGGCCGGACCCGCTGGACGTCGACGAGCCGCTGAACCTGGCCAAGACGATCGCAGCGCTCAAGCTCAAATACGTCGTGATCACCAGCGTCGACCGCGACGACCTGAAGGACGGTGGCGCCGGCCACTTCGCCGAGTGCATCACCAAGACGCGCGAGCTGTCGCCCACGACGCAGATCGAAGTGCTGGTGCCCGACTTCCGCGGCCGCGCCGACCGGGCACTCAACATCCTGAAGGCCGCACCGCCCGACGTGATGAACCACAACCTGGAAACCGCGCCGCGCCTGTACAAGGAAGCGCGCCCCGGATCGGACTACCAGTTCAGCCTGGACCTGCTCAAGCGCTTCAAGCAGGAAGTGCCGGGCGTGCCGACCAAGAGCGGCATCATGGTCGGCCTGGGCGAGACGGACGACGAGATCCGCCAGGTGATGCGCGACATGCGCGCGCACGACATCGACATGATCACCATCGGCCAGTATCTGGCGCCGTCAGGCCATCATCTGCCGGTGCGCCGCTACGTGACGCCTGACATGTTCAAGCAGTTCGAGAAGGAAGCCTACGAGCTCGGCTTCACGCACGCGGCCGTGGGCGCGATGGTGCGCTCCAGCTATCACGCGGACGAGCAGGCCCACGCGGCACTGAACCCGACGGCGGCCTGATCAGAACGGGCGTGCTGGCCGCGGCTGCGGCGCCATCGGCGGCACCTGCGGCGACTCGTTCAGCCGCAGGAACTTAAAGCCCGCGAGCGCTGCCTTGGTCTGCCCCGCCTGACCCGCATCGCGCTCGGCCATGCGGGCGATGAAGCCCTGCAGCGTTTCCTCGCGCACCTGGGGCTCGGCCGAATGCAGCAGGCGGCGCGAGCCGTCCGCGCCGGTGACGATCAGGCCGACGTGCGAGGCGTAGTAGTTGCCGCCCCGCCCCGAGATCACGTTGACGAAGTCGCCGTCCTGCAACTGCGCCTCGATGGCTGCTACATCCTGCTTGGCGATGTAGACATCGTCGAAGGGCTGGACAGGGATGTCGCGCTGGATCTTGAACTGCTTGAGCAGGAAGGCCTGCCGATCGATGCGCTGGTGGTAAGGCAGGGTTGGCGCGCCGAGCGCGGCGGTGACGTCCTGCACCAGCCAGTTGTTGGCGATATTCCAGTCCGCTTCGGTGTAGTGGTTGCGGGTGGCTGTACCGATGACGCCGTCTCGGTAGCGGATGCGCTGCAGCATCCAGAAGAACTCCTCCCACGACGCGCTCAGTGCCATCGCATAGGTGTGCTCGGCGAACACCACGCAATCGCTCTTGGCCAGGCTGAACAGCGGCTGCGTGTCATAGGTCTCGTAAGGGAACTCGCCCAGCAGGAACAGCTCGTAGGGCTGGCCGATGTTTTTGCGCGCCAGTGCGGCGATGCGCCGGCGCAGTTCGGGCTGGTCCAGCTGCTGCCAGGCCAGGAAGCGCCCCAGCTCGGCGGGTTGCATCAGGTAGAGCGGCTTGTTCAACAGGGGGCCGAGCTGGGCGGCATCCAGGCCGACGCGCTGTGCCGCGTCGAGTTGCGCCGCCGTGGGCTCGACCCGCAGCAGCATCGGCTGGTGGGCGCAAGCAGCCACCAGCAAGGCGGTGGCCAGGGCACTGAGGGTCTTTCGCATCGCGCCAGTGTCAGCGCAGCGCGGGCGCGGCGCTCATGAGAGCTTGTTTGGCTCCCATAACGCGACGAATGGCCGAGTTCAGGCCTCGGCCAGCAGCTTCTCGATCAGGCCGTGCAGCGCCGCAAAGTCGGGTTCGCCGACATAGCGCTTGACGATCTCCCCGCGCTTGTTGATCAGGAAGGTGGTGGGGGTCATCTGCACCGGGCCGAAGGCGTTGGCCACGCTGCCGGTGTTGTCGATGGCCACACCGAAGGGCAGCTTGCGCGTCTCGGCGAACTTGGACACAAAGGCCGGCGGGTCATAGCTCATCGCGACGGCCAGTGTGTCCAGGCCGCGGGCCTTGAACTTCTCGTGCGTGGCGACGATCTGCGGCATTTCCTTCACGCAGGTGGCGCAACTGGTCGCCCAGAAGTTGACCAGCATGACCTTGCCCGCCCACTGCTGGGAGCTGGCCTTCTGGCCGTCCAGCAGCACGTACTCGACGGCGGGCGCGCGTTCGCGGGCGCAGCCTGAAAGCACGGCGGCGCAGGCAATCAAGGCGGCAGGGATCAGACGGCGGGACAGCATGGGCGGAGTTTAGGCGGCCGCCCAATTCCCCCGACACGGTCAAGGCCGCTTGGCCAGCTCGAACATCAGCAGCGCCGGCAGCGCGTCGGGCAGGTGGCGGCGCGAGATGCGCGCCACGCCGTCGTTCGTCGCGGTGGACAACTGCGTACGGTGCTCGCCATCGAACATCTCGACGAACGTGAAGTCCGGCGCGTCGCGGTTGACGCCGTCAATCAACTGCAACATGGCATCGCTCATCAGGGCGGCATCGAAGAGCAGCGCATGGGGCAGGCCTTCACGGCAGAACTGTTCGGCCTCGGCCACGCTGCCGACGGTATCGATCAGCATGCCCATGTGGCGCACGGCGGCTTGAGCTTCGGCGCGTAGTTCGCGGTTGGGCGACACGATCAGCAACTGGCAGCCCGCCAATGGGCGCGAATTGCCGCCCAGGCGCTCGGCTTCGGCTTCGAGGCGACTGAGCGTGCTGTCCGGCGGCGGCGCTTCGTCGGGCACGAGCTGGTTGAACTCCAGCGTCAGCAGTGTGATGCCGGCCTCCTGCTCGCGCAGCGGCAGTACGCCCAGCGTGATGGCCGTCTGTTCCAGCAACCGCCACGCCAGGGAATCGAGGCCCGGCGCGGCCGGGTGCACTTCGCCGTCGTCGCTGAGGAGTTCCAACGAGCGGTGAGCGAAGCGGCAGCTCAGGCGCGCCTTCGCCGGCCAGGGCGTAAGGTCCAGGCGCAGGTCGACGGAGGAATGCGTGTTGGCCAGCGCCCAGTCCATCAGTGCATTCAGCAGCGCGAACAGCAGCGCGCCGTCGGCCCAGATCTCGACGGGTTTCAGGGCCTGGCGCACCTGCACGCCGCGCGCCTGGGTCTCGCGGCTGCGTTGGGCGAGCACGCTGCGCAGCATCTGCGTGAGGTGCTGGCGTTCCCGGCTCAGCCGGAGGCGGCCGGATGCCAGGCGCGCCAGCTGCTGGCCCAGCATGCCGGCGGTGCGCGCGTCGTCGACGCTTCGACGCAGCAGGCGCAGGCCGCGGCGGTCGATCTGGCCGGTGGTGGCGAGGTTTTGGATCTGCTCCAGTGCCGCGCTCAGCGGGCCGGCGATCTCGGCACCAAGTTGCTGGACGATGTCCGCCCACTGGACCGGCGTCGGCTCAGGCATGACATCGTTGGCGGCATTTGCTGGCGCTGAAGAAGGCGGTGTGGACATGACCCGGTGGCTGCGGACCCGAGGCGGATGGTTCTAGGTGGTTGGCCCACCTCGGTGCGTGGGACGGATGCTGAGGACTGACCGGCCAAGCCTCCATCCCTCAGCCAGGGGGAAACCCTGGGTTGAGGGGTGGGTTTGCTCTCACGCGATCACACCGGCTGCCCGCCAACTCGTGATTTCTTCCGCACTACAGCCGGCTTCTTGCAGCAATTCGTCGCTGTGCTGGCCCAACAACGGCGGTGCACGGCGATAGGTGATCGGGGTGGCCGACAGCTTCATGGGGCTGGCGATGAGATGCAGATCGGGTGTCAGCGGATGGGGCATCGTCACCACGGCGCCGCGCGCTTGGGCCTGCGGGTCGGCCAGGGCCTCCCCAATCGAGTTGATCGAGCCGCACGGCACCTTGGCGGCCTCCAGCGCGGCCAGCCAGTCTGCGCGGGGGCGCTGGCGCATGGCTTCTTCCAGCAAGGGCACAAGAACGGCGCGGTGGCGCACGCGCTCCGAGTTCGTCGCAAAACGCGGATCGTTGGCCCAGTCCGGCCGGCCGGCGATGTCGCAGAACTTTGCGAACTGCCGGTCATTGCCCACCGCAAGGATCAGGTGGCCATCGCTGGCTTCGAAGACCTGGTAGGGCACGATGTTCTGGTGGGCGTTGCCCATGCGGCCGGGCGCCTTGCCGCTGCAGAGGTAGTTGCTGCCCAGGTTGGCGAGCATGGCCAGCTGGGTGTCCAGCAGGGCCATGTCGATGACCTGACCCTGGCCGGTGGCGTCGCGGTGGCGCAGCGCGGCGAGGATGGCGACGGTGGCGTACATGCCGGTGAACAGGTCCGCCACGGCGACACCGACTTTCTGGGGCCCGCCGCCGGGCAGGTCGTCACGCTCGCCGGTCACGCTCATCAGCCCGCCCATGCCCTGCACGGCGTAGTCGTAGCCGGCGCGCTCGGCATAGGGGCCGGTCTGGCCGAAGCCGGTGATGGAGCAGATGACGAGGCCCGGGTGTTCGGCCAGCAGGCTTTGTGCGTCCAGCCCGTATCGGGCCAGGTCGCCTACCTTGAAGTTCTCGACCAGCACGTCGACTTGACCGGCCAGCTTGCGGACGATGGTCTGGCCCTCCTGGGAGGCCAGGTCGACGGCCAGCGAGCGCTTGTTGCGGTTGGCGCCAAGAAAGTAAGCGGCTTCGGTGGTGTCCTGCCCCTGGGGGTCCTTCAGGTAAGGCGGGCCCCAGGCGCGGGTGTCGTCGCCGCTGCGGGGGCGTTCGACCTTGATGACATCGGCGCCCAGGTCGGCCAGGGTCTGCGTGCACCAGGGACCGGCGAGCACGCGGGAGAGGTCCAGCACGCGCACGCCGGCCAGGGCTTGGGGAAGGGGCTTGTCTTGCATGACGGAATTGTCGGGGCCGGCTGTCGATAATTCGTTCATGCGCCTGAGGACGACCGCCGGATTTGCCCTAATGCTGAGCCTGCTGGCCGCCTGCCAGCCTGCGCTGAACTGGCGCGAGGTCCGGCCCGTCGGGGCGGGTGCGGCGGCCCTTTTCCCTTGCAAGCCGAAGGTCGAGCAGCGGCCGGCGCGTGTCGGCGCGGGCGGCGCAATGGGCCTGGCCCAGTGCGAGGCAGCGGGACGGCGCTTTGCGCTGTCCTGGGCGGATATGCCGGACCCGACCCAGGTGGGCGCTGCCCTGAAGGCCATGCCGCTGGCGGTGGCGGGCAAGGTGGGCAAGCCGATGGCGGTGGCGTCGCCTCTGCAGGTGCCAGGCATGACGCCGATGCCAGAGGCGGCACAGTACCGCCTGGCCGGGGTCGACGCCATCGCGCGCGTGGCCGTGTTCGCCCATGGTGGCCGCGTCTACCAGGCACTGCTCACGGGCAAGCAGGACGATCCCGCGGTGTGGGAGACCTTCGTTGCCGGTCTGGCCGTAGAAGCCGCCCGCTAACATCCCGACCTATGCCCAACTTGCTCGTGATCGCCCACGCGCCGCTCGCCTCCGCGCTGCGGCAGGTGGCCGAACACACCTTCCCCGACTGCGCGCCGACGCTGACGGTGCTGGACGTTCACGCCGGCATGTCGGCGGAGGACGTCGAGACGAACGCCCGCCAGCTGATGGCTGAATCCGGCCAGCCGGAGTGGCTGGTCTTGACCGATGTATTCGGAGCGACGCCCAGCAATGGCGCGCAGCGCCTGGCGGGTGAGCAGGTGCAGATCGTCAGCGGCGTCAGCGTGCCCATGCTGTGGCGCACGCTTTGCTATGCCGCACAGAAGCCTTTGACCGACCTCGCCCGACGCGCCAGCCAAGGTGCAGTCGCGGGCATCGTCGCCACGCCCCCCTTGCCTCCCGACGAATGATCAAGTCCACCCTGACCATCAGCAACAAGCTGGGTCTGCACGCGCGCGCCTCGGCCAAGCTGACCAAGCTGGCGGGCAGCTTCAAGTGCGAGATCTATATGAGCCGCAACGGCCGGCGCGTCAATGCCAAGAGCATCATGGGAGTCATGATGTTGGCCGCCGGGATCGGCGCGACCGTCGAGCTGGAGACGGACGGGGAGGATGAGCAGTCGGCGCAGGAGGCGATCACCGCCCTTGTCAACGACAAGTTTGGCGAAGGCCAGTAGTCGTCTCCTGGATCAGCTGCCCAGGCGGCGGAAGCGGGCGGGCAGGTCCGCCATGCGAACCAGCAGTGGCAGGTCCGCGGTGTTGAAGTCGGGGTCCCAGGCGGGTTCACCCAGCAACTTGGCGCCGCAGCGCAGATAGCCGCGGATCAGGGCCGGCGGTTCGACGATCAAGTCCTGGCGCAAGTGAGCGATGGGCAGCGGCAGACGCGGCCGCACCTGACAGTCAATCGGCGCGAGGTGTTTGGCCGCGATCTGCTTCCAGAGGCTGGCGGCGAAATGTCCCCCGTCGCGCATGCTGATGCTGGCGCAGCCGATGACGCTGTCGAGCCCCTTGCGGTTCATGAACTCGGCCATTGCCCCCCAGAGAGCCATGATGGCGCCGCCGCTGCGGTGGTCGACGTGGACGCAGGAACGGCCGATTTCAGCCACACGTGAGCGCATGCCGCGCAGGCGCGTCAGGTCGAACTCGGTGTCGCTGTAGAAGCCGCCCGCCCGCTTGGCGGCGGCCGGCGTCAGCACGCGGTAGGTGCCGACAACGGGGCCAGGCTCGCCGTCATCGCCCTCGGTACGGACGAGCACGTGTTCGCAATAGGCGTCGAAGAGGTCGACGTCCAGGCCGATTGGTGCTCCGTAGGGCTGCGGCAGTCGAGCGCCCATTTCAATGGCAAAGACCTGGTAGCGCAGCACTTGTGCTTCGCGCACCTCGGCTTCACTGCTGGCCCAGCTAACGGTGAGGCGGGTGGACGGCGCCCGCGCGGAGCGCTGGAGGACGTTGAGCGCATGCGACGGCGCGTGCGTGAGGATCTGACTGCGGTTCATGGATGGCATGCTCGGCATCCGATTTGACGCCGCGGTGAAGCCCTCGTGAAAAATCCGTGACGCAGGGCGCCGACGCGACGCGCTACATTGGCCCCTCGATCTGCGGGGGTGCTGATGAGTTTTCAGGTGTTCGGCATTGCGGTGTCCCGCGGTGTAGCCATCGGTCGCGCCGTGCTGGTGGCGTCCAGCCGCGTCGACGTTGCGCACTATTTCGTCTCGCCCGGCGAGATTCAGTCTGAGATTGCACGCTTGCTGCGCGCCCGCGATGCCGTCGTCCATGAACTGGCGACACTGAAGGACGAACTGCCCAGCGATGCCCCGCACGAGCTGGCAGCGCTGCTCGATGTGCACCTGATGCTGCTGCACGACGAGGCCTTTACCGGCGGTGCTATTCATTGGATCGTCGACCGCCACTACAACGCCGAATGGGCGCTGTCGGCCCATCTCGAGGTGCTGGCGCGGCAGTTCGACGAAATGGAAGACGCCTATCTGCGCGAGCGCAAGGCCGACCTGGAGCAGGTGGTCGAGCGCGTGCTGCGGGCGCTGGCCGCTGCACAAGGTGACGCGCCCACGCCTGTCTCGCCGCGCGATTTTGGTGGCGAGGACCCGCTGCTGCTCGTGGCTGCGGACATCGCACCGGCCGACATGATGCAGTTCAAGCGCAGCGTCTTCCGGGGCTTCATCACCGACATCGGTGGCAAGACCTCGCACACGGCCATCGTGGCGCGCAGCATGGATATCCCTGCGGTGGTTGGCACGCGCGAGGCGTCGCGCCTCATCATGCAGGACGACTGGGTCATCATTGACGGCGACGCCGGCACGGTCATCGTCAATCCGTCGCCCATCGTGCTGGAGGAGTACCGCTTCCGCCAGCGCCAAAGCGAGTTGGAACGCGCCCGTCTCGGGAGGCTGCGCCACACGCCGGCGGTCACCTTGGACGGCGAACATATTGAGCTGCACGCCAACATCGAGCTGCCGGCAGATGCCGAGGCCGCCGTCGAATCAGGGGCGACCGGCGTGGGCTTGTTCCGGAGCGAGTTCTTGTTCATGAACCGGGACGGGGAACTGCCGAGTGAAGAGGAGCAACTTGCTGCCTACAAGGCCGCCGTTGTCGCGATGAAGGGCATGCCCGTCACGATCCGGACCGTGGATGTCGGCGCCGACAAGCCGCTAGACCGGCTTACCGCCAACGAACTGCGTCATGAGCACGTGCTCAATCCGGCGATGGGCTTGCGCGCGATCCGCTGGAGCCTGGCTGAGCCCAGCATGTTCCGGCAACAGCTGCGCGCCATCTATCGAGCGAGTGCGTTCGGTAAGGTCAGGCTGCTGATCCCGATGGTCGCGCACCTGTCAGAAGTGCGGCAGATCATGGAGGCGGCGCGCAAGGTGCGACAGCAGCTCACAGATGCCGGCCATGCCTACACCCGCGTCGAGCTGGGCGTCATGATCGAGATTCCCGCCGCTGCGCTCATGCTGCCGCTGCTATTGCGCTATGTCGACTTCGTCTCCATTGGCACCAACGATCTGATTCAGTACACGCTAGCCATTGACCGCGCTGATGAAGCGGTGGCGCACTTGTACGACCCTTGGCATCCGGCGGTATTGCATTTGATCAGCCAGACCATCGCCCAGGCGCGTGTTGCAGGCAAGGGGGTCAGCGTGTGCGGAGAGATGGCGGGCGACCCTGCCTTCACCGAACTGCTTCTCGCCATGGGTTTGCGGACCTTCTCCATGCATCCCTCGCAAATCCCGGCCGTCAAGCAACGCGTGCTGCGGGTCGATACGCAGCGGTTGGCGGCAGCGCTCCCGCGGATTCTTGAAAGCGAGGATCCGCATGCCTTTGCGGACAAGGAACTGGCAGCAACAAGGGGCGGTGCTACGGCGGTGCATTGAAGCGCTGCCCGCCACGTTATAGGCAGCGCGAGTGTGTGCGGGCGTCGCGCAAGCCGTCGTTGTGCTTTCCCATCTGCCTCGTTAGCCGCCGCTTGCGGCCGTTTGATTTCCTGTGCTACAGTCGTGGGCTTCGCTGATCACAAGGCGCTTGATTCCGGAGACGGGGGCGGCAAGGGGTGTGAGGCGGGTCGGGGCTGAAAGGCTCTGGGCGAGCTGGAGGG
>NZ_JBQVNP010000107.1:0-17284 GCF_052436255.1 Roseateles sp. | reverse complement strand
GCAAGTGTCGCGATGGACAGGGGCCAGGCGCACGGGTCGGCGAGCAGCGTCTGCAGCAACTCGGTGCCCGCCTGGGTCGGCAGCAGCTGGCCCGACATCGGCCGCGGCCTGGCCAGCGCGCTGATGTCCACGCCGGTCAGCGCCAGGCCGCCGTCCGGCGTGCGCTGCTCAACCCACCACAGCCGCCGACCGTCACGCCAGGCCTGTTCGTAGCCACGCTGTGCCAGGCGGCTGCGCCGCTCGGGCGCCTCGACCGGGCCGACGCCGGACAGCCGCGCGGCCTCGACCATCTCGGTCCAGGCTGGCGTCGCGCCGGCGGCCAGCTGCCAGGCCGTGCGATACGCCGGGTTGGCGCGCAGCAGGCGGTCGTCGGCATCGAACAAGGCCAGCAGCAAGGGGCCGTCGGCCAGCGTCCGCCACCAGAGGTCGTCTTGGTTCACAGCCCCATTCTGGGCCGCGACGTCAGCGGCGGTGGATCTCGCCGGAACCGCTGACGCTTTGGCGCAACTGCGGCCGCCCGGCATAGCTCACATCACCGGATCCGCTCAGTTGGACGTCCAGCTGCTCCGTCACGCCCAGGGACACATCGCCCGAGCCGCTGATGCCCACCTTGGCGGCAAGGCCGGCCAGGGACCGCGCATCGACATCGCCGGAGCCGCTGACCGTCCAGTTCTGCTGCTCGGCCCGGCCGGCCAGGCGCACATCGCCGGAACCGTTGATGCTGACGTTCAGCTCCTTGAGTTCGACAAGACCGAATTGCACGTCGCCAGAGCCAGCGACGCTCAGGTGGAGGCTGTCGGCCTTGAAATGCTCGGCCGCCAGACCTCCCGAACCGCTGATGGAGATGGCCTGCAGGGCGCGGGCGTCGACACGCACCATCGGAACCGAGCGGGTCGTGAAGCCGGCATCGCGTTTCAGGCGCACCACCAGGGCCTCGCCCTCGACGACCGTCTCGATCAGCGGCTGGATGTTGTCGTCGGCGATGACGGTGGCCAGATCGCCGCCGCCTTGGGTCAGCGTCACGTCGATGGGGCCGTCGATGCGCAACCTGCTGAACGCGGCCAGCGCGCGCTGCTTCTCGACCTTGACCCCGGAGCCTCGCACGCGGTGCTTGCCGCTGCCGTAGTCGATGGGGCCGCTGAAACTCGCCGTCCAGCCATCGCCTTCCTTCTTGATGCGCAAGCGCCAGTCGTTGTCGCCCGCGAGCGCGGCGCCGGTGGCCAGGGCGGTGGCAAGGGTGAGGAGGGCGAGGCGCTTCATGCAGAACTCCGTGTGCAGCAACGGGTCAGCAGTGTGTGCACGCATATCCAGTTGCGCCCCTCACATCCGACGGAATGCATTTCGGCGGCCATGGGCCGTAGGATGGGTCGACAGCAGGAGACGTCATGAAGTGGGAAGGCCAGCGCGAAAGCGAAAACGTCGAGGACGCCCGGGGTAGCGGGGGTGGCCGTGGCCGGGGGCTGCCCATTGGCGGCCGCGGTCTGGGCGTCGGCGGCATCGTCGTGGCGCTGCTGGCATCCTGGGCACTGGGCATCAACCCGTTGACCGTGCTGGGCCTGCTGGACGGCGGCGGGGGCGGCGCGCAGGTCCAGGCGCCGGCCGACGACTCGCACGCCCAGGACCCGGGCTACCGCTTCGTCAAGGTCGTTCTCGCCGACACCGAGGACGTCTGGAGTGCCTACTTCCAGCGCAGCGGTCAGGATTACGTCATGCCAAAACTGCGGGTGTTCCGCGGCAGCGAGCCCACCGCCTGCGGGACCGGCGAGGCAGCGATGGGCCCCTTCTATTGCCCGGCGGACCGCAGGGTTTACATCGACCTGGGCTTTTTCGACACCTTGCGCGAACGCCTCGGGGCGCCGGGCGACTTCGCCCAGGCTTATGTCATCGCCCATGAAGTCGGCCACCACCTGCAGAACCTGATGGGCACCACCCAGAAGCTCGACCAGGCCCGCGGCCGGGTCTCCGAGCGCGAGATGAATGCCATGAGCGTCAAGCTTGAATTGCAGGCCGACTGCTTTGCCGGCGTCTGGGCCGGTCTGTCGCAGCGCAGCAAAGGCTGGCTGGAACAGGGCGACATCGAGGAGGCCATGAATGCCGCTTCCCAGATCGGAGACGACACGCTGCAAAAGCGCTCGCAGGGCAGCGTCGTCCCTGAAAGCTTCACCCACGGCAGCAGTGCCCAGCGCGTGCGCTGGTTCAAGCGCGGGCTGGAAGCCGGCGACCTGAAGTCATGTGACACGTTTTCGTCAGCCAGCGTTTAAGTCACTGATTCGGGCCCACCCAATCGAGGGGGCGCCATATAACCCCCAAATGGCTTTGTGTGAAACACTTCCGTCCAAACCGCCGAGCCTTCTACTAGCATCGGCACGCTCATAAGTCCAGAGCGAGTTGCGGCCAGCAGCGCACCCCAAAGAACGAATCACGAGGCCCACTGTCATGAGCGAACGCCCGATCAACGACCCGCAGTCGACGCCCCAGGCGGCGGCGACCGTCGACGCGTCCGCCAGCCGCCAGGGCCGCGGGGTCAACGCCTCACGCCGGCGCTTCGCCAAGTCGGGCGCCGCCGCGCCCGTGGTGCTCGGCAGCCTGCTGAGCAAGCCGGCACTGGCGCTGCAACCGTACAACTGCACGATCTCTGGGCAGATGTCCGGCAATACCTCGCCGCGGCCAGGCGCGGTGAATTGCAAGACCATCGGCCGGTCTCCGGGCTACTGGAAGACGAACGGGACATGGCCCACCGGCACGCTGAAAGGCAATTCGCCGACGTCAAGCTGCAGCTTCGGCGGCAGCAAGGGCACCAATTTCAACGGCTTCACCAGTGGCGGTGCCACGCTGATCGATGCCTTCCGCTACAAGAGCGAAAGCTCGAACTGCAACTGCTACGGTCTGCGCGATTCCCCTTTCTCGACCTGCTCCAGCACCAACAAGGCCTCCATGCTGCAGGTGCTGAACACGCCGGGCGGGTTGAACGACACGATGATCTACGCCCTCGGTCGATCGACGGTGGCGACCATCCTCAATGCGTTGGCTTTCGGGCCCGACTACCCCGTCACTGCGGCGCAGGCCATTCGTATGTTCAATGCCGTCGCCCCCTTGGGCGGCAAATACCAGGTCAACGCCACCGTATCCTGGGATGCAAATCAGGTACTCACCTACTTCCAGAGTCTGTACTCCTGAGCACCGGCTGCGTTGATGTGACACTTCGGGCGTCCTCTGCGACGCCCGAAGTCATTTCAGACCTTGCCCCGTGACGCCTGCCGATCCCGCCACGCTCCCCGCATGGACGCTCACCTACGGCGCGGATCTGTCGATTCGGGTCTGGGGTGAGGATTGCCTCGTTCACCATGCGTTGTCCAACGACACGCACCGGCTCGCGGCCTGGCTGGTGCCGGCGCTCGAGCGCCTTGCTGCGCAGCCGCCCGCGTCGCTGGACGAACTGGCGGCCCTGATGGACGCTGACCATGAGACCGCCGCCGACGTGCTCCAGCAGCTCCAGCAACTTTCGCTGGTGCAGCCATGCTGACGGTCGGCAGCCTCTCGCCCGGGGAGCTGGCACGGCGCCTGCGTGACGGGTTGACGCTGCGTACCGGCCCCTTCGGCTACTGCATCCGCAGCGCCTGCCCGCCGGTCGCCGCCGGTCTTGCCAGGCTGTACGCGGACTTCGAGATCGAGGACGGTCTCGCCGACTTCCATGTGCATGTGCAGCCGGTGGCGGGCCTGCGACGCTGGCTCGGTGCTCAGGTTGAATTCCGTCTCGACGAACACAGCCCCTTCCTGCCCCTGCCCGCTGAGCATGCCTTTGCCCTGCTGGAATGGGGCATGAACTGGTGTCTGGCCAGCCAGGCCAATCACTACCTGCTCTTCCACGCCGCCGTGCTGGAGAAGAACGGCGAGTGCCTGGTCATGCCCGGTGACCCCGGCGCGGGCAAAAGCACGCTCACCGCCGCCTTGATGCTGTCGGGCTGGCGGTTGCTGTCCGACGAAATGGCCATGGTCGACCGGGACAACGGGCTGGTCACACCGCTCGCCCGTCCGGTCAGCCTGAAGAACCAGTCCATTGACGTGATCCGCGGGTTTGCGCCGCAGGCAGTGCTCGGCGACGCCGCGTGCGACACGCACAAGGGCACGGTGTCGCACCTGCGCGCGTCCACTACCAGCGTGGCCGGGCGCAGCCGCCAGGCCCGGCCGACCCAGCTGATCTTCCCGCGCTGGCGTGCTGGTGCGGCGACGCAGCTGACGCCCGTGCCAAAGGCCGAGGCCTTCGAGCGCCTGGCCGGGCATGCGTTCAACTACAGCCTGCTGGGCCGCCTGGGTTTCGAGCTGACGGCCGACCTCATCGACGCCTGTGGCTGCTCGGATTTCGTCTACTCCGAGCTGCCGGCGGGCTTGGCGGCACTCGACGAGCTCACCGCATGACGCCGCGCTGGGACGCCCTGCTGCGCTCGCTGCGCGACCCGGCCTGCATGGCCGGCCATTCCGAAGCGACGTGGGATCTTCTGCTGCGCCAGGCGCTGGCCGCCGGACTCCTGGCCCGGTTGGGCGCCCTTGCCCAGGCCGCTGGTGTCGAGCCCTCGCTGCCGCTGCCGGTGCGCCGGCAGATGCGGGCGCTGCTGGCCGTATCCGAGCAGCAGCGCCGCTCCGTGAGATGGGAGCTGGTGATGCTGTCCCGTGACCTGCGCGAGCTGCCAGGGCCTATCCTGCTGCTCAAGGGCGCCGCTTATGTGGCCGGCGACCTGCCTCCCGCGCCGGGACGGCTGTTCTCGGACATCGACATCCTCGTCCCGCGTGCGCAGCTCGATCAGGCGGAGGCAGCCCTCATGCTTGGCGGCTGGGGGAGCGCAGCGGACACCGCCTACGACGAACGTTATTACCGCCAATGGATGCACGAACTGCCGCCCCTGGTGCACGTGCGCAGGCAGACGAACCTCGACCTGCATCACAACATCCTGCCGCTCACCGCACGCATCAAGACGCACAGTAAGCCTCTACTCGCTGCCGCCCGCCCGCTCGCCGAGTTCCCGCGTTTCAGCCTCCCCGCGCCGGCGGACCAGGTCCTGCACAGCGCGACCCATCTGATGCACGAGGGCGATTGGCGCCACGGCCTGCGTGACGTCGTCGATCTCGACAGCCTACTGCGCCACCACAGCCACACACCCGATTTCTGGGAGGGCCTGCTCACCCGCGCCGAAGAGTTGTCGCTGGGACTACCGTTGTTCTATGGCCTGAGCTTGTGTCAGGCTTACCTGTCTACGCCGATGCCGGGGGACTTGCTGCAACGCTGCCCGTCCCGTCCCGGCCCGCTGCGGCGCCGCCTCATGCGCGCATTGCTCCGTCGTGCTCTCACGGGAGCGCACCGCGGGTCGATGGCAGGTGGCACGCGCCTTGCCGAGTTTGCGCTCTACGTCCGTAGCCACTACCAGCGCATGCCCTTGCACCTGCTGCTGCCCCACCTCATTGTCAAAGCCGTTCGCCGACCCGCGGCCGGTCAGACGCGCCGCGAGGCTGCCAACCCCGCGCAGCAGCCCTGACGCCGCAGCAGCCATGGAAAAGCCCAAACCCTTCTCAATGATCCGCGAGTTCCAGCTCGCGGACTGGTTCACGCTGGGCAACGCCTGCGCGGGCATGGGCGCGCTGTTCGCGGTGATGAGTTTTTTGCAGAGCGGCGAGCTACGGCATCTGCAATATGCCTGCGCGCTGATCCCGCTGGCGCTGATCTTCGATGTGCTCGATGGGCGCGTCGCGCGCTGGCGCCAGAAGAGTTCGGCGCTTGGGCGCGAGCTGGATTCACTGGCCGACGTCATTTCCTTCGGTGTCGCGCCTGCCGCAATTGCCTATGGCTGCGGCATGCAGGGCCTGTATGACCGCATCGTGCTGGTGTTTTTCGTCGCCTGCGGCGTCAGCAGGCTGGCGCGCTACAACGTCACTGCCGAGAAGCTCAGCGCCGGCTCAGACAAGGTGGCGTACTTTGAAGGCACGCCGATCCCGACCTCAATGATGCTCGTCGCGGTGCTTTGGGTGGCTGCGGCTCAGGGCGCGGTCGGCGATGCGCTGTGGGGTGGGGTCTGGTGGCTCGGCGGCTTCAGGCTGCACCCGCTGGTGCTGCTGTTCGCGGTGTCGGGCTCGCTGATGGTGAGCCGGATCCGGATTCCCAAGCTTTAAGCCGTCCGGCGCGACAGCCAGCTCAGAGGCGAATCCTGGCCGGAGCGCGCCGATTGCGATTCGAGAAAATCGCTGGGCGAGTGGCTGCGATAGTCGCTGATGACGCCGCCATCCAGGCAGGCTTCCAGGCCGAAGGCAGTGCCAAGGTCGGCAGGGTCCGGCTCGCTGCGCGCAGCGACGTCTCGGCGGAAAAAACGCAGCGCTGGAACGAATCGCATGGCGGACCTCTCTGGCTTGACAAAACCGACAACCGCATCGATTTCGTGAGCTCAGTGTGCGGGATTCATGTGACAGCCCGACCCCTCATCTGTGAGTAAATATTGCCTCTATTGGCACTAACGCACGTGTGCAACGCTGTTTTGCCCAGTAGCGATGGGCCTTTCGGCCTCGCACACCCTATTTGAAGGGGCGTTGCTGTTTTGCAATTCATTTCCCCCGCTCCCTAGAGCTGAGGATAAGTTCCGGGAGCGCCGCGCTTAAGCTGCGCCTCCTCCAAGCCCCCCGGCTCCTGCATGAATTCAGAACTATTGAAATGGGTCGCCAACGGCCTGATCGCCGTCGTGCTGACCAGCACGTTATGGATGGCCCATGCCATTCAACCCGAACAGGGCGGCAGCCCGGGCCTGCTGCTGGCTCAAGTTGCGCCGGCGCCGGCCGCGGCTGCATCGGTGCCTGCGGCCACCGCCACACGCTGATCAGCCCAGAGCGCGCCTGGCGCCATCGCTCAGCGCCTGGCCGATGCGGTCGAGCAAGGCGTCCCGGCCCTGCAACTGCCACTGATGCCAATACAGCGCCACGTCGATACCGATCTGCGGTTTCAGCACCACCAGCTCGCCTGTCTGTATGAAGGGCCGAATCTGAATTTCCGGCGCAACGCCGACCCCCCAACCCATGACTGCGGCGCGCACATAGGCCTCGCTGGACGGCACGAAGCGCTCGCGCAGGCGCGGCGCGCGAACGCCAAAGGCCTGCGATGCCCATTGAGTCTGGGTGTCGTCCTTGCGGTTGAAGACGAGAAACGGCGTGTCGGCGAAATTCCCGGCGTGCAGGCCCTCCGGTAGCTGCTCGGCCAGGAAGCCTGGGCTCGCCACCGCGACGTACCGCATGACGCCCAACGGCTGCACGCGGCAGCCTTGCAACGCTTCGGCCACCGTCGACACGCAGCCCAGCACGGCCCCTTGGCGCAGGCCATCGTGGGTGAAATCCTGGTCGTCAACGACGAGTTCCAGCCCATAGCCCTCACGCAGGCCCTGCTGCACCAGTTCATCCAGCGCGCCCAGCACCCAGGTGGCCAGGCTGTCAGCGTTGACGGCAATGGCCAGGCGCGACTGCGGCGCGACGCGCTCGCCGAGTTCCCGCGCGACGTCCACGCGCAGCGCCTGCAGCTGTCGGGCGAAGCGCAATAGCACCTTGCCCGCCTCGGTCAGGCGCAGCGGTCGGGACCGCACCACCAAAGGCTGGCCGACCTGCGCCTCCAGCGTGCGCAGCCGTTGCGACACGGCGCTTTGCGTGATGGACAAGCGCTGGGCGGCGCGCTCGAAGGCCTGTTCGTCGGCCAGCGCGGCCAGGCAGTCAAGCGCAGCGGGATCAAACTGGTTCATAAGCCGTCCTAATGTACGGCGATGAATATGAATGATCCTTCTTGAATCGCTGTGCGCTGCGGAGAATCCGTCGATGCCTGACACCGCCACCGGTCCTACCGTCTTCGCACAGGGCTGGGTCATGGGTGCCGGCCTCATCCTCGCCATCGGCGCGCAGAACGCCTTGGTGCTGCGGCAAGGTCTGCGGCGCCAACATGTGGGTGTCGTCGTGGCGGTCTGCACGCTGTCGGACTGGCTGTTGATTGCGCTGGGCGTGTTCGGCCTGGGCGCGCTGATCCAGGGCCAACCGTTCCTCCTCGAAGTCTTTCGCTTCGGCGGCGCCGCCTTCCTGCTGGGTTACGCGCTGCTCGCCGCGCGGCGCGCATGGCGGCCGGCCCAAGGCCTCGTCGCTGCGGGCACCACATCGAGCCTGGGCGCGACGGTGTCGGCCGCCCTGGCCTTCACCTACCTGAATCCGCATGTCTATCTCGACACCGTCGTGCTGCTCGGTGGCCTCGGAGCGCGCCAGCCGCCCGAACTGCGCCTGGCGTTTGTGGCGGGCGCCTGCCTCGCGTCGGCAATGTGGTTCGGCCTGCTGGGCTTTGGCGCTGCGGCCGCAGCGCCCAGGCTGCGCAGCCCCCACACCTGGCGCGTCGTCGATGCCCTAGTCGCTGTGCTGATGACCGGCCTGGGTTTACAACTTCTCCTACAACCCCTCTAAGAACAGGACCGCCATGAAAATCGTCGTTCTCGGCGCCGGCATCATCGGCATCGCCACTGCCTGGTATCTGCTCGACGAGGGGCACGAGGTCGTCGTCGTCGACCGCCAGCCGGATGCCGCGCTGGAGACCAGCTTCGCCAACGGCGCACAAATCTCCGTGAGCTTCTGCGAACCCTGGGCCAATGCCGGTGCGCCCTTCAAGGTGGCCAAATGGCTGCTGCGCGACGACTCGCCGCTGCTGTTCCGCCCGCGCCTGGACCCCAACCAGTGGCGCTGGGGCCTGGCCTTCCTGATGCAGTGCACCAACGCCGCGTTCGAGCGCAATGTCGAGGAACTGGTGCAGTTGGGCCGCTATTCGCATGCCTCGCTGAAGGAGCTGGTCGCCAGCACCGGCATCGAATACGACCGGCTGGAGCGCGGCATCCTGCATTTCTTCTCCAGCCAGGCCGACTTCGACGCCGGCGCGGCCGGGGCCGAGATCATGCGCAGCCATGGCGTGGACCGCCGCGTGCTGAACCGCGAGCAGGTGCTCAAGGTCGAGCCGGCGCTGGCCAGCTTCGGGCCGCGGGTATTCGGCGGCACGTTCACGCCCAGCGACGAGAGCGGCGATGCCCGCGTCTTCACGCAAAAGCTCGCGCAGCGCTGCGCCGAGCGTGGCGCGCAGTTCCTGTACGAGCACGACATCCTCGCCCTGCAGCGCGCAGGCGACGGCATCGAGGCCGTGCAGATCGCCCACACGCGCAGCGGTGAGCGCAAAAGCTTGAAGGCAGACGCCTTCGTTGCCGCCATGGGCTCCTACACGCCCGAGCTGCTGCGCCCCCTCGGCGAGCACCTCAACATCTACCCCGCCAAGGGCTACTCAGCCACGCTGCGCCTGAACAAGCCCGAAGCGGCCAGCGTCGTCAGCCTGCTGGACGACACCCGCAAGATCGCCATCTCGCGCCTGGGCGACCACATCCGCATCGCCGGCACGGCCGAGCTGTCGGGCTTCGACCTCAACCTGGATTCGCCCACTGCCCGTGTGCGCTGCGCGGCGCTGGTGCGGCGCTATGAAGAGATTTTTCCCGGCGTGGCCGACACGACCGAGCCCAATTACTGGGCCGGTCTGCGCCCGAGCACACCGACCAACATCCCCTACATCGGCCGCAGCCGGAAAGCACGCAACCTCTGGCTCAACGCCGGCCACGGCACGCTCGGCTGGACCCATGGCGCGGGCTCGGGCCGCGCCTTGGCCGAGCTGATCGCCGGACGCCGGCCCGCGATGCAGTTCGGTTTCTACAACGTTTAGAGCGACTTCAGCAGCGCCTGGACCTGCTTTTGCTGCGGCAACTTCGTGCCCAGCTTGGCCAGGTCTTCAAGCTCCGCCTTGGCGGCCGGCTTGTCGCCCGAGTCGATGAGGATCTGGGCCAGGTTCAACCGGTACGCCGGCTGATCGGGATGCTCGCCGACCAGTTGGCGCTGCACGCTGATGGCCTTGCCGAAGTCTTTTTCCTCGGCCAGCACGGTGGCGTAGGTATCGCGCAGCTGCCCGTATTGGGGGTTGATCTTGAGGCCCCGCTCGGCCAGCTCACGCGCACCGGGCTTGCCGGTCTTGCTGCGCAGCCATGCCACGTTGTTGATGACAGCCACCATGTCGGGGCTGCGCTTGAGCAGGGCCTCGTAGCGGCTCAGTGCGGCGTCGAGTTCGCCGCGGCTGAGCATGATGTCCGCGGTGGCGCTGGCAAAGCCGACATCCTGCGGGTGGGACGCCAGCCACTGGGTTTCGAAGGCCTGGGCGTCAGCGCGCTTGTTCGCGGCCATCAGCACGGCGAACAGGCGCGGTGCAGCGTCGGCCGGTTCGCGCAGTGCGACAGCCTTGCGCAGCGCGGCGATGGCCTGGTCGTGGCGCTGCCGGCTCGCCTCCACATCGGCCTCCGCAATCAGCGGGTAGGCCTCTTGCGGATACTTCTTCTGGCGCTCCCGCAACGCGGCCAGCGCCTCGTCGAGGCGGCCTTGGCGGATGGCGAGCTGGATCTGCAGGCGCTGAGCCATGACCGAACCCGGCTCGGCCTCCAGCGCGCGCTTGACCTCGCGTTCCGCGCCGGCAAAGTCCTGGTCCATGGCACGCAGCTGGGCCTGGCCCAGCCAGCCCTGGGCGCGCGTCGGCGCCAGCACCGTCAGCCGCGCATAGGTCTTGGCAGCCTGGGCCTTGTCGCCCGCCGCAAGCTGGGTGCGCGCCAGGCGCTCCAGCAAGTCGGCATTGGTGGGCATGGCGGTCGCCGCCTCCTGGGCCGCCTGGGCGGCCTTGGCCGTGTTGCCCAGGCGTTGGTAGTGGTCGATCAACGCCAGGCGCAACCCGGCCTCGGTGGGCTCCTCGCGGACGCCGGCGTCCAGCACCTCGGTGATGCGCTCGGCTGGCGCGCGCGTCTGCGTCAGCAGCTCGGCCAGCGCAAGGCGCGCCTGGGGCGAGCGCGGCTGGCTGGTGACGAAGGCGTCCAGCCGCTTGACCGCGGCGTCGGTGCGGCCGGCCTGGCTGTCCAGGGCGACCAGGCCGAGCACGGCCGGCAGATAGCTCGCATCGGCTTTCAACGCCGCCTCAAATGACCCTTGTGCGGCCGCCAGGTCCTTGCGGACCAGGTGGATGCGGCCCCGCAGGCCTTCCGGCACCGGGCTGCCCGCCATCTTGGGCGCGAGCTTGTCGATCGCCACCAGCGCGGCCGGCAGCTCGTTGCGGCGCATCAGCGCGTTGATCAGCATCAGGTCGTAGTTGCTGCCGCTGTCCTTGGCGGCGATGTCGCGCAACTGGGCGAGGGCGGCGTCCGCGTTGGCACGGCTGGCACCGCCCGGTGCCGCGCTGTCGCGCACGATGGCCGACAGCGCCAGCGCCGCGCCCGTCTTGGCATCGTCAGGGCGCAGCTTGGACGCGGCGCCAAAGGCCTGGTCGGCCGCTTCGAAGTTGCCTTGCATCAGATGGGCCTTGCCGGCCAGCAACAGCGTCTCGGCATCGGCCTTGGCGGCCTCCAGCACCGGGCGCAGCGTCTCCAGCGTCTTGGCCGGGGCGCGGCGCTGCAGCTGCAGGCCCGCGAACTGGCGGCGCAGCGCCAGGTCGTCGGGAGCCAGCTTGAGCCCCTGGTTGAGCAGGTTCTCAGAATCCGCCAGCTCGCCGAGCTGCTGGTGGGCGCCCGCCGCCAGCCGCAGCAGCGGCAGGAAGTTGGGCATCATCTTCAGCAGCGGCAACGACAGATCGCGCGCCTTGGCCGCGTCGCCCTGGGCCAGCGCCAGCTGGGCCTGCAGGAACCGGCCCTGCGGCTTTTTGGCCAGGGCGGGCGGCATTTCCTCGACCAGCTTGGCCGCGACATCGGTCTGCTGGCGGCCAAAGGCCACGCGCACCAGGAGTGATCGCGCATCGTAGGAAGCCGGGTCCTGCGCCAGCACCTCGCGCAGCAGCGGCTCGGCCTCATCGAGCTTGCCGCGTGACAGCAGCACTTCGGCCTTGAGCTGCAGCGCTTTGACGGCCTTGGGATTCTTCAGCAGCAGCTCGTCCAGCAGGGCCAGGGCCTCGTCGGCGAAGCCGCCCGCCAGCTTGGTGCGCGCGCTGACGACGCCGGCGTCTTCCGATTCCGGCGCCAGCTGCAGCGCGCGCACGGCGGCCGCCTTGGCCTCGGTGACATTGCCCTGGGCCAGGAAGGCGATCGCCAGATGCTGCTGCAGCGTGGACATGGCCGCTGGCTCGGCCAGGCTCTGGTCAGCGAACTCGCTAATGAGCTTGCGCGACTGACCCGAGTACAGCAGCGTCTGGGCCAGCAGCGGCGCCAGCTCGTCGCGCGGTGCGCCCAGCTCCCAGGCGCGGCGCAGTTCGATCTCGGCGCCCGCCAGGTCGCCACTCTCCAGCAGCGCCTTGCCCAGCAGATGACGGCCCTTGGCGTTCTCGGGGTTTTGCTGCAGCAGGTTCTTCAGCTCGATGACGGCGCCGCCCGCGTCCTTTTCCGCGATCCGCTTTTGAGCGGCAGCGAGCAGATCCTGCTCGGAGCGTTGGCTGCAGGCTGCCAGAACGGCGAGCATGATCAGGGCGAGGGCGCGGCGCGATTTCATGGGGTCTCCTTGTCGGCGCGGATTGTGTTCCTAGAATCCGCGCCCCTTCTCCGGACTCGCCCCAGGGGCCGCCCGCCGAGATGACACATGACACGAAACCCACCATGACCGCCCCCGTCCCTTTTTGCGCCATCGACTTCGGCACCTCGAACTCCGCCGTGGCCATCCCGGGCGCGACCGGCCAGATGCAGCTCATCGAGCTGGAGCCCGGGCACCGCACCATGCCGACGGCGGTGTTCTATTTCACCGAGGGCGCTCACGACGCCGACGGCCCGCCGCGCGCCTTCGGCCGTGCCGCCGTGGCGGCCTATGTCGACGGCCACGACGGCCGGCTGATGCGTTCAATGAAAAGCATCCTCGGCTCGCCGCTGATCGACCAGACCACCGACGTCGGCGGCGGCCGTGGCGCCAAGTATTCGGACATCGTCGCCGGCTACCTGAAGCGGTTGCGCCGCCTGGCCGGCGAGCCCGAGCGCGCCGTGCTGGGCCGGCCGGTCTTCTTCGTCGACGGCGAGCCAGAACGCGACGCGGCCGCCCAGGCCCAGCTGGAGGCCTGCGCCCGCGCGGTGGGCTTTCGCGAGGTGCATTTCCAGTACGAACCCATCGCGGCGGCCTTCGACTTCGAGCAGCAAGCCCGGCGCGAGCAGATCGTGCTGGTCGCCGACATCGGCGGGGGCACCAGCGACTTCTCCGTGGTGCGCGTCGGCCCCGAGCGCATGCAGCGCCTGGCGCGCCGCGATGACATCCTCGCCAGCCACGGCGTCCACATCGCCGGCACCGACTTCGACCGCCACATCGAGCTGGCCGGGCTGCTGCAGGAATTCGGCTATCGGGCCATCGGGCCCAGCGGTCGTGAAATCCCCAGCGGCATCTACTTCGACCTGGCGACCTGGCACCTCATCAACACCTGCTACTCGCCGCTGCGCGTGGCCGAGTGGCGCGGCATGAAGAGCTGGTTCAGCGACATGCGCCAGCATGCGCGGCTGATGACGGTGCTAGAGGAGCGCCTGGGCCACGAGCTGGCCGCGCGTGCCGAGGGCGCCAAGATCGCCGTCTCGGGCGGCGCCGACACGACGGTGGACCTCGGTCACATCGAACCGGGGCTGGTGCTGCCGCTCAGCGAGAGGACCGCGGTGGATGCGCTGCGCGCCGACCTCGACCGCATCATCACCACCGCCCACGAGACCGTGGCGCTGGCCGGCCTGAAGGCCGAACAGATCGACGCCCTCTACTTCACCGGTGGCTCGACGGGCCTGCGCCTGCTGGTGGACGGCATGGCCGCCGGCTTCCCCGCAGCGGCGCGGGTCAGCGGCGACCGGTTTGCCTCGGTCGCGACCGGCCTGGGCCTGCACGCCCGCCGGCTTTTTGCGCCGGCTGCGCCTTGAGGGGGCGCGACACGTCCGCCAGCATCAGCACCGCGCTGACCAGGCCTTCGACGGCCGCCTCCAGGTCGGTCGGCGGCTCCAGCGACTCGATTTCCTCCAGCAGCGTGTCGGCGTCCTCGAGATCGTCCGGGTCCAGGTGCAGGTAGAGGGCAGCCAGGGGTTCCAGCAGCGGCTCCTCGGGCAGCTTCATCAACGCCGGATGCGCGTCCAGCGCATGGGCGAAACCGGCCACCCAGGGCAGCACGGTCTCGCTCGAGCTGGCATCCTCGTCGAGCTCGAACACCCACGGGTCGAACCACTGCCGGCCGACGATGGCCAGGTTGAGCTCCTTGTGACGACGGCGCAGCAGCGCGATCAGTTCATCGTTGACGCGCTGCGGCGTGGGTCGGCCGCCGGCAGCGCCCGCTTGGGAGGGCGCGGGCTCATAGTTCGTGTCCAGCAGCGGCGGCAGCCAGCGCTCCAGCGGCACGGCCTCGGGCTGCAGCAGCACGCCGCACAGATAGCCATCGGCCATGCTGACGTCCAGCGGCTCCAGCGGCGCGGGCAATGCGTCCAGCAGGGCCTGCAAGCGCTCCAGGTCGGCTTCGGACAGGGCTTCGGTGGCGCGGTGCTGTGGGGCAGACATGGCGGGATTATCGGCAGGGCCAGGCGCGGCCGTGAATATTGCCCGCCTTGGCGCGAGGGCGCGGCCTAAAGTGCGCGCATCCCAACGACGCCCCCGACTCCGGGGGCTTCACGACCCGGCAGCCCGCTGACCGGGTCTTTTTTTGTCGATCGCGGGGCGGGCCCGTGGCGGCGCGTGGACGGCGAGGGTTTGGCGGCATCTTTCACGCTCGCAGTCCGCCGCCTCGGCGTTGCCCCCGGAGCGCGCTTCGATACTGGCGGCCATGCCCGTCGCCGAAATCGCGTTGCGCTTCGACCCGGCGGTCGTCGTGCTGTCCTATCTGACCGCTGCCTTTGCGTCCTATGTGGCGCTGGACCTCGCCCAGCGCGTGCGCACGCCCGATGCGCTGGTTGCGCGCATCTGGTGGATCGCCGGCTCGCTGTCGATGGGCACGGGCATCTGGGCGATGCACTTCGTCGGCATGCTGGCGCTGAAGCTGCCCTTTCTGGCCGGCTACGACACCGCCGTCACGCTGCTGAGCTGGCTGGCCGCCGTCGGCGTGTCGGCCATCGCGCTGCGCGTGGCCGCGCAGGAGACGCTGACACCGGCACGGCTGGCCTTGGGCGCTGCCAGCATGGGGGCCGGCATCTGCGCGATGCACTACACCGGCATGGCGGCGCTGGTGCTGGCGCCGGGCATTCAATGGCATTGGGGCCTGGTGGGCGCCTCGGCGGCCGTGGCCACCGGAGCGGCTGCGGCGGCGCTGTGCATCTTCTTCGGGCTCAGGCGCCTGCCACATGCCTGGGCCCGCTGGGGTCAGGTCGTGTCCGCCCTCGTCATGGGCGCGGCGGTCGCCGGCATGCACTACACCGGCATGGCCGCTGCCGGCATCGTCGAAGGTTCGGTCTGCCTCAGTGCGCAGGGCCTGGGTGGCGACAACCTCGGCTACCTCGTTGCCGGCGCCACCTTCGCGCTGCTGCTGCTGACGCTGATCACCTCGGCGCTCGACGCACGCGGCGAGCGCCGCACCAACCGGCTGCAGCAGTCGCTGCACGCCGCCACGACGGAGCTGTATGAAATCGCGCTGCGCGACCCCCTCACCGGCCTGGCCAACCGCCAGCTGCTGGACGACCGCCTGCAGCACGCCGCCGCACGCGGCCAGCGCGAGGGCGCACGCCTGGCACTGCTGACCATCAACCTGGACGGCTTCAAGCCCATCAACGACAGCTTCGGCCTGACCGCCGGAGACCATGTGCTGCGCGAGACCGCCCGCCGCCTGCAGGGCCTCGCGCGCAGCCACGACACGCTGGCGCGCCTGGGTGCCGACGAATTCGTGCTGATGCTGGAGGGCGAGGTGGCCGAGGCCACGCTGGCCCAGGTCGCGCAGCGTCTGCTCGACGCGCTGGCCGAGCCCCTGGCCGACGTGCCCGGCGCCGGCAACCAGCCGCTGCGGCTGTCGGCCTCGATCGGCATCGCGCTCTACGACGGCCAGGGGCCCGGCGAGGCGCTGATTGCGCAGGCCGACTCGGCCGTGCAGTCGGCCAAGCGCGCGGGCGGCAATGGCTTTGCGTTCTTCGAGGCGCACATGCAGGCCGGTGTGCGCGAGCAGGTCGAGCTGGCCCGCGGCCTGCGCGCCGCGCTGGCCGGCGAGCCCGGCAGCGGCGTGCTGGCCCTGCACTACCAGCCCAAGATCGCCACCGTGGCGGACGAGGTCACCGGCGTCGAGGCGCTGCTGCGCTGGCAGCACCCGCAGCGCGGCGGCGTCAGCCCGGCTGTGCTGATCCCGGTCGCCGAGCGGTTCGGCCTCATCGTGCCGCTGGGCGACTGGGTCATCAACGAATCCTGCCGCCAGCTCGCCGCCTGGCGCGACATCGGGCTGCAGATGCGCGTGGCCATCAACCTGTCGGTGCAGCAGCTGCGCCAGGCCGACGCGCTGGTCCAGCGCTTTCAGGAGGCGCTGGCGCGCCACGGTGTCGACGCCAGCCAGCTGACCTGCGAGATCACCGAATCCGTCGCGATGGACGACGCCGCCGCCACCGAGCGGGCGCTGCGCCGCCTGGCTGAACTGGGCCTGGCGCTGTCCATCGACGACTTCGGCACCGGCTATTCCAGTCTGTCCTACCTGCGCCAGCTGCCGGTGTCGCAGCTCAAGATCGACCGCAGCTTCATCCAGGACCTGGAAACCAGTGCCGACGCTCGCGCCATCGTCAAGGCCGTCATCGATCTCGCGCATGCACTGGGCCTGCGGGTGGTGGCCGAGGGTGTCGAGACCGACGGCCAGGCGGCCGTGCTGCGCGGCAAACGCTGCGACGAGCTGCAGGGCTTCCTGTTCGCCCGGCCGATGCCGGCCGACCAGCTGACCCGCTGGGCGCGGGGGCTTGACGCAGCGGGTTCGCAGCTGCGCTTCAGCGCATCGGTCTACGGCGCGCTTGAACCGGCTCCGGGGTCCAGCGGCGCTTAGACGGCCATCCGCTCCGGCGCGACGTAATGGCGCCGGAATTCTTCGAAGGGCATGGTGTCGGCGGCTTCGATGCGGGCCTGCTGGGCCAGCGAATCGGCCGCCAGCCTGTCAAAGCGCTTTTGCAGCGGTTCCGGGAAGGGCAAGGCCAGCAAGGCCGCGCGCGTCGCGTCGCTCTGGCGGCGGATGAAGCCGACGTAGCTGTCGTCGAAGTCCTGGGCCATGACGCTGAGCACGCGCGCCGACGGGCAGAGTTCGGGCCGCTGCAGGCGCTCGGCGACGCGCTTGAGCGCCGCGCGATAGGCG
>NZ_JBQVNP010000106.1:0-17568 GCF_052436255.1 Roseateles sp. | reverse complement strand
CCCATCCAGGCGGCGCCTAGCGGCCGTCGTGCGCCACCTTGGGCCGACTCCGGTTCATCAAGCCGGCCCTCGTGGGGCCGGCCCGACCCGCCCGGCTTCAGCGGGGCGAGGCTGGGCCAGGGGCTTCAATACCCCAGCGTCGCCTTCGCGAAGACTTCGCGGGCGTGCACGGCACCCGGCTTCTGGCGAGCCCGGCTCAGCCCCAGGCTGACGACGCGTGCCAGGCCGATGCGATGTTGAAACACCAGCGACAGCACGCGCCCGGTGTCGAGCGCCGCGTCCAGGTTCAGGCCCGGCTCAGCGCGGCGGCTGAAGTGGGTCTGCTGGTGGATCAGCCGCAGCGAATCGCGGGGGCTGACGTGCAGCACGACCAAACTCTGCGCGCTGCGGTCGGTGAAAGCGCGCCGGCCGTCGGGCCCTTCGACATAGCCCAGGCCCAGGCGCTGCTCGAACTCCAGCCACAGCCCGCCGGGCAGCGGCGCGCGCAGTTGCGCCTGCAACTCGGCCTGCAGTCCCAGGCCGACGCGGTCGGCGTCCACATCCAGGCGGCGCCCCCACTCGACCTCGGCATGGAGGAGGTTCAGCAGCTCGCCCGGGTTGGATTCGAACCCCAGCAGCACGGTGCGCGTCGCATGCAGGCGGCCGCCGTTCCGGGCGCGGTGGCTGTCCAGGCCGACATGGCCCCAAACGCCGGTGTTGCGTGCCGCCGCGAACCAGAAGCCGGGCTGGATGAGGCGATCAACGACCTGGCCGGCGCCTACACCCAGCAGTGGGTCGGCCAGCGTGCGCGTCTCCTGGAGCTTGAGCGTGACCTCGCTCTCGTGCATCGCGACGAGCAGTTCGCGCGGGCCCAGGCGCACAAAGGCCAGCCCCGAGGCGCGGCGGATACCGCTCTGGTTGACGAAGCCGTTGTCGTTGGCAAAGCGCGGGCTGATCTCCTCGACGTTGACGTTGGCGATCAAGTCCGCGTCGCGGTGCTGCCAGCCCAGCCATGCACGGTGGCCGCGCTCGCGCTTGATGCGGAGGGCGCTGCCGTCCCCATCCAGCCCCAAGGTCGTGCTCGACAGCAGCAGGTGGCCGCGCCATTGGTCGCTGTCACCGGCCCGCCAGACGCCGTCGCTGCCGACGACCTGGGTCGTCCGCCCGTGGTTGAAGTCACGCCGCGACACCAGGCCAGCCAGGCCGAGGCCGCCGAACTGCATGCGCCCGCGCGCAAAGCCGGCCTGCGAGCCGTGTGGCTGCGTGCCAACGCGCGTCGCAAACGCGCCGGCGCGCAGTACGGGCCCGCCACCGGCGTCGCGCAGGTGCAGGGCCGTGGCCTCGGCGCTCGCGCCGCGCCAGGTGGCGCGCAGTCCCCAGTCGGGGTCGGTGATGGCGCGTGTGTAGAAGGCCGCGAGGCTGCGGTTCTCGCCGGATTCGTCGGGCTGGGTCGGGCCGACGACGTCCGAGCTTTCGAGGAAGAAGGCGCGCTTCTCCGGCACGCTCAGTGCGAAGCGGGTGTTGCCGGCCAGTTGCGGCTCGTCCAACTCGACTTGGGAGAAGTCAGGGTTGAGCATCGCGTCCAGCACCCAGTCGGCGCGTGGCCGCCACTTGAACTCGGCACCGAGCGAGGCCTTGCGGCCGCGGCGCGCTCCGTCCACGTCACTGCTGTGGCGCGTCGAGCGCAGCGTCAGCTCGGGGCGCAAGGCGATGAAGCTGCGTTCGCGCACCTGCTCGACGAGGTCGCCCAGGCCCTCCAGCGGCTGCAGTTCGGTGATGAAGCTCAGCGCATCCTTGGTGAGCGCGGGAGCGCTGACATTGAGCGTGCGTTCCTCGCGCGGGATGTTGCGCGCGACCATGAGGCGCCAGGGCGCGCCGCCCGTGTGCGGGAAGCGCAGCGCGGCGAGCGGCCAGCGCAGCTCGACGCTGTAGCCGTCAGGCAGGCGCGTGGCGGCGGCTTCGAGGTCGAAGTCGGGCGCAGCGTCCTCCTGGGCTTCCTCTGCCGCGTACAGGCCGTCCTCGACCGCGCCGGCCGCGCTGACTCGCACGAACTGCGCTGTGCGGCGGTGGCCGACCGGGTCGATGAAGACGGCGACATAGTCCTGGTCGGCCTTGACCTGGTCGCGCCGGGCCAGCGGCGCGCGGATGCGGCCTGGCTTGGGGTCCCAGGCGCGGATGCCGAAGATGAGGGCGTCGTCGGTGACCAGCACCTGCACGCTGGTGCGCCAGCGGGCGGGCTGCTTGTCGACGGGCAGGAATTGCGCAAAGCGCTCGTAAACGGGCGCTTGCTGCCAGGCCGGGTCGTCGAGGCGGCCGTCGATCACCGTGGCGGTTGCGCCGGTGGCCAGGCGCAGCGCGGTGGGAATAGCGGGGCCGGTGTGCGCCCAGGCGGGCAAGGCCAGCGCGCAAAGACCCAGGCCCAGGCCCAGGCCGAGGAGGCGAATTGTCATGACAGGGGGTCCGAGAGCGGCGGCCTTGGACGGGCGGCCGCGGGCATCGATGGGCTGGCGCCGTCAGTGCAGACGGGGCGGCAGCAGGCAGGCGGCGCTAAAGGCTCTCAGCGCGCGGTCTCAGCAGGGGTGAAGCACCTTGGCCATGATGTCCTCCTTGGCTGCCCATCGGGCCAGCTCTCGGTTCGAAGGCGCGCAGTGTAGCCACGCCCTTGACGCGCTGGCTACCCCGTTGCGCGCTTCTTGCGCGCCCGGCCGCTCAGCGCGCGGTCGTAGAGCCAGTTGGGCAGCAGCCGCAGCAGCTTGGCCAGCACGCCCATCTGCCACGGGATGACGCGGTAGCTGACCTGGGCCTGGATGCTGCGCACGGCCCGGTCGGCAAACTCGTCGACCGGCATCAGAAAGGGCATGGAATAGCGGTTGCCGCGCGTCAGCGGCGTGTCGATGTAGCCCGGCAGCAGCGTGACGACACGCACGCCGAAGGGCCGGCATTCACCGCGCAGGCTTTCGCAATAGGCGACGACCGCCGACTTGCTGGCGCAATAGGCGCCATGCCCTGGCAGCCCGCGGATGGCCGCCACGCTGGCGATGCCAACCAGGGTGCCCGAGCGGCGCGCCATCATCGCGGCGACAAAGGGATGGAAGGTCGCGGCCAGGCCGACGTTGTTGGTCGCGAAGGTGCGGCGCATGACGTCCAGGTCGTCGAAGTGCGCCGTGTCCATGCCGATGCTGATGCCGGCATTGGCAATGACCACGTCGGGCAGGCCCTGGGCGGCGATGCACTCGCGGCCGGTGCGCGCCATCGCGTCCAGGTCGGCCACGTCGGCGCCGTAGATCCTGAAGCGAGCCGCGTCCAGCTGCTGCTCGGCCGCCCAGCGCTCGACGTCGGCGGTGCGGCGTGCCACCAGCGCCAGCCGGGCGCCGTCGCGGTAGTAGCGCAGCGCCAGCGCCTGCCCGATGCCGCTGGAGGCGCCGGTGATGAAGACGAGTGCGCTCATCGGGACGGTTTGGAGATGATCTGGCCCTGCGCCCTGCCGGTGAACGTCACTTGCCCGGTCAGGTGGCGGTACTCGAAGTTCTGGGCAACCAGCGTCGAGCCGCCCTGGCGGATGGTGACGGGCAGGTGGGAGCGCAGGATTTCGCTGTTGGACAGCGCCTGCACGAAATCGCCGCGCATTTCCATCTGTGCCAGCGCGTTCTCGCCCGCGCCGGGCGGCAGGCGGCGCACATGGACGTCGCCGATCAACTGCATGTCGCTGCCGTCGCCATTGCTGAGGGCACGCCTGGCCTCGGCGATGGCCAGGCTGCCGTCCGGCGCGATGGCGCGCACGCGCACCTGGTCGATCTCGACGGTGTCGGTGTCTGGGTAGTGGCGCAGCTCGGACCCGGCCACCTGCACGTTGAGCCGGCCATCGGCGCCGATACGCTGGATCTCGAAGTTGGCCATGCGGTAGTCGGGAATGTGGCGGGGCGGCGCGAGCTCGCCCGGTTCATCCAGCAGCGGTGTGTTCTTGACCAGCCACCAGGTGCCGCTGGCGAGAAACGCCATCAGCAGCAGCGGCAGGTAGTTGGAGACCAGGCTCTGCAGGCGCCACAGCCAGGCGCGGGGCTGATGGCGGCGCGGCGCAGGCGCCGGCAGCGTGGTGCTCAAGCCTTGCCCCCGTCCAGCGTCGCGTGGTGGGCGTGCAGCAGGCGTTCGTAGTGGCCGGCGGCCATCAGCAGCACGTCGCAACACTCCCGCGCGGCGCCGTGGCCGCCCGCGGCGCGCGTCACGTGGTGGGCGATGGCCAGCACCTCGGCATGGGCGCCGGGTGGTGCGCAGGCAAAGCCGGCGCGCGCCATCAGCGGCAGGTCGGGCCAGTCGTCGCCCATGACGGCCACCTCACCCCAGCTCGCGCCGAGTTGCGCCAGCAGCGGCTCGGCGGCGGCCAGCTTGTCGCGCACGCCGTAGACCGCATGCTGCAGATCCAGGTCCGCCACGCGGCGGCGCACGGCCGGGCTGTCCCGGCCGGTGATGATGACCGGCGTGATGCCCACCTGCTGCAGCGATTTCAGCCCGTGGCCGTCCAGCGTGCTGAAGGCTTTGAACTCTTCACCCCGCTCGCTGATGTAGATGCGGCCATCGGTCAGCACGCCGTCGACGTCGAAGATCGCGAGCTTGATCGCCAGGCCTTCGCCTTGCGCCCGGATGAGAAGTTCGGGAGGAAAGTCGAGCGCGGCCATCAGATCACCTTGGCCCGCATCAGGTCGTTGATGCTGATGGCGCCGAGCAGCCGCTGATCGGCGTCGACCACCAGGACGACGGTGATGCGCGCGGCTTCCATCAGGTCGGCCGCGTCCACGGCCAGCGCGTCGGCGCCGACCGTGCGCGGCTTGGCATGGGCGACCTCGGCGGCGGTGAGGCCACGCAGGTCGCGGCCCTGCTCGACGAGGCGGCGCAGGTCGCCGTCCGTAAAGATGCCAAGAACGTGATCGTCGTTGTCGACGATCACGGCCATGCCCAGGGCCTTGGCGCTCATCTCGCGCATCAGGTCGGTGAAGCCGGTATCGGCCGCCACGCGCGGCAGCGCGTCGCCCGAGCGCATCAGGTCGTGAACGTGCGTGAGCAGCTTGCGGCCCAGTGCGCCGCCGGGGTGCGAGCGCGCGAAGTCCTCGGCCTTGAAACCACGCGCGTCCAGCAGGGCCACGGCCAGCGCATCGCCCAGCGCCATCTGCGCCGTCGTGCTGGCGGTGGGCGCCAGCTGCAGCGGGCAGGCTTCCTCGGCCACGGCGCTGTCGAGCACGACGTCGGCATGGGCGGCAAGGCTGGACTCGGCCCGACCGGTCATCGCGATGACCGGGATGCCCAGGCGCTTGAGGACCGGCAGGATGGCGTTGAGCTCGTCGCTCTCGCCCGAATTGGACAGAGCCAGCACGACATCGCCGCCGGTGACCATGCCGAGGTCGCCATGCGCCGCCTCGGCCGGGTGCACGAACAGGGCCGGCGTGCCGGTGGAGGCCAGCGTCGCGGCGATCTTGCGGCCCACATGGCCGCTCTTGCCCATGCCCATCACGGCGACGCGGCCGTGGCAGGCCAGCACCGTCTGCATGGCTTGGGCGAAGGCAGCACCCAGGCGCGGCGCCAGCTCCGCCAGGGCGCGGGCCTCGACCTCGAGCGCCTGGCGGCCAATGCGCACGGCGCGCTCAGCGGCAATCACTGAAGAACTCATGCGGCCAGTGTAGACAAGGGCCTGCTGGGCGGGTTTCCACGCGACCGGCGTGGCAGCCGCAGTCCTAGACTGGCCTCACAACACGGCAGGAGACACCGTGCAGAGAACCGACATCTCAGACTCGGCCTATTTCCACAAGGTCGTCGATTGCCAGTGGGCCTGCCCCGCGCACACGCCCGTGCCGGAGTACATCCGGCTCATCGCCCAAGGACGACATGACGAGGCCTATTGGGTCAACTGGGTGAGCAACGTCTTCCCCGGCGTGCTCGGGCGCACCTGTGACCGGCCCTGCGAGCCCGCTTGCCGGCGCGGCCGGGTGGAAGAGAAGCAGGCGGCCAAGCCCGAGCCGGTCGCGATCTGCCGCCTCAAGCGCGTGGCGGCGGACAACAAGAGCGACGAGTTCCGCGCCATGATCCCCAAGGCCGCCGCGCGCAAGGGCAAGCGGGTGGCCTGCGTGGGCGCCGGGCCGGCGTCGCTGGCGGTCGCGCGGGACCTGGCCTTGGAGGGCTACGCCGTCACCGTCTTCGACGGCGAAGCCAAGCCCGGCGGCTTCATCCGTACGCAGATCCCGCGCTTCAGGCTGCCGGAGCGCGTCATCGACGAAGAGTGCGGCTACATCCTCGGCCTGGGTGTCCAGTGGCGCGCCGGCGAGCGCATCGCCTCGATGAAGGCGCTGCTGGGCGAGGGCTTTGACGCGGTCTTTGTCGGCTGCGGCGCGCCGCGCGGGCGTGACCTGGCCCTGCCGGGGCGGCAGGAGGCCGCCGAGCAGATCCATATCGGCATCGACTGGCTGGCCAGCGTCTCCTTCGGCCATGTGACTGCCGTGGCGCCGCGCGTCATCGTGCTGGGCGGCGGCAACACGGCGATGGACTGCTGCCGCTCCGCACGTCGGTTGGGCGCCTCGTCGGTGACCGTCGCCGTGCGCAGCGGCTATGCGCAGATGAAGGCCTCGCCCTGGGAGAAGGAAGACGCCGAGCATGAAGGCATCCCCATCCTCGACTTCCATGTGCCGCTGGCCTTCGAGCATGTCGACGGCAGGCTGACCGGCATGCGCTTCAAGACGGCACAGACGGGTGAAGAGATCGTCATCCCCTGCGACGAGGTGCTGATCGCCGTCGGCCAGGAAAACAGCTTCCCGTGGATAGAACGCGACGCTGGCATCGCCTTCGGCGGCGACGGCCTGCCGGTGCTTGACGTGAAGACCTTCCAGTCCTCGCTTCCTCATGTCTTCTTCGGCGGCGACGCGGCCTTCGGCCCCAAGAACATCATCACGGCCGTGGCCCATGGCCATGAGGCCGCCGTCAGCATCGACCGCCTGCTGCATGGCGAGCCCGTCACGCAGCGCCCGCCGCCGCATGTCAACCTCGTGTCCCAGAAGATGGGCATCCACGAGTGGAGCTACGACAACGCCATCACCAACGACCTGCGCAGCAAGGTGCCGTGGACGGCTGCCGAGGTCGCGCTGGCCAGCATCAAGGTCGAGGTCGAGCTCGGCTTTGACGCCGCCACTGCGTTCAAGGAAGCCCAGCGCTGCCTGAACTGTGACGTGCAGACGGTGTTCGCGCCCAGGCTGTGCATCGAGTGCGACGCCTGCGTGGACATCTGCCCGATGGACTGCATCACCTTCACCGACAACGGCGACGACCTGCGTGAACGCCTGAACGCGCCGGCGCTGAACTTCATGCAGGACATCTACGTCGAAGGCGGGCTGAAGACGGGTCGCATCATGGCCAAGGACGAGGACGTCTGCCTGCACTGCGGGCTGTGTGCCGAGCGCTGTCCGACGGGGGCCTGGGACATGCAGAAGTTCCTGCTCGTCACGGCCAAGGCGGGCGCGGCCTGCCGCGACCACGCGACGCGCAAGGAGGCTGTATGACGACCCCCACGCGCGCTTCGCGCACTGCCCCCCGAGGGGGCTCGGCCTCCCTCGGGGCGGCCCGTCGGGAGGCCGCATGAGCCGCATCGAAGCCGTCAACGACTTCGTCGTCAAGTTCGCCAACGTCAACGGCTCGGGTTCGGCGTCCGCCAACGAGTTGTTCGCCCGCGCCATCCTGCGCATCGGCGTGCCGGTCAGCCCGCGCAACATCTTCCCGAGCAACATCCAGGGCCTGCCGACCTGGTACGAGGTGCGCGTCTGCGAGGCCGGCTGGCTGGGCCGGCGCGGCGGCGTGGACCTGATGGTGGCGATGAACCCGCAGACCTGGGCCCAGGACCTGGCCGAGATCCAGCCGGGCGGCTACCTGTTCTACGACAGCACCAAGCCGATGCCGGCCAGCGCATTCCGCCCCGACATCCACGTCATCGGCATGCCGGCCACGGCCATCTGCAACGCCACCTACGACGTGCCGCGCGAGCGCACGCTGTTCAAGAACATCCTCGTGCTGGGCGCCTTGAGCGAGCTGATGGGCATCGCGGCCGCGGTCATCGAGAAGCTCTTCGCCGAGCAGTACAAGGGCAAGGAGAGGCTGCTGGACTCCAACGTGCGCGCGCTGCACGCCGGCCGCGAGTTCGCGCGCGACCACCTGTCGGTGCAGCCCTTTGGCCTGCGCGTGAAGCCGGCCGATGCGGTCGGCGACAGGGTCTTCCTGGAAGGCAACGCGGCCACGGCGCTGGGCTGCATTTACGGCGGCGCCACCGTCTGCGCCTGGTACCCGATCACGCCGTCCTCGTCGGTGGCCGAGGCGTTCGAGAAATACGCGGTGAAGTTCCGCACCGACCCCGCGACCGGCGAGAAGCGCTATGCCATCGTGCAGGCCGAGGACGAGATCGCCTCCATCGGCATCATCACCGGCGCCGGCTGGAACGGCGCACGCGCGTTCACGTGCACTTCGGGCCCTGGCGTGTCGCTGATGACCGAATTCCTCGGCCTGGCCTATTTCGCCGAGATCCCCTTCGTCGTCATCGCCGTGCAGCGCGGCGGCCCCAGCACCGGCATGCCCACGCGCACACAGCAGGCCGACCTGCTGAGCAGCGCCTACGCCTCGCACGGCGACACCCAGCATGTGCTGCTGCTGCCCGAGGACCCGCGCGAATGCTTCGAGTTCGCCGCCGAAGCGCTGGACCTGGCCGAGCGGCTTCAGACACCGATCTTCCTGATGAGCGACCTCGACATCGGCATGAACCAGCGCCTGTGCGCGCCGCTGGAATGGAACGACGAGCGCCGCTACGACCGTGGCAAGGTCATGAGCGCCGAGCAGCTCGAAGCCGGCAAGGATTTCGCCCGCTACAAGGATGTGGACGGCGACGGCATCCCCTGGCGCACGCTGCCCGGCACCCACGCCAGCAAAGGCGCCTACTTCACGCGCGGCACCACGCGCAACGAGCAGGCCATCTACTCCGAGCGCGGCGACGACTACGTGCGCAACGTCGAGCGCCTGCGCGCCAAGTTCGCCACCGCCGCGCTGCTGGCGCCGCAACCGCTGGTGCGCGCTGCGGCGCAGAAGACCAGTGTCGGCGTCCTCTACTTCGGCTCCACCGCGCCGGCCATGGACGAGGCGCTGGCCGCGCTGGCCGAGGCGGGCATCCACATCGACGCGATGCGCCTGCGCGCCTATCCCTTCCCGCCGTCCGTCGCCGAGTTCATTGCCGCCCACGCCGCCGTCTTTGTCGTCGAGCAGAACCGCGACGCGCAGATGCGCCGCATGCTCGTCAACGAGCTGGAGGTGGCGCCCAGGCAGCTCACGCCGGTGCTGCACTTCGACGGCACGCCGATCACGGCGCGTTTCATTGCCGACGCGATCACGCGGCATGTACATGCGCTCGCCACCGCGCCGAGGAGCGCCGCATGACCTACCTCGCCAAACCCAGGCTGCACCATCCCAGCCTGACCCGCAACGCCGTGGGCTACACGCGCCGCGACTACGAAGGCAAGGTCTCGACGCTGTGCGCCGGCTGCGGCCATGATTCCATCTCCAGCGCCATCGTGCAGGCCTGCTGGCAGCTCGACATCGCCCCGCACCGTGTCGCCAAGCTCAGCGGCATCGGCTGCTCGAGCAAGACGCCCGACTACTTCCTCGGCGCCAGCCACGGCTTCAACACCGTGCATGGCCGCATGCCCAGCGTGCTGACCGGTGCCTACTTGGCCAACCGCGAGCTGCTCTACCTTGGCATCTCCGGTGACGGCGACTCCGCCTCCATCGGCCTGGGCCAGTTCGCGCATGCCATGCGACGCGGCGTGCGCATGGTCTACATCGTCGAGAACAACGGCGTCTACGGCCTCACCAAGGGCCAGTTCAGCGCCACGGCCGACAAGGGCTCGGTGGCCAAGAAGGGCGCCACCAACAACGACGCCGCCATCGACCTCGCGGCACTGGCCCTGCAGCTCGGCGCCACCTTTGTGGCGCGCAGCTTCTCGGGCGACAAGGCCCAGCTCGTGCCCCTGATCGAAGCCGCCATGCGCCACGGCGGCGCCGCCTTCATCGACGTCATCAGCCCCTGCGTGGCCTTCAACAACCATGCCGGCTCGACACGCAGTTATGACCATGTGCGCGAGCACAACGAGGCGCTCAACCGCATCGACTTCATCGACCTGGCCACCGAGCAGGTCGTCGAGCAGTCGCCCGACGTCATCGACGTGCCGCAGGCCGATGGCAGCACGCTGCGTCTGCGCCGGATGGACGCCGCCTACGACCCCGCCGACCGCCTCGGCGCGATGCACGCGATGCAGCTGCGCGCGGCGGCCGGCGAGATTGCCACCGGCCTGCTGTATGTCGACCCTGCCGCCAAGGACTGGCATGCAGCGCAGCGCACGGCCGCCTGGCCGCTCAACGCGCTGGCCGAAGCCGAGCTCTGTCCTGGCGCTGCCGCCCTGCAGAAAATCAACGCCGGCCTCAGATGAGCTCTCTGCGGCTCAGGACAGACCCAGGCTCGGCTCCTCGGCCGCCTCGTCCCTCGGCTTGGCTGCAATCGTCGCCAGCGCTAGCTCCGCGCTGTTCAACGCGCCCTCGATGAAGCCCTGGTAGTCCGAATAGGCCTCGCCGACGATGTGCAGGTTGCGCGCGCCGCTGCCGAAGTCGAAGGCCTTGAAGGCGTCCATCACCTTCCAGGAGCGCACGCCCGGCTGCCAGCCGTGGTTGGCGGCGCCATAGGGCGCGCGCGCCCAGTCGCGGATGCCGTAGGTGATGATGGAGTTGCGGATATAGCCCGCCGTCTCGGCCAGGCTCAGGCCGCCGAAGATGCGTCGGGCGTTGTCGGTCAGCTTCAGGGCGGACTCGGCGCTCGACTCTGCCGAGCGCTTCACATCGCGCGCGACGAAAAGGGCGAAGGCGTCGACGATGCGCGCGTTCTGGTCCACCTCGGCGCGGTCGTGCCGGTCGCCGTCGATCACGTAGTGGCGCCAGAACTCGGTCGAGGGCCGGTCCATGTAGAGCAGCACCATGCCATGGCCGTCCGCGTCGGCGCCGGGCGGGCGGCGGAAGTAGTGGATCTCGCGCGTCGGCATGCAGTTGGCGTACTGCTGCGGCGGCTGGCCGTAGCTCCACCAGGGCGTGTTGCAGACGAAGAAGACCTTGAGCATCGGGAAGCCGTTGACGCTGTCGAGCTGCGCGGCGATGTGCTCGGGCAGGTGGCGCGTCAGCTTGAGCAGCGGCAGCCGCGGCAGCGCCAAGATCAGGCGCTCGGCCCGCAACGTGACGGCGCCGTTCTGCGTGGCCACGTCGAGCGATAGCGTCGGCTTGCCCAGTTCCACCGGGCGCACGCCCATCAGCCTGTGGCCGCCGGCCAGCGTCACGTTCGCGTGGCCGCGCAGCCGGGCCAGCAGCCCGTCCGTAAGCTTGGCCGAGCCCCCCTCGATGCTGGCCAGCTGCTGGCCCACCGTCTTGAGCGCACGCAGCCACCAGATGATCCACTCGGCCGCGTTCAGGTTCTCCGGAATCATGTGATAGAAGGTTCCGGTGTCGCGCAGCTTGACCAGCGCGCGGTGGCTCAGCACCCCCTGCGCCGACAGCGCGTTCCAGAAGCCCATGTCCCACAGCGGCTGGCCGTGCAGCTGGGCGTGCTTGCGCAGGCGCATGTAGTCGGCCTCGGTGAGGGCATCGATCCAGGCCTGGTCCTGCGGGTCGCGGCCCATGATGAGCATGATCCCGCGCTTGAGCAGCTGCAGCGAATTCAGCCCGCGCTCGGCCTCGGGCAGGTCCAGATCGTCGGTGCCGGCCTGGTCGGCCGAGGGCCCGAAGAAGTCGACCAGCCCGACGCCCAGCTCCGCGCACAGGGCCGCAAAGCGCGGCTGCAGCGTCGGCTCGAAGCGCATCGGCCCGTACTCGGCTGTGAAGCCGTCCATGTCCTCGGTCTCGATGCGCCCGCCCCAGCGGTCGGCCGACACCTCCAGCACGAGGATGCGGTGGCCGGCGTCGGCCAGGCGCAGCGCGCAATACAGGCCGGAAACGCCGCCGCCGGCGATGACGATGTCATAGGTCGTCATGGCAATGCTCCACTTGTATGTACAACTGGGGCGGGAGCATATCGGAGGGCCTTGGTGCACAAGGGCGCGGTTGCCGAAGTGACGGGATGCGCGGAGGCTGCGGGCGCTTGACGGTGCGTCGGCCAGGCCAGGCCAATCGCCGCAAACCCGGCCGCGTTTTAGGCGGGCTTTGCGGACCTAGGATCCATATCGACTTTATTTAAATTGCATTGTTAGCACAATTAAAATATAGTCAATTCACAATGCGCACCAGCAAAATCCAGCAAGCCAAGTACCGCGAGCAGATCCTGCGCGCGGCCGTCAAGCTGATGAGCGCGCAGGGCTACGAGGCCACGACGCTCAAGCAGATCGCCCGCGAAGCCGGCGTGGGTGACGTGACCGTCTACAACTACTTCGCCAGCAAAGAGCGGCTGCTGCTCGGCTACTTTGAGGCCGTGGCACTGGGTGCCATTGCGCAATGGCAGGCCACGCCGGATGAGGCCACGTTCACCTTGCGCGAGCGCTTGCAACTGCTGGTCGACGCGCTGCTGGCCCAGCTGGCGCCGGATCGCGCCTTTGTCGGCATTGCGCGGCGCGTGCTGCACAGCACGCCGCTGCTGGTGGCCGATGCCGGCCTGCCTGGGCGTGCCGCGCTGGCCCTGGCCGTGGAGCAGATGCTGAGTCAGGCCGAGGATGCCGGCGAGATCGCAGCCTGCGGCTTCAAGGGCGCCGTGGGCACGTTGATGGTGGACTACTGCTATGGCCTGATCGCCTTCTGGCTGCGCGATGAGTCCGAACACGCTGGCGACACCACGCAGCTCGTCGATCACAGCCTGGACCTGCTCGTGCTGGTGTTGCAGACCGGCCTCGTGAACAAGCTGCTCGCCCTGGGCGGGCTGGTGCTGCGCAGCCAGATGGGGCGCTGGTTGGAGCAGGGGCCGGCCCTGGTGCAGGCCCTCGGTCTGCTCAAGGCCGGGCTGAAGGGGGGCCGCGCATGAACATCGGCTTTGCCATCGGCGGCGCGCTCAGCTTTGCGGCCGCCTTGCTGCACCTGGCCATCATCGTGGGCGGCGCCAGCTGGTATCGCTTCTTCGGGGCCGGCGAGGGCTTCGCGCGGGCGGCCGAGGCTGGCCACTGGGCACCGGCCTTGACGACGCTGGGCATTGCCGTCGTGCTCTTTGTCGCGGCCGGCTATGCCTGGGGTGCCAGCGGCTTGGCGCCGGCGCTGCGGGGCCTGCCGTGGATGCGCCCGGCGCTCTTGGTCGTGACGGCGGTCTATGTTCTGCGAGGCTTGGCGCCACTGCCTCTGGCCTGGCTGGCGCCAGCGCAGCTCACGCCCTTCGTTGGGTGGTCATCGGCGGTCTGCCTGGGCTTCGGGCTGACCCACCTGTGGGGCTGGTTCAAGGCATGAAAACCGGCCGTCTTTCCCGCAGCAGCGTCGCCGCCGGTGCGGCCCTGCGTCTGGGCTCCGCCCAGCTGCTGCACGACGCCAGGCGCCGCCTGGGTGCCGCGCCTGACGAGCAGGCCCATCAAACGCAACTGGGCGACATCCTCTTCAAGGCCCTCGACCAACTCAAGGGCACGGGCCTGAAGGCGGCGCAGCTGCTGAGCCTGGACCTGGGCGTGCTGCCCGAGGGACTGCGCGAGCGCCTGGCCCAGGGCCACCACCAGGCCACACCGGCGCTCAACCGCGCGCATGTCATCCAGTTGCTGCGCCAGGAGCTGGGCGGCGCGCCGCAGGAGCACTTTGCCGAGTTCGAGCCGCAAGCCTTTGCCGCTGCCAGCCTGGGCCAGGTGCACCGGGCCCGCGCCTTCGACGGCGAGCGCCTGGCTGTCAAGCTGCAATACCCCGGCATGGCCGCAGCCGTTCGCAGCGACCTGCGCTTGCTGCGCGGCCTGCTCGGCACGCCGGGATTGGGACTACCCAGCCCCGGGGTGGTGGGCAGCACCTTGGACGACATCGAACTCAAGGTGCTCGAGGAGCTGGACTACCGGCGCGAAGCGGCCGAGCTGGACTGGTTCCGCGCCCACACCAACCACCCCCATCTTGTGCTGCCCCGCGTGCGCCATGAGCTGTCCGGCGCCCGCGTCCTCAGCCTGAGCCTGCTGGACGGCCTGCACCTGGACGCCTGGCTGAACACCGCGCCGTCGCAGGCTGAGCGAGACCACTTCGGCCAGCTCTTGTTCGACCAGTTCTGGCATGGCGTGCGCCAGCTGCGCCGCATCCAGGCCGATCCCCACCCGGGCAACTACCTCTTCATGCCGCAAGGGCGCCTGGGTCTGCTTGATTTCGGCCGCACCCTGGCCCTGGGCGAGGGCTTTTGCGCCGGCCTGCAAGCGGCCTGGGCGGCCCACGCGGCCGGGCAGTCCGAGGACCTGTTCAAGGCCTACCTGGCCATGGGCCTGCTGTCCCCGGACCTGAGCCTGGCCCGCTTCCGCACCGAGCTGCTGCCGGCGCTGCGTCCGCTGCTCGACTGGCAGATCCTGCCCTGGCGCGAGCCGGTTTTCGACTTTGCCCACCATCTGCTGCCGCCGTCACTGCAAGCCGGCCGCGCCGTCCGCCGGGAGGTCGTCACGCGCCACCTCCACCGCATCCCGCCTGAGATGCCCTTCTTTGATCGCAGCCACATCGGCCTGACCGAACTGCTGCGTCGGCTGGGTGCCCGGGTGCACACCGGTTCACTCGGGAGCGCTGCCGCATGAAGCCCGAGCCTCAGCCGAGCAGCCCGCCGCCGGGCGCACGCATCAGGGCGCTGCTGCCTGGCGCCTACTTTCACGACGCCTGGGCGGTCCTTGCTGCCCGACCCGAGCTCACGCCGCTGGAGCAGTTCCTGCGCGCTGCGCGTGCCACGCCCGCCTGGGTCGAGTCCTGCATGCGTCTGCGCAATCGTCTGGTGCGCCCGTTCGGGCTCAAGAACCTGGGGGACATGGCCGCGTTGCCGCCCGACCGAAGCGCCAGCGCCTACGGTGTGGGGGACCGCGTCGGCATCTTCACGCTGTTCGAGCAGCATCCCGACGAGGTGCTGCTCGGCGACCGCGACCGCCACCTGGATGTGACCTTGTCGGTGCACCAGGCGGGCGGTGTGGTCACGCTCACCACCGTCGTCCACATCCACGGCCTGCTCGGGCGTCTCTACATGCTGCCCGTGGCACCGATGCACCACCTCATCGCACCCGCCGTCCTGCGTCGGGTCGGCCAACCGGAGTCATCATGACCTTCACCGCGCGTCGCCCCTGGATCGGCCCTTGGCTGATGTTGGTGGCCGTCATTCACACCGTCTTTGGCTTGGTTGTCTTTGCGCCGGTGCTCAGCGGCATGCTCGAGCGTGGCCTGTTCAACTCAGTGGGCTCAGACGCCATGGCCGGTGCAGTCACCTGGTTCATGCTCTTTGGCGGGCCACTGGCCTTGGTGGGCTGGCAGGTCTGGTCGGCCGAGCGGCGCGCGGCGTGGGTAGAACTGCGGGTGCTGGGCTGGGGCATCCTGGCCCTCACCATCCTCGGCCTGCTGCTGATGCCGATGTCCGGCTTCTGGCTCGCCCTGCCTGCAGCCTGGGGACTGTTGCGCAGGCCCACAGGCACACGCGTGCAGGGATGACAAGACCAGCAGCAGGACCATCTGACGGCAGCGGACCGCGGCAACCGCCGCTGCGGCATCAACTGGCCAAGGCCCTCAACAGCAACCAAGCCGGCAAGCCCAGATACAACGCGGCCAGCCCCAGCCGCTCCAGCCAGGCGCGCGACACCATCGCTTGCTGAGGGCGTACCAGCGCGGCCGTGAACGTCCCCAACTCGATCACCGCCCGTAGCGCCGCCGCACACAGCACCACGCCGGCAATCCACGCCGCCCACCACAGGCCAAAGCCCGTCAGGTAGGCGCCCAGCCCGAAGCTGTAGAACTCGCCGAGGGCGCTGCCGTAGGCGATCTTCTGGTGCAGCTGGAAGGCCGGCATGGCCAGCAGCAGGGGCAGCAGCATGAACTTGAACGCGGGCCGTGCGAGGCGGCTGGGTGGCAGTTCTGCGCGACAGCGGGCCTGGGCCCACCAGGCCCGCTGTCGCGGCCGCTCCTGCACGGGGGCGCCGAGTGCGCGAGCCAGGGCCCAGGGGTCGCGCAGCGCCAGTCCGTGGGGCCAGGTCTTGCCTGATTTCATCCGCAGCGACGCGCCCGGGCCGGGCAGGGGCAGGCGCCAGGGTTCGACGGCGGCGATGTCTTGCAGCGGGATGTCCAGCCGCCGCGCGCCGCGTGTCAGCACCAGCCGGCCATCCGCCAACGTGGGCCGCGCCGTGCAGACGCGCAGCAAGGCCCAGGTCGCTGCCTCGGGGATCAGGCATACCGCCGTGAACATGCGCAGCAAGGCGAGTGTGTTCGTTTGCAGCGCGCCATCGCCCCACAGCGCGGCCGCGCCGATCGCCAAGGCACCGCCACGCGAGAGCAGGCGCAGCAGGCCGGCCACCCCGCGCGCGGCGCGCGGCAGCACGAGCAGTTGGGCCGGCAGCGCTGCCGGCGTATCGGCAGGCACCCCACCCACCCAGCGGCGCAGCACCGGCAGCAGGGCCAGCCCGACGAGCAAGCCGGCCGCCGCACGCCCGACCCAGTCACCCCAGCGGACCATCAGCGTGGGTGCCGGGTCGCGCACCGGCAGATCGCCGATGACGAGGGTGCGCTCGCCCATGCGCGTACCGGCGATGACGTCGCCGTTGGCAGCAATGACGGCGCTGTAGCCGTTGGTCGTGACGCGGAACTGCGGCAGGCGCGTCTCGATGCTGCGGAAGGCCGCGACGGCCTGGTGCAGCGCGGCACCTTGGGCGTGGGCGCTGAACCATGAGTCGTTGGACATCGTCAGGATGAGCTGCGCCCCCAGGCGTGCGCCGGCGATGGCCAGGCCCGGGTCGGTGTCGTCCAGGCAGATCAGCGGCAGCACCGGCACGTCCCGCCCCCCGGACACGCGCAGCGGCATGACGCGTGCGCCGCTGCCCGGCCGCCAGGCGCCCGCACCGGGCAGCCAGCGCCGCACGGTCGGCGTGTCCAGCCAGGCGGGCAGGTATTCCGTGAACGGGAAGAGCCGGGTCTTGCGGTACATGCCCAGCAGGCCGGTGCCGGGCGAGACAAAGGCGGCGGCGTTGTACTCGCCATCCGCGTCGCGGTCGTAGGTGCCGAAGACGAAGGGCACGCCGGCGGCGTCGATGGTCGCCCCGATCTCGGCGTCCAGCTCGGCGCCGGCCTGGCTCTTGGGCTGGCCGAAGCTGGTCGGGTAGACCGTCTCGGACCACAGCACCGCGTCCACCTGCTGGCGCTCGACGGCGTCGAAGCTCATCGCGAAGTGGATGTCGAGCACCTCGCGCACGACGGCCTCGGCGCCCCGCTCGCGGCGCAGGCGCTCATAGTCAGTGAGGTTGGATTGCACCAGCCCCATGCGCAATGGCCGGTCCGCAGCGGGCGGCTCGGGCTGCAGCGCGACCAGGCCGTAGCCGGCCAGCAGCAGCGGGCCGACAGCTGCCAGCGCGAGTGGGGCGGCCACCGCGCGCAGCCCTGCGT
>NZ_JBQVNP010000105.1:0-17607 GCF_052436255.1 Roseateles sp. | reverse complement strand
GCTTTTGCCTGCACCGCGGCGGCAGCGCCGAGGCCGCCCCGCTGCACTGCTGGCCGCAGGGCAGCGAGGGCCGGCTCGACCTGCCCATGCAGGCCGCCAGCGATGTGCTGCTGGAATTGCGCCGCGCCCCCGACGGCGTGCTGGCGGCGCAGGCTCAGGTCGAGATCGCCTGGGTCTACCGCAGCGAACGCCGCGCGCGCGCCAGCTGGAGGTTGTTCTGAGCCAGCCCGCGCCCCACATCCTGCTGGTCGAGGACGACCGCTCGCTGGCCGAGTGGATCGCGGACTACCTGATCGCGCAGGGCTTTCAGGTCAGCTGCGCCAACCGCGGCGACACCGCGCTGCAGCTGATCGAACAAGACCTGCCCGACCTCGTCGTGCTCGATCTCAATCTGCCCGGGCTGGACGGCTTTCGCGTCTGCGAGTCACTGCGCCGCTTCAGCCGTCGCCCGGTGTTGATGCTGACCGCCAGCGACAGCGAGGCCGACGAAGTGCGCGGCCTGGAGCTGGGTGCCGACGACTTCCTCAGCAAGCCGGTGCGGCCCCAGGTGCTGCTGGCGCGCGTGCGTGCGCTGCTGCGCCGCGATGCCCAGGCCGCCGCCACCCCGGTGCAGCTGCGCACGGTGGGCGCGCTGCGCCTGGACCTGGCTTCGCGCAGCGCCACGCTGCAGGGGCGCGCGGTGGGCCTGAGCTCGCAGGAGTTCGACGTGCTGGCGCTGCTGGTCGAGCACGCCGGCGTGGCGGTCACGCGCAAGCGCCTGATCGAGGTGCTGCGCGGCATTGACTACGACGGCTTCGACCGTTCGGTGGACATGACGCTCTCGCGCCTGCGCCGCAAGTTCGACGACGACCCCGAAGCCCCGCAGCGCTTCAAGACGGTCTGGGGCATCGGCTATCTGCTCGCCCCCGAGGGCTGGGTGACATGAAGAGGATCGGCAGCACCCTGGCCGCTGTTCTGCTGCTCGCCTGTCTGGGCCTGGGTCTGCTGATCGAGCTGCTGCACGAGCGCCTGAGCAGTCCGCCCGCCCAGCCCGAGGTCTGGCAGCAGACCACCGCCGTCGCCCAGGCCCTGGCCACCGTGCTGAACCGCAAGGATGGCGAGCCCCTGCCCGCCGGCCTGAGTGTGCAGCCCCGCAGCTCCCTGCCGCTGCCGCCCGATCTGCAGGCCGATTTCGAGCGCGGCCAGCCCCTGCTGCTGGAAACCGGGCGCGGCCTGAGCCTGCACCTGCGCCTGCCCGACGGCGAACGTCTGCTGACGCTGCAATTGCCGCCTGAAGCGCGGCTGCGCGGCGAGCAGGGCCTGAGCCTGGCCCTGACCCTGCTCTTCTACCTCGGCCTGCTGGCCTTTGTGTTGCTCTGGCTGCGCCCGCTGCTGCAGCGCCTGGAAGGCCTGCGCCAGGCGGCGCGCGGCTTCGGCCAGGGCCAGCTGGATCGCCGCGTGGCGCACAGCCCGCGCTCCCACATCGCCGAGATCGAGGTCGAGTTCAACCGCATGGCGCAGCGCATCCAGACCCTGATCGAGGACAACCGCCTGCTCGGCAGCGCGGTCTCGCACGATCTGCGCACCCCGCTGGCGCGCCTGCGCTTCGGCATCGAGGCCCTGGGGGAAACCCAAGACGCCGCCGCGCGCGAACGCTACCGCCAGCACTTGAGCCGTGACATCGCGGCCATGGAGTCGCTGGTGGAGCTGCTGCTCGGCTACGCCCGTCTGGAGCAGCTGCGCGCCACGCTGCCAGAGCAGACGCTGGCGCTGCGCCCCCTGATCGAAGGCGTGGTGGCCGGGTCGGCCTGGGTGGGCGGCCGCCCGCAGCTGAGTCTCGATCTGCAAGACCTGCAGGTTCGGGGCGAGCCCCATTACCTGCGCATGCTGCTGGACAACCTGCTGCAGAACGCCTTCCGCCACGCCCGCAGCACGGTGCGCCTGTCGCTCAGCGCCGCGGCCGGGGCGGCGCTGCTGTGCGTCGAGGACGATGGCCCCGGCATTGCCCCCGCCCAACGCGACCAAGTGCTCAAGCCCTTTGTGCGCGGCCCCGGGCATGAAGGCGCCGGCCATGGCCTTGGCCTGGCCATCGTGGCCCGTATTGCCGACTGGCATGGCGCTCAGTTGGGCATCGACGCCTCACCGGCGCTCGGCGGGGCGCGCATCACACTGCGTTTTCCAACGCCGGCCTAGGGCCGGGCCGAGCGGCATCGGGCAACGGGTGTAAACGCAGGCATAGCGAGGCAGATACTGAGGCTGGCTGCCGGAAACGCTTGTCGTTTGATTTCAGCCGCCGCCGAGGGCGGTCGGCTGGGAAGAATGGGTAGCTTGCATGTTTGCACGCGCAGCCTCTGTAAGGACCGCATTTACTCGGCGGACAAATCGCCAGTGAATGATCCAGAAGGGTAACGCTATCACTCCTGCGATTGAACCGACCTCATTTGGCAACAAAGAAACGATCTGCGCCGCGCACCAGCCAAGGCCAGAAACCATGCCGAAGCTTTTGAACGGATGAAGCGCAATATTGTGTTGGGCCTCCTGCCGCAGGGAGCTTGCCACATTCGAGATGATGAAGAAATCCTCAACGAAGTTGTAGGGAATCAGGAACATCAGCCAAACACTCCGTGGCGAAGCTTTTCGCGCGCTTGGATGCACCAGGGAAAGTGCGCGATAGAGATCACGGCAATACAGAAAAACCATTGCGAGAAACAAGGCGGCAAAAACAACGCTCCCGAATATGCCGAGCGTTTCAACCTCCTTGAAAACGCCGCCAGCTACAGACGGGCTCAAGAATGGGCTAGCCAAGGCATACGTCACCGGGACGGTAAGTGCGATCTTCACGAGGATAAGCGCGATGTTTCGGTTCATGTTTTGCAAGCTAACGAATGGCGTTTATCCGCCACCCAGGCGAGGCTGGAAGAAATCTTGGCATGGCGGCGGCGTAAACCTGTGGACTGATCCGCCCGGCCCGCGTGGCGGCAGTAGCGACGGCGAGAGGGAATGTAAGTTTTAAACCCCTTTCCGCACCCGTGCGGATTGAAGCGGCACCTCGCTGGACAGGCAACTGCGGACGCCCCTAAACCGCTTGGCGCCATGTCGCGGCAATCGGGTCATCGGGCGCGGGCCTGGGTCCATGTCCGGTCGGACCTTGCCTCGCAGGCCACGCCGTGGCGTGGCGATTCGATGCCGAGTCGGCGCCTTGTACATCTTGCGCATCTCGGCGAAGGCGCCTGATTTCTCGCTCAGCTCACGGCAGGCCGCCAACAACAAGTCTTGCGCGGCCTTGCGCTCACCCTGCTTCACCAGCACCATGCATTCACGAATGGCGTGCTCGACCACTGTCGTCATGCCGAGCTTGGCGACGTCGGCCTTGGCTTGCACGTAACGCCGAGGCCTGGAAAGCCCTCGTCAAAGAAATGGAACTTGTCTTCTCCGTCCGGCTTGACGGTTGTAGTCCGGGGCACGCTGCAGATTCCCAGCCCCTGACACCGGGGATGGGGGATTTGCCGAGGGTCGCCGCCACTCTTCAGGATAGGTCTCGATGGAAGGCAGCCTTGGCCTGTCATCCGCGCGCCTACAAGAATCGGCGCCTCGATCACCGGCGGCCTCGGCGGCGGCGGGCTGTGGGGGCTGGCGGACGTGGCATCCACAGACAGCGGCATGCCCTGCTCGGCAATCGGCCCGGACGTCAACGCATCGCCGCGGAGCCTGTTGGAGACCCAACGTAGATGGGGCTCAAATGCGCGCAGTCACTGCCCACTAAACCGCTTGGCGCGCTTTGGCAGGCTGCCGCTGGCCGTACTTGGCCGATGCCGGGGCAGCAGCGCATAGGCCGGCGGCTGCCGCGCCATGTTGCGCAGCACCTCGCCGGGCGCTTCGTCGGCGGCGGCGGGCGATGGCGCCGCGTCAACGGGCGCCTCGGTCAGCGGCGCTTCGCTCAGCGGTGCGAACGCATGGTCTTCGGCATGCGCCGATTCAAAGTCGAACGGCGCGACGTTGTAACTCTCCAGCCTCATGGGGCACTCCCTGACATTCGTTCGATGCAGTGCGTGCATTGAAGCGGCTGGCCCGGCTCCCGGGCAACGCGGCTGCTCCTACAACTGGCATGCGGGATTGCGGCTGGCCCTAGCCAGCGAGCCAAGCGCGCTGCGCTCCTGCGCCCGTACGCGGGGCGCGGCGCACCAACACGCGCCGCCCCTGCACGCACCGGCCCGGCGCAAATCGCCCGCTGCCGCGCCTGCCATGCGCCATGCGCGTGCAGAACGGGCCGCTGGCGCCATCAATCGCGCTGGCACGCAACCTGCGTTAACCCCAGCGAGGCCTGCAATGGCGCAGGCCTCTCGGGCCGGCCGGCTGATGACTCGGCCGGCACTTCGGGACAACGGCGTCCGACCTCTCCCATTGCGTCTTCGCTGCTGAAGTGGCGCAGGCGGAGCGTGGCTGCGACGCCGTTGCGCCCTGCATGACTCAGGAGCCCGTGATGACCGCCAGCGATAACTCGACCACCACGCCCCACCCGCAGCGCCGCAGCCTGCTGGCTGCCGCAGCCGCCCTTCCGTTGACCGGCTTGACCGGCCTGGCCGGTGGCGCCTGGGCCCAGGGTTCAGACAAGCCCGAGAAGGATGAAGTCAAGATCGGCTTCATCCCGCTGACCGACTGCGCCTCGGTCGTCATGGCCGCCGTGCTCGGCTTCGACAAGAAGTACGGCATCAAGATCATCCCCACCAAAGAAGCCTCCTGGGCCGGCGTGCGCGACAAGCTCGTCAACGGCGAGCTCGACATGGCCCATGTGCTCTACGGCCTGATCTACGGCGTGCACCTGGGCACCGCCGGCCCCAAGAAGGACATGGCCGTGCTGATGAGCCTGAACAACAACGGCCAGGCCATCACGCTGTCCAAGGCGCTGGCCGACAAGGGCGCCGTCGACGGCCCTTCGCTGGCCAGGGTGATGGCCGCGAACCCGCGCGAGTACACCTTCGCCGGCACCTTCCCGACCGGCACCCACGCGATGTGGATGCATTACTGGCTGGCGGCTGCGGGCATCAACCCGCTGTCGGGCGCCAAGCTCATCACCGTGCCCCCGCCGCAGATGGTGGCCAACATGCGCGTGGGCAACATGGACGGCTTCTGCGTCGGCGAGCCGTGGAACCACCGCGCCATCATGGACGGCATCGGCATCACCGCCAACACGACGCAGGACCTCTGGAAAGACCATCCGGAGAAGGTGCTCGGCACGACGGCCGAGTTCGCGCAGAAATACCCCAACACCACCCGCGCCGTCATGATGGCCGTGCTGGAGGCCAGCCGCTGGATCGACGCCAGCCTGTCCAACAAGCTCAAGATGGCCGAGACGGTCGCGCAGAAGGCCTACATCAACACCGGTGTCGACGCCATCAACCAGCGCATCCTGGGCCGCTACCAGAACGGCCTGGGCAAGACCTGGGACGACCCCAACCACATGAAGTTCTTCAACGACGGCGCGGTCAACTACCCGTACCTGAGCGACGGCATGTGGTTCCTGACCCAGCACAAGCGCTGGGGCCTGCTCAAGGCCCACCCCGACTACCTGGCCGTGGCCAAGCAGGTCAATCAGACGGCGCTCTACAAGCAGGCGGCCGGTGCCCTGGGCATCAGCATCCCCAAGAGCGACTTCCGCACCAGCAAGCTCATCGACGGCGTTGTCTGGGATGGCAAGGACCCGGCGAAGTACGCCGACGGCTTCAAGATCAAGGCGTAATCATGGTCTCCGCAGTCTTCCACTCGCCGCGCGAAACCGTCGCGCCCGTCCCGGCCGCCGCGCCGGTCGCCGCCGCCCGCCCGGCCCCAGCGCCCGCCGAGGCGCCCAAGACCCAGCGAAAGCGCGAGCCCTTCGACTGGCGCGCCCTGGCGCTGCGCGTGCTGCCCCCCGTGCTCGGCATCGCCCTGCTCATCGGCCTGTGGGGGCTGGCCACGATGAAGGGCGGCGCCTTTCCAACCCCGGCGGCCACCTTCGATGCCGCCCTGCTGCTCTTTGCCGACCCGTTCTACAGCAACGGGCCCAACGACTTGGGGCTAGGCTGGAACATCCTCTACTCGCTGCAGCGAGTGGGCCTGGGCTTCGGCCTCGCGGCGCTGGTGGGCATCCCGCTGGGCTTCATCATCGGCCGCTTCGATTTCGCCAACCGCATGGTGTCGCCGCTGATCTCGCTGCTCAAACCCGTGTCGCCGCTGGCCTGGCTGCCCATCGGCCTGCTGGTGTTCAAGAGCGCCAACCCGGCCGCGATCTGGACCATCTTCATCTGCTCGATCTGGCCCATGGTGGTCAACACGGCCGTCGGCGTGCAGCGCGTGCCGCAGGACTACCTGAACGTCGCCCGCGTGCTCAAGCTCAGCGAGTGGAAGGTCATCACGCGCATCCTCTTGCCCGCGGTGCTGCCCTATGTGCTGACCGGCGTGCGCCTGTCGGTGGGCACGGCCTGGCTGGTCATCGTCGCGGCCGAGATGCTGACCGGCGGCGTGGGCATCGGCTTCTGGGTCTGGGACGAGTGGAACAACCTCAACGTCGCCCACATCATCATCGCCATCTTCGTCATCGGCACCGTCGGGCTGCTGCTCGAATGGGCGCTGATGTCCCTTGCCAAGCACTTCACTTTCGAGGACTGATGCCATGACCAAGCCGTTCATCCAGGTTCAGAACGCCGAGATGGTCTTCACCACCCGCAAGGGGCGCTTCCATGCGCTGCAGGACATCAACCTCGACGTGCAGCGCGGCGAGTTCATCACGCTGATCGGCCACTCGGGCTGCGGCAAGTCGACGCTGCTCAATCTCATCGCCGGCCTGCTGACGCCCACCTCGGGCGTGTTGATCTGCGACGGCCGCGAGATTGCTGCACCCGGCCCCGAGCGTGGCGTGGTGTTCCAGAACCATTCGCTGCTGCCGTGGCTGAGCTGCCTGGACAACGTGCTGCTGGCGGTCGAGTCCGTCTTCGGCGGCAGGGAGAGCGCGGCGCAGCTCAAGGTGCGCGCCCGCGCGGCGCTGGAGCTGGTGGGCATGAGCCACGCGCTGCACAAGCGGCCGCACGAGATCTCGGGTGGCATGAAGCAGCGCGTCGGCATTGCGCGCGCGCTGGCGATGGAGCCCAAGGTGCTGCTGATGGACGAGCCCTTCGGCGCGCTGGACGCGCTGACGCGCGCCAGGCTGCAGGACGAACTGCTGAAGATCGTCGCGCGCACGCAGAGCACGGTGGTCATGGTGACGCACGATGTCGACGAGGCCGTGCTGCTGTCGGACCGCATCGTCATGATGACCAACGGGCCGGCGGCGACGATCGGCGAGATCCTCCACGTCGACATTCCCCGCCCGCGCCTGCGCGTGGAACTGGCCGAGGACCCGAGCTATGTGCACGCCCGCAAGCAGGTCATCGACTTCCTCTACACGCGGCATGCGCATGTGGAGCAGGCGGCTTGAGGTTGGCCGGTGGCCGGTGCGGTGGCCGGGTCCCGCCCCGCGGGCCGGTTGTTTGACTGGCTCCTGCCTGATGGCCAATGCGGTGCCGGGGCGGACTCCCGGCAACACGGAACCGGGTCAAGGGGACAACCGCAAAAGCAACCTCAAACCCATCGACCAATCATCCCAGGATCAACTGCAACGACCCCTGCAAGGCCCGGATCAACGCCTCCAGCGCCTGCAGCAGCCGCTCGCTGCCCTGATGCATGCGCTGCACCGCATCGCCCTGCTCCACGCGCAGCCCGCGCAGCAGCACCAGCCAGGCCTCGTCCACCGCTGCGAATGCGGGCTGCAAGGCCGGCCCCACCAAAGGTGCCGCGCGCACCTGGTCATAGGCCTTGATGAACTCATCCAGCCCGGCCGCCAGGCCACTGGCGTCGTGGCCAGGCAGCACCTGCGCGAGCAGGCCCTCCTTGGCCAGGCGCTGGCTCAACAGCCGCAGCCGCGTGACCTGGGCCAGCAGGCCGACCGGCCGCTGGCCGGCGCGCCCGGACAGGCGCGCCACCAGCGTCTCGCTGCTGTCCAGCAGGCGCTGGGCGGCACGGTCGCTGCGGGCGAGGTCGGGATGGCGCGCGCTCAAGCACGAATCCAGCTGAGCCCAGGCGACAGACACCGCCGTCAGCTCCTCGGCAAGGTCATGGCGCAGCAGCTCGGCCAACCGCGCCAGGTTGGCGGCCACGCGCTCGGCGGACGCATCCAGCAACGCCTGCGCCTCGCGGCGTTCGGGCGGCGCCAGCTTGGGCCACTGACGCAGCGCCTGCAGCTTGACCAGGCGCTGGCTCAGCATGCGCTGGGCGCCGGCGCGCTCCAGCGCCTCGGCCAGCTCGGACGTGTGCACGACACCCCGCGCCACCTCGGGCAGCTTGGACTGCGTCTGCATCGCCGTATTGCGCAGCAGCGCGAAGGCGGCGGCCTCGTCGATGCCGCGCGCCTGCATCAGCAGGCCCTTGGCACGCTCGGTCCACTTGCGTTCGTCCAGCTTGGCCTGGGCGGCGCTGTCGCGCTGCTGCTGTGCGGCAGCCAGGTCGCGGGCCCACAGCAAAGCCTCGGCCAGCACGGCGGCGTCCACATCGGTGGGCAGCCACTGCACGGCGCCGCGGGCCAGCAGCGCACGGCGTTCATGCTCCGGGGGCGGCGGTGAAAGCAGCACCACGGGCAGGCCAAAAGCCCGCTCCGAGTGCGCGAGTTGCGCCAAGGCGGTGCGGTCCGCGCACACCAGCAGGCCCAAAGCCGGCCCATCGGTGGGCGCGGCAAGTTCGGAGATGGTGCGCACGGACCAGCCCAGGGCCTGCAAGTCGGCTGCCTGCGTGGGTGTTTCGGGGCTGCACAGCAGCAGGGGCAATGTGGGGGTGAAAGCGGTATCGGACATAGGTTCAGGCATCACGCCCCAAAACGGCGCAAGAAGCAGGCCAGCCAGCTCGCCGTCGAGTGGGCATGAGGCTTGCAAGTATGGGGAACGGTGCGCGCAATGGTGCGCGCACACACCCGCTGTGACGTCCTTGCCGCCCTGGCACGCGACCGGTGGGTGGGCGTGGGCGCTTGCAGTCGCAGTTGCATGATCGAGCCCACGATGTCCGCCTTCCAGAACTTCAAACGCGCCGGCCACTGGCCCACCTTGCTGGCCGCCTTTCTGTACTTCGACTTCTGCTTCGCCATCTGGGTGCTGAACGGCGCCATGGCGCCTTTCATCAGCGAGACCTTTGCGCTCACGCCGGCACAGAAGGGCTTCATGATCTCCGTGCCCATCCTGGCCGGTGCGCTGATGCGCTTCCCGCTGGGCGTGCTGGCCCAGTACATCGGCCGCAAGAACGCCGCCATGGTGGAGATGGGCCTGATCGTCGCGGCGCTGGGCTTCGGCTTCGTCTTCGTCGACAGCTATGACGAGGTGCTGGCCATGGGCGTGCTGCTGGGCATTGCCGGCGCCAGCTTCGGCGTGGCGCTGAGCCTGGGCTCGGGCTGGTACCCGCCGCGCTACAAGGGCCTGGCCATGGGCATCGCCGGCGCCGGCAATTCGGGCACGGTGCTGGCGGTGCTGTTCGCGCCGCCGCTGGCCGCCAAGTTCGGCTGGCAGGCCGTCTACGGCCTGGCTGCGCTGACCATGTTGCTGCCCATGGCCGTGATGTGGATCGCCGCCAAGGAGCCGCCTGACCGCGAGCACCAAAGCCTGCGTGAGCATGTGAGCTGCCTGTTCGAGAAGGACGGCTGGGCCTTCAGCCTGATCTACATCGTCAGCTTCGGCGGCTTCATCGGCCTGGCGAGCTTCCTGCCCACCTATTACTACGACCAGTTCAAGGTCACCAAGATCGAGGCCGGCCAGCTGACCATGCTGGCCACCCTGATGGGCTCGGCCGTGCGCATTGCCGGCGGCGCGCTGTCCGACCGCATCGGCGGGGTCAACACGCTGACCGGCGTGCTGGTGCTGGTGTCCGCCTCACTGCTGGCCTGCGGCCTGGCGGGCGACTCCCTGGTGCTGACCACCCTGCTCTTCATGCTGTGCTTCGCGGCCTTCGGGGCCGGCAATGGCGCGCTGTTCCAGCTGGTGCCGCTGCGCTGGCCGGTGACCACCGCCGTGGCCGGCTCCATGATCGGCGAGATCGGCGCCTTAGGCGGCGGCTTCCTGCCCAATGCGATGGGCCAGAGCCTGCAGCACACCGGCAGCTACCTGTGGGGCTTCGTGATCTTTGCCGTGCTGTCGCTGGTGATGCTGGTGATGCTGCGCGTGGTGCAGATCCGCTGGACCCGCACCTGGGCCGAGAAGGGCGGCCGCGCCCGCGCCGCCACGACGCCCGACGACCAGGACCCGGTGAGCTACCAGCGTGCCTGAACCAGCAGAGGCGCTTCGGCGCCTCGCACCGGCACCAAGGTCAGCGCGGCAGGAATAGCAGCCAGGCCACCAGCAGCAAGTTCAACAGCACGGAGACCGCCAGCGCGATCTGCCAGGGCAATGCCGGGTCGCCGGCCGCGCGGGCGGCGCGTACCGGCGCGGTCTGGTCGCGCGCTGCGCAGCGCTCCAACGCCAGCAGCAACTCATCCGCCGTCTCGAAGCGCGCCTTGGCCTCACGGGCGACGGCACGCATGACCAGCCGGTCGAGCGGCATCGGCACGCTGGGCTGCAGCCGGCTGACGCTGGCCGGCTCGCGCTTGTAGCGGGCGAGCTGGTAGGGCTCGACCTCGCCGTAGGGCAGGCGTCGGGTGAGGGCCTGGTATAGCGTCACACCCAGCGCAAACAGGTCGGAGCCGGCGTCGGGCGGCACGGGCGGGTCCTGCCATTGCTCGGGGTTGATGTAGCTGGGCGTGCCGGCATGCAGCTCGCGCGAGGCCGCCGGCGCGCGCGGGCTGAGCGCCACGCCCAGGTCCAGCACGCGCCACTGGCCATCGTCGCCGAAGTGCAGGTTGGCCGGCTTGATGTCGCGGTACACGACGCCGGCTGCGTGCAGCAGGCTCAAGGACCGCGCCACCGCGCTGCCCAGCGCCATGGCCTGGGCGCCGTCCAGCGGGCCCTTGGCCAGCAGCTGCTCCAGCGTGTGGCCGCCGTGCCAGTCGAACACGGCATAGAAATGGGTCGCGCCATCGGCCGGCGGGTGCACGCGCACGAAGCCGCTCTCGCCACCACGGCGGCGGTGGCGCGGCGCCTCGGCCAGGCGCAGGCCGAGCCAGATCTCGTGCGCCAGCATCGCGCGCTCCTCGGGATCGTCGGCACGGCCGGGGCGCAGCATCTTCAGCGCCACCAGCCGGCCCGTGGCGACCTCGCGCGCCTGCAGCAGTCGGTGCACGCCGTTGTCGGCGACGATGGCCGTGACCTGGTAGCCGTCCAGTGTGGCGCCGACACCGAGCGGGCCGGGGCTGGGCAGCGTGCGCCCCAGCGCGGCCAGGTCGGCCAGGCCGGGATCGGCCAGGTCCTTCACATCCAGCACCAGGGCCGTCACGTTGTCATGGCTGCCGGCGGCCAGCGCTGCGGCGGTCAGCGCATCGGCGGCGGCCTGGGCGCCGGGCGTCGTGCGCAGCAGGTCGGCGATCTGGCGGCTGCGCAGCGAGCCGTGCACGCCGTCGCTGGTCAGCAGCAGGCGGTCGCCCACCTTGAGCTCGCCGGCGCTGTGGTCCAGGCGCAGCGCATCGTCCAGGCCCAGCGCGCGCGTCAGGCCGGCGAAGTCGCGGCGCTCCATGCGGTGGTCTTGCGTCAGCAGCAGGCATTGGCTGTCGCGCAGCAGCCAGGCACGGCTGTCGCCGACATGGGCCAGCGCATAGCGGCGGCCGCGCAGCGCGATGGCCGTCAGCGTCGTCAGCGCCTCGCGCGGCTGGCCGTCCGGCCCTGGGCGGCGGTTGTGGGCGGCCAGCCAGGCGTTCTGGTGGCCGAGCAGGCGGTCCAGCGCGACGCTGGCGTCCCAGTCGGCCGGCACGGCATGGAAGTCGCGCAGCAGGCTCATGACCGAGGTCTGCGCGGCCATCAATCCTTCACCGCCGCCGCTGACGCCATCGGCCAAGGCGGCGACCCAGCCGCGCTCGGCCTCGTGCGCGGCCGGTGCCTGCACGCCGGCGAAGTCTTCATTGCGCGGGCGTTTGCCCTGCAGGCTGGACAGGCCGGTATCGAGTTCGAAGCGCATGTGCGGGCCTATGTCTATGTATCTTGTATTCGGGCCGAGCGCCGGGCCGCTCCCAAGCCGGCCCGCCTGGCGATGTGATCGCGGCTCAATGCCGCGAGCATCGTCGTCCCGGCAGGGGACCGACCAGACCCGCCCGCGTTCAGCGGGTGCGGGATTGGACGAGGGGCACCATTTTCGGGATGAGTGCACCCGCACCGGGCTCGCGATCGCTTCGGCGTGGGGCGCCGCCAGGCGTTTTGCACGCTGCGGCAGGGCTGCAAGCCAGCTTCATCGCTGGCACATGGCTTGCAAAGCAAAGGGCAGACCAGCTTTGCAGTTGAAGGGTTTGGCATGAAAAAGATGAAGCTCGTGATGGTGGGCAACGGCATGGCTGGCGTGCGCACCTTGGAGGAGCTGCTGAAGATCACGCCGGACCTCTACGACATCACCGTCTTCGGCGCCGAGCCGCACCCGAACTACAACCGCATCCTGCTCAGCCCCGTGCTGGCCGGTGAGCAGACGGTCGACGAGATCATCCTGAACCCGCTCTCCTGGTACCAGGAGAACGGCATCACGCTGCACCTGGGCAAGACGGTCACCGAGATCGACCGCGTGCGCCGCCGCGTCATCGCGGCCGACGGCACGGCGGCCGAGTACGACCGCCTGCTGATCGCCACCGGCTCCAACCCCTTCATCCTGCCGGTGCCGGGCAAGGACCTTGAGGGCGTGATTGCCTACCGCGACATCGCCGACACCAACGCGATGATCGACACGGCCACCAAGTACAAGCACGCCGTCGTCATCGGCGGCGGGCTGCTGGGGCTGGAGGCCGCCAACGGGCTGATGCTGCGTGGCATGCAGGTCACCGTCGTTCACCTCGGCGGCACCCTGATGGAGCGGCAGCTCGACGACGTCGCAGGCGACCTGCTGCGCAAATCTCTCGTCGAGCGCGGCCTGAGGTTCGCATTGGCGGCGCAGACACAGGCGATGCTGGCGGGCGAGACGGGCCGAGTCCGTGCCGTGCAGCTCAAGGATGCGCAAGGGGAGCTGTTCGAGGTGCCCGCCGACCTCGTCGTCATGGCCGCAGGCATCCGCCCCAACACCGCGCTGGCCGAGAAGGCCGGCCTGCACTGCAGCCGCGGCATCGTCGTCACCGACACGATGCAGACCGTGACCGATCCGCGCATCTATTCGGTCGGCGAATGCGCCGCCCACCGCGGCATCGCCTACGGCCTGGTCGCGCCGCTGTTCGAGCAGGGCAAGGTCTGCGCCACGCATCTGGCCCAGTTCGGCATCGGCCGCTACCTGGGCTCATCGGTCAGCACCAAGCTCAAGGTCACGGGCATAGACCTCTTCAGCGCCGGCAACTTCACCGGCGGCGCGGGTACCGAAGAGATCGTCATGAGCGACCCCTTTGCCGGCGTCTACAAGAAGCTCGTCATCCAGGACGACCAGCTCGTCGGCGCCTGCCTGTATGGCGACACGGTGGACGGTGGCTGGTACTTCAAGCTGCTGCGCGAGGGCCGCAAGATCGCCGACATCCGCGACAAGCTGATGTTCGGCGAGGCCGGGGCCAACATCGGCGACGTGGGCCACCAGGGCGTCAGCCGCGCGGCGAGCATGGCGGACACCGACGAGGTCTGCGGCTGCAACGGCGTGGCCAAGGGCGCCATCTGCAAGGCCATCCGCGACAAGGGCCTGTTCACGCTGGACGAGGTGCGCAAGCACACCAAGGCGAGCGCGAGCTGCGGCAGCTGCACCGGCCTCGTCGAGCAGCTCATCATGTTCACGGCCGGTGGCGACTACTCGGCCGCGCCCAAGAAAAAGGCCATCTGCGCCTGCACCGACGCCAGCCACCAGGACGCCCGCGACGTCATCGCCAAGGCCCATCTGCTGACCGCGGCCGAGGTCTTCCGCGCGCTCGACTGGAAGACGCCCAACGGCTGCGCCAACTGCCGCCCAGCCATCAACTACTACCTGATCTCGACCTGGCCCAAGGAGGCGCTGGACGACCCGCAGAGCCGCTTCATCAACGAGCGCTCGCACGCCAACATCCAGAAGGACGGCCGCTACTCGGTCATCCCGCGCATGTGGGGCGGCGAGACGACGTCGAGCGAGCTGCGCCGCATCGCCGATGCGGTGGACAAATACCAGATCCCCACCGTCAAGGTCACCGGCGGCCAGCGCATCGACCTGCTGGGCGTCAAGAAGGAAGACCTGGTCAACGTCTGGAAGGACATCGGCATGCCCTCGGGCCATGCCTATGCCAAGGCGCTGCGCACCGTGAAGACCTGCGTGGGCTCGGAGTGGTGCCGCTTCGGCACGCAGGACAGCACGCAGATGGGCAAGGACCTGGAGCGGGCCCTGTGGCGCATGTATGCGCCGCACAAGGTCAAGATCGCCGTGTCGGGCTGCCCGCGCAACTGCGCGGAGGCCGGCATCAAGGACGTCGGCGTCATCGGCGTGGACTCGGGCTGGGAGATCTATGTGGCCGGCAACGGCGGCATCAAGACCGAGGTGGCCGAGTTCCTGTGCAAGGTCAAGACGCCCGAGGAGGTGCTGGAGGTCAGCGGCGCCTTCCTGCAGCTGTATCGCCTGGAAGGCTGGTACCTTGAGCGCACGGTGCACTACGTCGCCCGCGTCGGGCTCGATCACGTCAAGAAGAAGATCCTCGAAGACGCCGACAACCGCCGCGCGCTGTGGGCGCAGTTGCAGTTCAGCCTGGATGGCGAGCCCGACCCCTGGTTCGACTTCGACAAGGCGCAGGTGGACCTGCGCCAGTTCGACAAAGTGGCCGTCTGATGCCGAACCGCCGCAACGCCGTTCTCGCCGGTTTGGCCGGCATGGCCTTCAGCGGCCTGCCCGCCCTGGCCCAGGGCCGCATCAACCAGCTCGGCGAAGCCATCGACAAGGCCGGCGCCCAGCGCATGCTGAGCCAGCGCATGGGCAAGGCCTGGCTGGGCCTGTCGCGCCCGGAGCTGGCCGAGCGCGCCCGCGCCGTGCTGAAGGCCAGCGAGGCCCGCTTCGAGCGCCAGTTGGGCGAGCTGCTGGCCTATGCGCCCACGCCCGAGATCGCCGGCAGCTACCGCGCGCTGCAGCACCGCTTTGGCGACTACCGCGCCCTGCTGCAGAGTCCGCCGAGCCGCGAGCGCGTGGACGAGCTGCTACGGACCTCCGGCGAGGTGCTGAGCCTGGCTCATGTCGCCACCGGCCAGCTGCAGGAACGTTCCGCCGAGGCGACGGCGCGGCTGGTCAATGTGTCGGGCCGGCAGCGCATGCTGTCGCAGCGCCTGGCCCTGTTCTACCTGGCCGACCAGCAGGGCGCGCGACCCGATCTGGTGCGCCGCGAGGTCGCCAAGGCCCGCACCGAGTTCGTGGCCGCCATGAGCCTGCTGGAGACGGCGGCCGAAGGGGCGCCGGCCATCCGCGCCAATCTGACGCTGGCGCAGAGCCAGTGGGTCTTCCTGCAGGCCGCGCTGGCGGGCGAAAGCCAGGGCCCGAAGGCGGCCAGCGACGTGTTCGTGGCGAGCGAGAACCTGCTCTCTGTGATGGAAACCGTGACCGGGCAATTCGCCCGCCAACTGGGGTGACGAGCATGGCCGACTGGACCCGCATCTGTGCCCTGCAGGACATCCCGGTGCTCGGCTCACGCCGCGTGCAGCGCCCGGTCGGTGTCGACGTGGCGCTGTTCCGCAACGCCGACGACGAGGTCTTCGCGCTGCTGGACCGCTGCCCGCACAAGGGCGGCCCGTTGAGCCAGGGCATCGTCTTCGGCAAGAGCGTGGCCTGCCCGCTGCATAACTGGACGATTGGCCTGACCGATGGCTGCGCCAAGGAGCCCGATGAGGGCTGCACGCCGTCCTTCAGGGTCAAGCTCGAAGGCGGCGAAGTCTTTCTGTTGCAGACCGAGTTGGACACGCTGGCGCTGGAGCTGGCCGCGCCGGTGGCCGGGCCGAAGATTTCGATTGCGGTGGCGTGACGGGGCCGAAGGCCAGACCCACCTTCAAAAATATGAACGAGACAAAGTCCACCTGCCCTTACTGCGGATGCGTGCTGAAGCGCGATCCGCGATGCGGTGATATGAAGCACTCCCCTCTCGTCCCCTCGCCAAGCGAGGGGCTCCACAACCAGGGGAATTCGCCGTGAGCGAAACGAGATCCACCTGTCCCTACTGCGGCGTGGGGTGCGGCGTCGTCATCGAACACGACGACACGCAGATCACCGGCGTGCGCGGCGACCCCGACCATCCGGCCAACTTCGGGCGGCTCTGCACCAAGGGCACCAACCTGCACCTGACGGCCGCGCCGGTTGTCATCCAGCACCAGCGCCTGCGTGAGCCGCAGCGGCGTGCCGAGCGTGGCGCTCAGCCCCAGGTCATCAGCTGGGACGCCGCCAACCGCGAGATCGCCGACAAGCTGCTCGCCATCCGCGCCGAGCACGGCCCCGAATCGATTGGCGTCTACATCTCCGGCCAGTTGCTGACCGAGGACTATCACGCCTTCAACAAGCTGGCCCGCGCCGTCATCGGCACGCCCCACATCGACTCCAACTCGCGGCTGTGCATGAGCTCGGCCGTCGTCGGCTACAAGCAGTCACTCGGCGCCGACGCGCCGCCCTGCAGCTACGAGGACATCGAGCTGGCCGACTGCGTGCTGATCAGCGGCGCCAACCCGGCCTGGGCCCACCCCATCCTGTTCCGCCGCCTCGAAGCAGCGAAGCACGGCAAGCCTGGCCACAGGCTCATCGTCATTGACCCGCGCAAGACCGAGACGGCCGAGCTCGCCGACCTGCACCTGCAGATCCGCGCCGGCACCGACGTGGCCCTGTGCCACGGCCTGCTGCACGCCGTCATCTGGCAGGGCTGGACGGCGGGCGGCTTCATTGCTGCGTCCACCGATGGCTTCGATGCGCTGAAGGAGCTGGTGCGCGACTGGGCACCGTCGCGCGCGGCCCAGGTCTGCGGCGTGAAAGAGGCTGACATCTGGCAGGCGGCGGAATGGTTCGCCACCTCGCCCTCCTCCCTCAGCCTCTACTGCCAGGGGCTGAACCAGAGCAGCAGCGGCACGGCCAAGAACACGGCCTTGATCAACCTGCACCTGGCCACCGGCCAGATCGGCAAGCCCGGCGCCGGCCCCTTCTCGCTGACCGGCCAGCCCAATGCCATGGGCGGCCGCGAGAGCGGCGGCATGGCCACGCTGCTGCCCGGCCACCGCGACCCGAACAAGGCCGAGGACTGGGCCGAGATCGAAGCGCTGTGGGGCGTGCAGGGTCTGCCGGGCCAGCGCGGCCACACCGCCGTCGAGATGTTCGAGGCCGCCGCGCGCGGCGAGATCAAGGCGCTTTGGATAGCCTGCACCAACCCGGCCCAGTCCATGCCCGACCAGGCCACCGTGCGCCAGGCGCTGCAGCGCTGCGAGCTGGTCATCCTGCAGGAAGCCTTTGCCCACACGGCAACGGCCAGCTACGCCGACTACCTGCTGCCCGCTGCGACCTGGGGCGAGAAGGAAGGCACCGTCACCAACAGCGAGCGCCGCATCAGCCGCGTGCGCGCGGCCGTGCCGG
>NZ_JBQVNP010000104.1:0-18364 GCF_052436255.1 Roseateles sp. | reverse complement strand
GGCCGCGTCGCGCCAGGTCGTGATGCCGCCGATGCCCGAGATGGGCAGGCCGGCCGTGGCCGGGTCGCGCGCGCTCTCGGCCCCCATGTTCAGCGCGGTCGGCGTGTGCGCCAGGCCGCAGGAGCCGCCGGGCGTGCCCAGGCCGGCGGTCACGCCGATCGCGCTGAACTTGGTGGCCGCGATCGCGCGCGCCCCGCCCACGGCCGGCCTGCCCATCTCGGGCATCGGCGGCATCACGACCTGGCGCGACGCGGCCGAGTTCATCGCCATGGGCTGCGGCACGGTGCAGGTCTGCACCGCCGCCATGGTCTATGGCTTCAAGATCGTGCAGGACATGTGCTCGGGCCTGAATACCTTCATGGACGAGAAGGGCTATGCCTCGCTTGACGACTTCCGCGGCCGCGCCGTGCCGACCGTGAAGAACTGGAACCAGCTCAACCTGAACCACGTCGAGAAGGCCGTCATCCACCAGGACAGCTGCATCAAGTGCGGGCGCTGCCATGTCGTCTGCGAGGACACGTCGCACCAGGCCATCTTCGCGATGAAGGACGGCCAGCGCCATTTCGAGATCAACGAGGCCGAATGCGTCGGTTGCAATCTCTGCGTGTCGATCTGTCCCGTCCCTGGCACCATCACGATGCGTGCCCTCCAGCCGGGCGAGACCGATGCGCGCACCGGTCGCGTCATCGACGGCAGCTATGCGAACTGGACCACGCATCCCAACAACCCGATGAGCGCGCGCTGCGGCTAAGCCCAATCAATGCAACCACAGAGGCACGGAGAGACAGAGGAAATGCAGACAACCCGGAGCTTGCTCTGTGGCTCTGAGCCTCTGTGGTTGCATTTCTCTTCAAGCAAGGAATTGCAATGACCACCTACGAAGTCGGCCACTGGATCAACGGCGCGATCACGCGCGGCAACGGTGAACGCCGCCAGGACATCTACAACCCCGCCACGGGGGCCGTGCAGGGCCAGCTGCTCTTGGGCAGCGTGGCCGACCTGGACGCCGCCGTGGCATCGGCCAGCAAGGCCGCCAAGGCCTGGGGCCAGACACCGGCGCTGGCACGCTCGCGCGTGCTGTTCAAGTTCCTGCACATCGTGCAGGAAAGGCGCGAGCTGCTGGCCGCGGCTCTCGTGCGCGAGCATGGCAAGACCCTGCCCGACGCCCTGGGTGAAGTGGCCCGCGGCATCGAGAACATCGAGTTCGCCACCGCCATGCCGCAGCTGCTGAAAGGCGAGTACACCGAGCAGATCGCCCGCGGGCTGGACGCCTGGAGCACGCGCCAGCCGCTGGGCGTCGTCGCCGGCATCACGCCGTTCAACTTCCCCGCCATGGTCCCCATGTGGATGTACCCGCTGGCCATCGGCTGCGGCAATGCCTTCATCTTGAAGCCCAGCGAGCGCGACCCGAGCGCGTCACTGCTGATGGCACGCTGGCTGCAGGAGGCCGGCCTGCCCGACGGCGTGTTCAGCGTCGTGCAGGGCGACAAGGAAATCGTCGATGCCATCCTGGCCCACCCCGGCATCGCCGCGGTCAGCTTCGTCGGCTCGACGCCGGTGGCCGAGCACATCTACAAGGTCGGCAGCGCCCACGGCAAGCGCGTGCAGGCCCTGGGCGGCGCCAAGAACCACATGGTCGTCATGCCCGACGCCGACCTGGAGCAGGCCGTGGACGCGCTGATGGGCGCGGCCTATGGCTCGGCCGGCGAGCGCTGCATGGCCATCTCGGTGGCCGTAGCGGTGGGCGACGCGGCCGACGCGCTGGTGGCAGCACTCGCGCCCAAGGTGGCCGCGCTGAAGATCGGCGAGGGCAACGGCGCGGGCATCGAGATGGGTCCGCTGATCACGCGGGCTTCGCAGCAGCGCGTGGAGAGGCTGATCGGCGAAGGCGTCGAGGCCGGCGCGAAGGCGGTTGTCGACGGCCGCGGTCTGCGCGTGCCGGGCTTTGAGGACGGCTTCTTCGTCGGCGGCACGCTGCTGGACGGCGTGTCAGCCGAGATGAGCTGCTACACCGAGGAGATCTTCGGCCCCGTGCTCTGCGTCGTGCGCGTGCCCGACCTCGCCGCAGCCATTGCGCTCATTGAAGCCAACGAATATGCGAACGGCGTGGCCATCTTCACCCGCGACGGCCATGTGGCGCGCGAGTTCGTGCACCACATCCAGGTCGGCATGGTCGGCGTCAACGTGCCGCTGCCGGTGCCCATGGCCTTCAACAGCTTTGGCGGCTGGAAGCGCAGCCTGTTTGGCGACCACCATGCCTACGGGCCTGAAGGCGTGCGCTTCTACACGCGGCACAAGGCGGTCATGCAGCGCTGGCCGGACTCCCTGCCCAAGGGCCCGCAATTTGCTTTCCCGCAGAACACTTGAAAACCAAACGCGACCACAGAGACACAAAGACACAGAGGAACGGCCTTTGAACTTCTCTGTGCCTCTGTGCCTCCGTGGTTGCATTTCTCCTTCCGAGGGACCCCGATGACCGCTCCCGATTCGACGCTGTCCAACGCCGACCTGCTGCCCACCACAGCCGCCCAGCGCCATTGGCGCTGGAAGGACTTCGCGGCGCTGTGGGTCGGCATGGTGGTCTGCGTGCCGACCTACACGATGGCCAGCGCCATGCTCGACCAGGGCTTCAGCTGGCAACGGGCGGTTTTCCTCGTGCTGCTGGCCAACTGCATCGTGCTGGTCCCCATGCTGCTGATCGGCCGCGTCGGACCCAAGCACGGCATCCCCTTCCCGGTGCTGGCGCGGGCGTCCTTCGGCGTCAAGGGCGCCAGCCTGCCGGCCGTGCTGCGCGGGCTGGTGGCCTGCGGCTGGTTCTCGATCAACTGCTATTTCGGCGCGCTGGCGCTGCACAGCTTCCTGAACGTGCTGGGCTTTGGCCTGTCCGCGCCCGGGCCGGGGGAAACCATCAGCAGTTCGCAGTTCGCCTGCTTCATGGCCTTCTGGGCACTGCATCTGTGGTTCATCTGGCGCGGCACCGAGTCCATCCGGCTGCTGGAGGTCATCGCCGCGCCGCTGATGATCGCAGCCTCCATCGCACTGGTCGTCGCGCTGATGCTGGCCGTGCCCAGCGCCCAGCTCTTCGGCCTGCCGGCCAAGGAAGTGCCGGGCGGCCCCAACACCTGGGCGGCGCTGACCGGCCTGGTGGGCTTCTGGGCCACGCTGGCGCTCAACATCCCCGACTTCACGCGCTTTGCCAAGACGCAGCGCGACCAGACCCTGGGCCAGGCCATCGGCCTGCCGGTCCCGATGGCGCTGTTCTCCATGGTCGGCGTCATCGGCTTCTCGGCCAGCGCCATCCTCTACGGCAAGGCCGAGCTCTTCCCCGATGCCCTGCTCGCCAAGATGGGCCCGGTGGCCGCGGGCATCGGCCTGCTCGTCATCCTGCTGGCCAACCTGACGACGAATGTCGCGGCCAACCTGGTCTCGCCCAGCTACGACTTCTCGCAGCTGGCGCCGAGCAAGATCAGCTTCCGCATGGGCGGCCTGATCGCCGCCGTCATCGGCCTGCTCTTCATGCCCTGGAAGCTGCTGGCCACCTCGGGCGGCTACCTCTTCACCTGGCTGGGCGGCTACGGCACGCTGCTGGGCGGCATCGCCGGCATCCTGCTGACCGACTATTACCTGATCCGCCGCACTGAACTCAAGAGCACCGACCTCTACCGGCGCGGCGGCGACTACGAGTACAACAGCGGCTGGAACCTGCGCGCGCTGATCGCCCTCGCGTTAGGCGTGCTGCCCTGCCTGCCGGGCTATCTGGTGGTGTCGGGCGTCGTCGACAGGGCCTCGGTCGCGCCGGCCCTGGTCACCCTGTTCGACTTCGGCTGGTTCTTCAGCCTGGCCGTGTCCGGCACGGTCTATTTCTTCTTGATGCCACGCGGAGGTTCGCGATGAGTTCCCTGTTGATCCGCGGTGCCGTCGTCGTCAATGCCGATGCCGAGTCCCGCACCGACGTGCTCTGTGTCGACGGCCACATCGCCGCGTTGGGCGAGCGCGCCGTGCGCGAGGCACCGGCCGGCACCGCGACGCTCGACGGCACCGGCCAGTACCTGCTGCCCGGCGGCATCGACCCGCACACCCACATGCAGCTGCCCTTCATGGGCACCGTCACGCAGGACGACTTCTTCACCGGCACCGCCGCCGGCCTGGCGGGCGGCACCACCAGCATCATCGACTTCGTCATCCCCAACCCGCAGCAACCGCTGATGGAGGCCTACCGCACCTGGCGCGGCTGGGCCGAGAAGTCGGCCAGCGACTACGCCTTCCACGTCGCCGTGACCTGGTGGGACCAGTCGGTCAGCGACGACATGGGCACACTGGTGCGCGAGGAAGGCGTGAACAGCTTCAAGCACTTCATGGCCTACAAGAACGCCATCATGTGCGACGACGAGACGCTGGTGAACAGCTTCAAGCGTGCGCTCGAACTCGGCGCCATGCCGACCGTGCACGCCGAGAACGGCGAGCTGGTCTACCTGCTGCAGGCCGAGGTGGCCAAGATGGGCATCACCGGCCCCGAAGGCCACCCGCTGTCCCGCCCGCCCATGGTCGAAGGCGAAGCGGCCAACCGCGCCATCGCGATTGCCGACGTGCTGGGCGTGCCCATCTACATCGTGCATGTCAGCTGCATCGAAAGCGCCGAGGCGATTGCGCGGGCGCGGGCCCGTGGCCAGCGTGTCTACGGCGAGGTGCTGGCCGGTCATCTGCTGATCGACGACAGCGTCTACCGCGACCCCGATTTCGCCACGGCCGCGGCCTATGTGATGAGCCCGCCCTTCCGGCCCAAGATCCACCAGGAGTTCCTGTGGCGCGGCCTGCAGAGCGGTCAGCTGCACACCACCGCGACCGACCACTGCACCTTCTGCGCCGGCCAGAAGGCCGCGGGCAAGGACAACTTCGCGCAGATCCCCAACGGCTGCGGCGGCGTCGAGGAGCGCATGGCCGTGCTGTGGGATGCCGGCGTCAACTCCGGCCGGCTCACACCCAGCGAATTCGTCGCCATCACCTCGGCGAACGCCGCCAAGCTGTTCAACATGTACCCGCGCAAGGGCGTGATCGCTGAAGGATCGGATGCCGACCTCGTGCTGTGGGACCCGGCAGGCACCAAGACGCTGAGTGCCAAGACGCAGTTCTCCAGGAACGACTTCAACATCTTCGAGGGCCGCACCGTGCGCGGCGTGCCCAGCCACACGATCGCCCAGGGCCGCGTCGTGTTCGCCCGTGGCGAGCTGCGCGCTGAAGCAGGCAAGGGCCGCTACCTGAAGCGCCCACCCTACGGTCCGCAGTTCGATGCGGCGGCCAAGCGCGCCCACGACCTCGCGCCCACTGCGGTCGCTCGCTGAAGCCGCCATGCAGACCGTCATCCCGCAGCTGCGCATGACCGATGCAGCACGCGCGCAGGCGTTCTACATCGACCAACTCGGCTTCAGCATCGACTGGCAGCACCAGTTCGAGCCTGGCCTGCCGCTCTTCCTGCAGATCACCCGTGACGGCCAGACGATCTTCCTGACTGGCCACGCCGGCGACTGTGCGCCCGGCGGCGCCGTCTACTTCTGGCTGCCGGACGCCGATGCCACCTACGCCGCCTTCATCGCCAAGGGCGTGCAGCCGCTCAAGCCCATCGAAGACATGCCCTGGGGCGTGCGCGAGTTCCTGCTCGTCGACCCCGACCACAACAAGCTGCGCTTCGGCACCAAGCTCTGAGGAATCCATCATGGACACCGCCGTCACCCAGACCGACATCACAAAGCTGCGCGTCAACGGCCAACGCCTGTGGGAATCGCTGATGGAGCTGGCCCGGATCGGCGCCACCGAGAAAGGCGGCGTCTGCCGGCTGACGCTGACCGACCTCGACAAGCAGGGCCGCGACCTCGTCACCCGCTGGGCACGCGAAGCCGGCATGACCGTCACCATCGACCAGATCGGCAACGGCTTCATGCGCCGCGCCGGCCGCAACAACAGCCTGCCGCCGATCATGACCGGCAGCCACATCGACACCCAGCCCACCGGCGGCAAGTTCGATGGCAACTACGGCGTGCTGGCCGGCATCGAGGTCGTGCGCACGCTCAACGATCACGGCATCGAGACCGAGGCGCCCATCGAGGTGGCCTTTTGGACGAATGAAGAAGGCTCGCGCTTCGTGCCCGTCATGATGGGCTCGGGTGTGTTCGCCAGGGCCTTCACGCTGGAGCATGCCTACGCGGCCACCGATACCGAAGGCAAGACGGTGAAGGGCGAGCTGGAACGTATCGGCTACGTCGGTCAGCAGGTGCCGGGCGACCACCCCATCGGCGCCTACTTCGAGACCCACATCGAGCAGGGCCCGGTGCTGGAAGACCACGACAAGACCATCGGCGTCGTCACCGGCGTGCTGGGCATCCGCTGGTACGACTGCGTCGTCACCGGCATGGAGGCCCACGCCGGCCCCACGCCGATGGCGCTGCGCAAGGACGCCCTGCAGGTGGCGGTGAAGCTGATGCAGGAGGTGGTCGCCTGCGCCCACCGCCACCCGCCGCATGGGCGCGGCACGGTCGGCATGGTGCAGGTGCATCCCAACAGCCGCAATGTCATCCCCGGCCGCGTGAAGTTCAGCATCGACCTGCGCAACGCGACGGACGAGTTGTGCGAGGCGATGGATGCGGACATCCGTTCGGTCGCGGCCAAGCTGTCGGCCGAAAGCGGCCTGCCCATCGAGATCACGCCGGTGAGCGCCTACCCCGCCCAGCCCTTCCACGCCGACTGCATCGCCGCCGTGCAGAAGGCGGCCGAAACGCTGGGCTACAGCAATATGCCGGTCGTCTCCGGCGCCGGCCACGACGCCGTCTACATGGCGAGGCTGGCGCCGGCCGGCATGATCTTCATCCCCTGCAAGGACGGCATCAGCCACAACGAGATCGAGGACGCCAAGCCCGAGCACATCGAGGCAGGGTGCAATGTGTTACTTCAGGCCATGCTCGAAAGGGCGGGCTGAGGATCGCGCCTCACGGGCCAGAGCTGTGCGACCGCCCAGCTGAGTTCAGGCAGCAGGAAGAGCAGCAGCACCGGCTCGCCGGTCTGGGCCCAGGCCCAGGCCATCCACAAGCTGAACAACAGCCGTGCAGCCGCGTCGTAGCGGCCGTACTGCTGGGTCGGGCCGCGCAGCCTCAGCACCGACCAGACCAGCACGATGCTGCCCATCAGCAGCGCGAACAGCATCTGCATGGGTTCGAAGACCGGCAAGGACTGGCCGCCCAGGGCCTGGTTCACCCCGCCGAGGTGGCCGAAGGCGATGGCAAAGGTCCAGGGCGTTGCGAAGGGTGCCGTGACGACAAAGTCATAGGCGGCACTGGCGAAGACGACACGGCGGAATTGCGTGGGGCTGAAGGCGAGCATTGGGCCTCGAGGAGTGACGAAGGCGCGCATGCTCCACCCTCGAGTACGCTCCAAGGTCAAGCCCCTTGAGCACCTAAGCCATGCAGATCGGCACCCTCTCCGCCCGCACCGGCCTGAGCCGCGACAGCCTGCGCTTTTACGAGAAGCGCGGCCTGCTGCAGGCGCGCCGCAGCGACAACGGCTACCGCGACTACCCCGAGGAGGCCGTGCAGTGGCTGGGCTATGTGCGCACCGCCCAGCAGCTGGGCTTCACGCTGGCCGAGATCGCGGCCGACCTGCCCCTGCTCACGCAAGGCGAGGATGCCGGCCCGGCCCTGCGCGCGACGCTGCAGCGCAAGCTGGCGGACATCGACGAACGCATCACAGCCCTTCACGGGCTGCGTGCCGAACTGGCCAGTCGATTGGCCGGCACACCCGAGACGGGCGCGAGCTGCCCGCTGCGCCCGGCAGCCTGAACGGTCATCCCGCTCAAGCCACCGCGCTGCGCACCGCCTCGCGCACCAGACCATCGAGTTGGCCGGTGATGTGCGTCATCTCGCCCGACACGACAGCGAACTCACGGCCCGAGGCGCCGGCCCGGGCCGCGACCACCTGGGCGTTGAAGGACACGATGCGAGCATGCTTGGCGATCTGCTCGATATCACCCATGACCGCCGTGAGCTGCTTCTTGGCGCTGGCCGCCTGCTGGCGGGCCAGGTCCTCGTAGAGCTGGGTCAGCCGGTTCAGCACGGCCAGCAGCGGCGTGACGCTATCCACCAGTTCCTCCAGCAGCGCCGGCGCACTGCGGGCCTCGGTACCGATCGCGTCCAGCGCGCGCTGCGCCAGGCCGATGAAGCCGCCGATGCGCTCATCGGCCCGGTCGGCACCGAAATAGGCCTGCTCCAGCTCGCCGCCCAGCACGCCTGGCGACAGTTCGCCTTCGGTCAGGGAGCGATGGGCCTCGCGGAAGGTCGTCAACGCGTCATGCGCGGTGGTCAGCGCGCCCCCCCGGCCCTGCAAGGCCAGCACCGCGAACAGCACCAGCCGCTGCGACGTGAAACGACGCCGGCCGGAGAGGTTGATCAACTTGCCAAAGACCTCGCCTGCCGTTTGTTTGGGCGCGGCACCCGCTTTTCGTGCATCGGGCACTGCACGCTGGTGGTGCGACATGACTTCCTCCGTGATCTGGGTCACGACCGGCGCCTCCCTCGGCTGCATGCCGGCCTTGCCCACCCCAGGGTTAGCACGGGGCGTGCCAGCGCAATGGCAGCTCGCAGCTCGCGCCAATCCCCGCAAACCCGGAGCGGGCGAATACCACTTTGAGATCGAGGGCAGCCCTTCCTACCATCGCGTCCTCGTCATCCGCGCGGCCCACAAGCCGCTGCGCGACCCCGCCATCGTTGGAATACCCCCATGAAACTCCATCTCTCGACGCGCACCGCGCTGCTCTCGCTGACCGCTGCCGCCGCCGCCTTGTGCATGGGCAGCGCCAAGGCCGCCCCTGATACCAATCGTGTCATCGTGATGTTCAAGCCGGGCGCCGCGGCACAAGGCCGCGCGGCCGTGGCCACCGCCAAGGGCCGCGTCGTGCATGAGATCGAAGGCATGGACGCGATGGCCATCGAGGTGCCCGTCCAGGCGTTGAAGGGCCTGGCGCACAACCCCAACATCGAATACGTCGAGGAAGACGTGAAGCGCTATCCGCTGGCCGGCACCAGCCCCTCGACCGGCGCCCCCTATGCGCTGGGCCAGCTGGTGCCCTATGGCATCCAGATGGTCCAGGCCGATCAGCTGCCGGACACCTACGCCGCCAACCGCAAGGTCTGCATCATCGACTCGGGCTATGCCCGCGGCCATGAAGACCTCGATGCGGACGCCACCCGCATCACGGGTGAATACGACAGCGGCACCGGCTGGTGGTACACCGACGAAAACCACCACGGCACCCATGTGGCCGGCACCATCGCGGCGCTGAACAACGGCGGCGTCGGCGTGGTAGGCGTCAACGCCAACCGGCAGCTGAAGCTGCACATCGTCAAGGTGTTCGGCGCCGCGGGCTGGGCCTATTCGTCCACGCTGACCACGGCCGCCAACAAGTGCGGCGCGGCAGGCGCGAACGTGATCAGCATGTCGCTGGGTGGCGGCCGCGCCAGCAAGACGGAGGAGCGCGCCTTTGCGTCGCTGCTCAGCAAGAACGTGCTGTCCATTGCAGCCGCTGGCAATGACGGCACGACGGCCGTCTCCTACCCGGCGGGCTACCCGAGCGTGGTGTCGGTCGGGGCGCTGGACGAGGCCAAGGCCTGGGCCACGTTTTCCCAGTACAACAGCACGGTTGAACTCTCGGCGCCGGGCGTCAATGTGCTGTCGACCGTCCCCATGGGCGGCGGCTCCAGCTCCAACCTGAGCGTCGGCGGCGTGGCCTATGCACCGGGCGCGATGGACGGCTCGCCGAAGAAGACCGCCACCGCGCCGCTCGCGGATTTCGGCATCGGCAACGCCACCGATCCCGCCATGAACGGCAAGGTCTGCCTGATCGCCCGCGGCACGGTGGACTTCTCGACCAAGGTCAGCAACTGCCAGGCCAGCGGCGGTGTCGGCGCGGTGGTCTACAACAACGCGGCCGGCGGCTTCGGCGGCACCCTGGGCACGACGGTCACGACGATTCCTTCGGTGACGGCCTCCGACACGGAAGGCGCGGCGATGAAGAACCAGCTGGGCCAGAGCGCGACGGTGGCGGTCACCGCCACCAACTACGCCTTCTTCGACGGCACCTCGATGGCGACGCCGCATGTGTCCGCCGTCGCCGCCCTGGTGTGGAGCTACTTCCCGACCTGCACGGCTGCGCAGATCCGCAGCACGCTGACCAAGAGCGCCGAAGACCTCGGCGCGGCCGGCCGCGACGTCAAGTTCGGTTTCGGCCTGGTGCGCGCCAAGGCCGCACGCGACCGCATCGCCTCGCTGGGCTGCGGCAACTGAGTCGGCTTCGGCCGCGACGGACAAGGGCGGCCTGGCCGCCCTTTTTCATGGCCGGCCGGCAAGGTCCTTCAGCCGGCTCGCGGCCTCGGCCAGCGTCTCATTCCGCTTCGCAAAGCAGAACCGCACATGCCGGCGCTCCTGGGGCTGCTGGTAGAAGACCGACAGCGGGATGGCCGCGACGCCAATCTCGGTGGTCAGCCATTTGGCGAACTCCAGCTCGGGCAGATCCGACACGGCGCTGTAGTCCACCGTCTGGAAGTAAGTGCCCTCACAAGGCAGCAGTTTCAACGGCGTGGCGGCCAGCGCCGCGCGGAAGGCATCGCGCTTGGCTTGGTAGAAGTTGCTCAGGCCCTGCCATGGCGCCGGGTTGGCGAGATAGGCCGCGATCGCATGCTGCGTCGGGGTGTGAACGGTGAACACCGTGTACTGGTGCAAGCGGCGAAAGGCCGCTGACAGCGCCGGTGGTGCGGCGACGAAGCCGACCTTCCAGCCCGTCACATGCAGGGTCTTGCCAAAGCTGTTGACGAGGAAGCTGCGCTCGCGCAGGGCCGGGTAGCGCGCCACGCTCTCGTGCGGCGCATCGTCGAAGACCATGTGCCCGTAGACCTCGTCGCTGATGACGAAGAGGTCGTGCTGTTCAGCCAGGCACTGCAACTCCAGCAGGTCGTCGTGCGTGGCGACGCGGCCACTGGGGTTGTGCGGCGTGTTGATGACGATGGCCCGCGTGCGCGGCGTGATGGCAGCGCGCACCGCCGCCCAGTCGATGCGGTAGTCCGGCGTCATCGGCACGCCCACCGGCCTGGCGCCGGCGAGGCGGATGGCCGGGTCGTAGCTGTCGTAGGCCGGCTCCAGGATGATGACCTCGTCGCCCGCGCCGACGCAGGCCTGCAACGCGGTGAAGATCCCCTGCGTGCCGCCGGCGGTGATGGTGATGTCGAGATCCGCGTCGTAGGCCGAACCGTACAGCCCGTTCAGCTTGGCCGCCACCACCTGGCGCAGCGCCGGCACCCCGCTCATCGGCGGGTACTGGTTGTGGCCGGCGACCATGGCGTCCGTCACCGCCTGCAGCAGGGCCGGGTCGGCACCAAAGTCCGGAAAACCCTGGCCGAGATTGACGGCGCCATGCTCGGTGGCCAGGGCCGACATGACGGTGAAGATGGTGGTGCCGGTATTGGGCAGCTTGGTGGGCAGGGCGGGCATGGGGGACGATTCTGCCGGCGCCTCGCCCAGCGCCCAGCGCCCAGCGCCACAGCGCCACAGCGCCACAGCGCCACAGAGCCACAGCGTCTCAGGGGACAGGCCCCGGCGGGCCCTTGAGCTCGACGACGTTGCCCTCGGGGTCGCTCAGGTAGAGGGAAGGCCCCTCGCCCTCGGCGCCGTAGCGGCTCTCGGTCTTGCCGGCTTCGACGCCATGCGCCGCAAGATGGGCGCGAATGGCATCGGCGTCGAAGGCGTCGACGCGCAGGCAGAAGTGATCCAGGTTGCGGCCCTCGGCGCCAGGCGCCGCGCCGCCCATGCGACCGAGCTTGCCGTCGACGGGCACGAGGTCGATCAGCGAGCGGCCGGCGCGCAGCTGCACGAGGCCGATCTCGTCCTGGCGGCGCTCGACGGCGCAGCCGAGCGTGTCGACATAGAAGCGGACCATCGCGTCGAGGTCGATGACGCGCAGCACGACATGGTCGATGCCTTGCAGCTTGAGCATGCGGCAATCTCCTTTTTCCGGGTGGGCAGCATCATGCCGCGCCGCCCCCATGCCGAAAGTGACGACGGGTTTGTCCGGGGTAACGACATGGCCTCGGCGCGCTCAATAGCAGCATGCAAGACCCGCAGGCCCTTCGTGTATCTACACCGACATGAGCTGGCTGACCCGCCTCGGCTTCGTCGCGCCGGCCGCGTCCGCCGCAGGCGATGAGGCCGCGCTGCTGACCCGTGTGGCCGCTGGCGACGCCGACGCGCTGGCGCTGGTCTACCGGCGCGAGAGCGGCTCGGTCTACCGCTACGCACTGGCGCTGGCCGGCGACGAGGCCGCGGCGCTGGACGCCGTGCAGGAGGCCTTCGCGCAACTGCTGCGCGGGCCGCAGGGCTACCGGGCGGACCGCGGCTCGCTGGGCGCCTACCTGGCCGGCATGGCACGGCACCAGTTGCTGAATCAGTGGCGCGATGCACGCCGGCATGTGTCGCTGGACGATGCGCTCGACACCGACAGCGGCGGCGTCGAGCTGACGCTGGCCAGCGACGCGCGGCTGGACCGGGCCCAGCGGCATGAGGTCCTGTGGGCCGCCATCCGGTCCTTGAGCTGGCCGCAGCGGGAGGCCATCGTGCTGGTGGACCTGCAGGAGCGCAGCTACGACGACGCTGCGGCGATTGCCGGCGTCAGCACCGACACGCTGCGCACCCGCCTGCACCGCGCCCGCCAGCGCCTGGCCGACCTGCTGGCCGTGGGAGAACGACCATGAGCATTCACGACGACACCCCGGACTGGCTGAGGCCGGCCCGGACGGCGTTCAACCGGCTCCAACCGGGCGCCGACCAGGAGGCCGCGCAGCTGGCGCGACTGACCGAGCAGCAGCGCGTGCTGCGCGTGCACCGCAGCGTGGCCGAGTCTGCCGAGGCGCACGAGCCACGCTGGCTGCGTCGCCTGGCCTGGGGCGGCGGCGCCCTCGGTGCCACGGCCGCTGTGCTGCTGAGCGCCATGCTGCTGCTGGACCCACCCGGCACCCGGACGGCACGGGCCGAGCCGGCGACAGGCACCGGCTTCATCCCGCTGGTGCCGGAAGGCGAGTTCCGCGCCGCGCTGGCCGCCAGCCGCAGCGTCGCGGTCTGGCTGCAGCCGGCCGAGCTGCCGCGCGAGCGTCTGGCCCTGCTCGGCCTGCCCTTCGACGCCGCACGCGCCGACGAGACGGTGCGGGCCGAACTGATGTTGAACCCGAGCGGCCAGTTGCTGGCCGTGCGCATCCTGGAGGTAGCACCATGAAGACACCCCTGACCGGCTTGACGCTGATCGCCCTGGCGGCCTCGGCCACCGCACTGGCGAACGACGCCGGGATCGAACGCGACCTCGGGCGCGACATCGAACGCCATGTGCAGCTGGCCCTGTCGGACATGCCCGTGCGCATCGCGCTGGGCGACCAGGCGCTGGCCTTCGCCGGCCGCGAGCTGGCGGGCGAGCGCGTCGTGCGCGGCGCGCCCTACTGCGCCACGGCCGTGCACGAGCACGTGCAGACCTTGGGTGACGGCAACCGCATCGTGCGCAAGCAGGAGAGCCAGCTCTGCCGCGACGGCGAGGGCCGCACGCGGCGCGAAGTGCAGCGCGAGGGCGGGCCCAAGGTCGTCTACCTGAATGACCCGGTGGCCAAGGAGGCGTGGGCCGTCTACCCCGAACAGAAGCGCGTGCAGCGGCTGCGTGGCACGGTGGCCTGGGCGCCCGGTGCCGATGCCGCGGCGCATGCCGCCTGGCAGGCCTCGATGCAGGACTGGGGTGAACGCATGAAGGAGCAGGCCGCGCGCTGGAAGGAATGGGGCGGGCGAGTGGCCGAGAACGCCCGGACCGTGGAGGCCGAGCGCATCCGCAGCCGCGCGCAAGCCCAGGCCGGCGAACCGGGCATCGTCATTGAGCGGGAGTTCACCGTGCCGGCGGCGCCGCCCGCGTCGGGCGCCAGCGCCGTGGAACGCCGCCGCGAACTGCGCGTCTTGCGCGCCAGCGAGTTGCCCCCGCTGCCTGCCATGCCGGCCCAACCCGCACCGCCAGCGCCGATGGCCATCCCCGTGCCGCCGGTGCCGCCCATGCCGCTGCTGCAAGGCCCGATGCTGGCGCGCGAGGGCGGCGTGACCACGGCGCTGCCGAGCAAGGAGGTCGACGGCGTCAAGGTCAACGGCGAGCGCACGACCTGGACCATCGAGGCCGGCAGGATCGGCAACGAGAAGCCCATCGTCAGCACGCGCGAAGTCTGGCGCAGCCCGGAGCTGATGCTCACCATCCAGAGCCGCGACGCCGACCCGCGCTCGGGCGAGCAGAACTACCGGCTGGAGAAGATCAGGCGCGGCGAGCCCGACCCCGCGCTGATGAAGCTCCCGGCGGATTTCAGCCAGGGGCCCAAGCGCAGCGCCATGCCTGCGATGAAGGCGCCGAGCGCGCCGACCCGTTCGTCCTGACGTTCAGTCCGCCGCCGTCACGGGCGCGGGTGCGGCCGGGGCCGGCTTCAGCATGCTTGCCAGGTTGTGAGCAATGCCGGTGATGCCCTGATTGGACAGGCCGGCGTCATGCATCACCGCATCGACGAGGGGCTTGGCGATCTGGTACTGCAGGGCCGAGTTCATGACCTGTTCGGGGAAGGTGGCGCCTGCTCCAGAACCACCGACACCGCCGCCTTCCGGGCCGCCACCCTGGCCCGGCATGCCGTTGACCTGCACGATGCGGATGGAGTCGATGTGCTCCATCGGCTTGACGGCCTCGGCCAGGATGGCCGGCAGCTGCTGCAGCAGCTGGGTGCGCACCTGCAGCTCGACCTGCGCGGCCGACAGCGTGTTCAGCGCCTCGTTGATCGCACGGCGGCCCTCGGCCTCGGCGATCGCCGCGGCCTGCTTGGCTTTGGCCTCGATGGTCAAGGCCTCGGCGCGGTCGATGGCCGCTTCCTTCTCGGCCGATGCCGACACCTTCACCGCGATGGCGTTCTGCTCGGCGTCCTTGCTGGCTTCGATCAGCTGAATCGCCTTGTCGCGCTCGGCCACCGCCACCTGGCGCGCGGTGTTGACGGTTTCCTCGGCCTTGACAGCTTCGGCGCGGGCCAGATTGGCCGCGGCGTCCGCCTCGGACTGCTCGCGCGACTTGGTCGCGATGGCGATCTGCGTGTCCTGGCGCGCGATCTCGACCTGCTTGCGCTGCTCGGCGCGCTTCATCTCGGTCTGGCGCTCCTGCTCGATCTCGCGCGTCTGGATGACGAGGGTCTTCTCGATCTCCGCAGCCTTGATCTCGCGCTCGGCCTCGATCTTGCGCTGCCCCACCTGGCGCTCGGCCTCGATCTTCACCGTCTCGGCCTCACGGTTGCGCTCGGCCTGCTGAGAGGCGATCTGCGCGGACTGCTCGGCGCGGGCCATCTCGATCTCGCGCTTTTGCGTCAGCGAGGCGAACTCCTGGTCCTTCTCGATGGTCAGCTTCAGGCGGCTCGCCTCCAGGTTCTTGGTGCGCACCTGCACCTCGGTGTCCTGCTCGACATCGTTGCGCTGCTTGCGGCGCGCCTCGGTCTGCTCGGTCAGGCGCGTCAGGCCCTCGGCGTCGAAGGCGTTGTTGGGGTTGAAGAACTGCTTGTCGGTCTGGTCCAGGCTGGTGAGAGACACCGACTCCAGCTCAAGGCCGTTCTTCTCCAGGTCTTCGGCCACGGCGTTCTGCACCGCCTGCACGAAGTCGCGGCGCTTGTCCTGCAGCTCCTGGATGGTCATGGTCGCCGCCGTGGCGCGCAGGCTGTCGACGAACTTGTCTTCCACCAGCGCCTTCAGCTCGTTCGGGCTCATGGTGCGCGCACCCAGCGTCTGGGCCGCCGTGCTGACCGCTTCTTCGGTCTGCTTGACGCGCACGAAGAAGGCCGCCGTCACATCGACGCGCATGCGGTCCTTGGTGATCAGGCTCTCGCGCTCGCGGCGAACCACCTCGAGCTTGAGCGTGTTCATGTTGACCAGCACGCGCTCGTGGAAGATCGGCAGCACGATGGCGCCGCCGTCCATGATGACCTTCTGGCCACCCAGGCCGGTGCGCACGAAGGCCAGTTCCTTGGTGCTGCGCTTGTACAGGCGCGCGAAGATGAAGCCGATGGTCAGCAGGCCGAGCAGGCCGATGCCGGCAATGGCGGAGATTTCGATCAGGTTGTCCATGTCTTCTTCAACTCCCTTGTTGTCAGATCAGGTTGGGATGCGGGTTGGCGATGCAGCGGTAGAAGGCCCCGGCCTTGCGCACGATCAGTATCTGCGCGCCTTCCTCGAACACTTCCTCGTCCAGGTCGGGCTCGACCATCAGGTAGTGGACGCGGCCATGGGCATCACGCACGCGCGCCTGCGCCGCCAGGCCGCGCCGCGCCGCGCCGGCGCTGACGACACCGCCGCGCCCCACCAGCGACTGCTCGCTGACGGCCGTGGTTTCGTCGCGCGGGATGATGTGGGCCACCAACGAGCCCAGGCCACGCACCGTGGCCAGGCCCGGCGGCACCGCCAGCAGCCCCGCCAGCCAGCCCGGCAGGAAGCCGCCAAGCAGGTTGAACGCCACCTTCTGCAGCGCATAACCGAACAGGGCATAGCCCAGCAGGAAGAGCAGCAGCAGCACCAGTGCCGGCACGCGGCCCAGGTGCAGCCAGCCGAGCACGCGGTCCAGGCCCGATTCAGGCACGGCCTGGGGCAGCAGGTCGTCGATGACATTGCTGGGGCTGAGCGCCACCAGCATGCCCAGGCCCTCCAGCAAGGCGATGGCGACGATGAGCGCCACGGCAACGCCGAAGGGCAAGGTCTCGGGCGAGGTGAACAGTTTCATCTGGACGTTCCGGGGTTGCGGACGGGCAGGAGTGTCACGCCTGTCCAGACTTGATTTGAGCAAGCCGCTCGGCGATCTTGTGGTCGCGCACCATGGCCTCCAGTTCGTTCAGGCGCGCGGCCTGGTCCAGCGTGCCGGCGCGCTGCGTGCCGTCCAGGCCGGTCTGGCGCTGGTAGATCTTGTCGAAGGCATCCGTGACCTTGCCCAGGCGCTGCTCCACGTTGCCCTGCCCCACTGGCTGCGCGGCGGACTCAGTCGCCGCACGGCTCTTGCGGAACTCGGCCAGCGCTTGCTGCATCTCGCGCTTCTTGGCCAGCAGCGCGGCGGTGAAGCCCTGCAGCTCCTGCTCCTGGCGGGCCAGGTCGGCCAGCGTCGTCTCCAGCACGGGGATCTGCGCCTCGATGTCGATCTGGCGTGATACGGCGGCGCGGGCCAGGTCCTCGCGCTGTGCAGCCAGGGCTTGCGCGATCTGTTCGCTCAGATCCTCATGGCTGCGATTCAGCCTGGCATGCTGCTGCTGGGCCAGATGCCGGTTGGCGCTGACGGTGCCGAGCTCGTGGCGCACCTCGTCGATGACGCCGTCGGCCTCGCGAATGGCCTGCTCCATGGCGGCATGCGGGTTGATGTCCTCGATCTTGTCCAGCAGCGCATGCACGCCACCGGCGATCACGCGGCCCACGCGGGTCTTCAGGGAATCGGCCATGTCAGGCTCCTTTCAGTGCCGAGGCGAGCTCGACGGTGACGGACAGGTGGCGGCGCACCACCTCGGGATCAAACGCATGCGCGGCGGCGGTGGTGGCCTGGCGCAGCAGGGATTCGCTGAGCAACGCGGCGCGGCGCACCAGCGCGTCTTCCAGCTTGGCGGCATCAGCGGCGGTCTGCGGCGCGCCGCTGATGACGAGGGCCATCAGCGTCGTGACCTGCTCGACAAGCCCGCTGAGCACTTCCGAATGCCTGCCCTCGCTGCCTTCGATGCGCACCAGCGCCTCGCGCAGCCGGTGCGTCAGCTCCCGCGACCAGGCATGGGCGGCCACATAGTCAAAGGCGCCGTCATGCTGGCGCTTGAGCTGCGAGAGCAGCACCCGCAGCTTGTCGCTGTTCGTCGTGGCGCCTTCCACCTGCAGCTGGGCCAGCCACAGGTAGAGGTCGCTGGGGATGCGAGCCGACAAGGGCTCCATCGTGATCGTCTGCGTCGCCATGCGGCACCGCCTTCAAATGAGTTCCAACGAACGCGAATGTATTCGTTTGAATTCATTTGTCAACAGAGGTGATCACACCGCTCTGGCGGCGGCGAAGGTTCGTGCTGACGCCGGGTGGGCCTTGTGTGATCACATCGCGTGCACCGGCGCAGCGTCTTGACGCGCTCGCGGGCCGCTTCGCAGCGGTGGACTAAACCGCTCGCGCGGTAGCCGCTCCGGCAACACCACGATTGCTCGTCGGGTTTCAGGCTCTGCCAAGTTGGAGGGCGAGGCGATCTGCCTCGCACTTCGACTGGAGCTGAACCATGAGCTCATTGACGACCAACGT
>NZ_JBQVNP010000103.1:0-18365 GCF_052436255.1 Roseateles sp. | reverse complement strand
CTGGCTGCCGCAGCTGGCCACCTGGCTGGCGGCGAGCTGCCGTTGAACGCGCCGCGCCGCCGCGGGATGCGCATCGCGGCCGCGTTGTTGCTGTTGCCACTGCTGGCCTGGCTGGCCGCGGTGGCGCTGCTGTGGTGGAAGCAGGAGAGCCTGCTCTTCTTCCCCCAGGCCCTGCCCGCCGACACGCGCCTGGCCACCGAGCCGGACGTACACGAGCGCTTGGTCGACGTGCCCGGTGCGAAGCTGTCGGTGCTGGAGCTGCGCCTGCCCGAGCCGCGCGGGGTGGTGTTCTTCCTGCATGGCAATGCCGGCAACCTGCAGAGCTGGTTCACCGACATCGAGATCTACCGCCGCACCGGTTTCGACCTCGTCATGCCGGACTACCGCGGCTACGGCAAGAGCACCGGGCGCATCGAGAGCGAGGCCCAGCTGCATGCCGACGTGATGGCCGTGTGGCGCAGCGTTGCGCCGCGCTATGCCGGCAAGCGCATCGTCATCTATGGCCGCTCGCTCGGCACCGGCCTGGCCGCCGAGCTGGCAGCCTCGGTGCAGCCCGACCTGACGGTGCTGGTGTCGCCCTACGCCAGCATGGCCGGCCTGGCACGCCGGTACTACCCGTGGGTGCCAGCGCTGGCGCTGCGCTACCCGCTTCGCACGGACCGTGTGATCGAGCGCATCCACGGCCCCGTGCTGTTGGTGCATGGCGACGGCGACGAGGTCATTCCCTTCGCCGAAAGCGCCAAACTGCAAGCCGTGCTGCCGCAGGCGCGGCTGCTGCGAATCGAAGGCGGCGGGCACAACGACCTGCAACAGCTCTCGGCCTACCGCCAGGCGATGGCCGAGGCTCTCGAAAGCCTGCGCTGACTCAAGCCGCGCGGTCGGGGTTCGGCCTCCACATCGTTGCCGTCCACCAGCTCGGCCACCCTGCCATTGGCCGTGCACCCAGTCGGCCACATGCTCGCCCGGCATGGTGTCGCGGCGGTGCACCTGGGCCTGGCAGACGAACTGGACCGGCAGCCGCCAAGTAACGGTCAGCATCCGGTCGTCGGCGCCCAGCGCGCCGACGACGCCGACGGGCGCAGGCTTCCTGGCCGACCGAGGTGCAGGTGCCGGGCTGGCCGGGGGCCGTCGTCGCGACCAGCTGCTGCTCAGAGGCGCGGATCAGCAGCATGGCGTCCAGCCGGGAGGACGGCGTAGAGGCCGGGGCGGTGGCGGCGGTCATGCTCAACCCGCCAGGCTGAAGGCCGCACCCTGAGGCTTGCCGAGGCATGCCAGCGTGCAGAAAACATCGCTGCGCGGCGCCGGGCCGCGGGCGTCCGGCTTGGCGGGCTGCGGGGCGGGCATCGCGGGCAGCCGGCGCGGCGTGGATGGGACTTGCGGTGTCATGGCGTTTCTCTTCAGTTCGGCAGCGCGGCGACGGGCTGCAGCGCCCGCTCGCTGCGACGGTCCTCCGCCGCAATCCTGCGTTGCTGTGAGGCTCCGCCCGTCAGGGGGTCAACGCGCCCTGGCAGGGGGTCCTCGGGGGTCTGGGCCGGCGTGCTGCCGGCATGGCTGCCACTGTCGGCGCAAGCCGGGCAGCGCGCCGCTAGTTGTTGGCTAAGCGGTCGTTAAGACTTTGCTAACTGCGCCACGGCAGGACCAGCGGCTCGCCATCGGCGCTGGCCCAGCTCGAAGACCTGGGCGCCAGGCGCTGAGGCAATGCCTATCATCCGCGCACCCCGCTGCACCACCACCGCCACCGTGCCTCGCCTCCCTCCCGACTGGGCCGCCCATCTGCAAAACGGCGTCTCCCACCGCCTGGGCGGCAGCCATGCCGACGGCCAGCCCGAGATCTGCCGCGGGCTGGCCGCGCAGGCGCTGCCCGACGGGCGCGTCGAGGTGCTGCTGCTGGCCAAGACCGGCGAGCAGCTGCTGGCCGCCGCCGCGGCCAGCGGGCGGATCTCCTATGTGGCCGCGCAGCCGGGGAGCTTTCGCACGCTGCACGTGAAGGGGCTGGACGCCGAGATATTCGCCGCCACGCCTGAGCACGCAGCGATGTTCGAGCGCTGCCGCGAGAGGTTCATCGCCCAGGTCGAGCCGCTGGGCTTCACGCGCGACTTCATCATGTCGATCTGGTACGACCTCGACGTGCTCAGCCTGGCCGGCATCCGTTTCACCCCCTGCGGGGCCTGGGATCAGACCCCCGGCCCCGGCGCCGGCCAAGCCATCGACTTGTTGACATGAGCGACACCACCCGAGCCCAGACCGAGCGGCGTGCTCTCAAGCTGCGCGATGTACGCCGCCTGCTCGAAGGCGTCATCCCGCCGGCCATGTGCACGGTGGCGGCCGACGGCATGCCGCATGTCAACTACCTCTCGCATGCCGAGTACGTGGACGACGATCATGTGGCGCTGACCTATCAGTTCCTCAACCGCAGCCGCGCCAACATCCTGGCCACCGGCCGCGTGGCGCTGAGCGTGGAGGACCCGATCACCGGCGTGTCGGTGCTGCTGCAGCTGCGCTACGAGCGCACCGACGCCGATGGTCCGATCTTCGAGCGCCTGCGCGCCAAGCTCGCCGGCATCGCCGCCCAGACCGGCATGGAGAAGGTCTTCCACCTGCGCGGCGCCGATATCTATCGTGTCGAGTCGCTGCGCAAGCTCGACCCCGTGCATCCGCTGCCGGCGATCGCGCCGCGCTGCGATCTCGCCGCCGGCGTGCGGCGCCTGTCCGAGCAGCTCGCCGAGGCGCCCGACCTGCGCGGCCTGCTGAACGCCTTCACCGAGGGTTTGCAGCGCGACCTGCGCATCAGCCACGCCATCGTCTGGCTGCTGGACGAACAGCGCCAGGGCCTCTACACGCTGGCCAGCATCGGCTACGAACAGGCCGGCACCGGCGCCGAGCTGCCGCTGGCCGAGGCCGGCCTGGCTGGCGTGGCGCTGCGCGAGAACGTGCCCATCCGCATTGGCCACATGAGCCAGATGTGCAGCTACGGCATGTCGTGGCGCACCAAGGCCGAGCAGCTCGGCCTGCAGGCCGCCATGGCCGACACCATTCCCCTGCCCGGCCTGCCGACGCCGCGCAGCCAGCTGGCCGTGCCGCTGCGCGCACGCGGCCGCACCGTGGGCGCGCTGCTGGTGGAGAGCGAGCACGACCAGTTCTTCAGTTATGACGACGAGGACGCGCTGACGGCCGTGGGAGCGCAGCTGGCGCAGGGCCTGGCCTCGCTGCGCACGGCCGAGCTGGTGGAGGAGCCCCTGGCCGCACCGGCGCCCGCGCAAGCCCCCGTGGCCGAGCACGCGCCGCTGCGCGTGCGCCACTACCCGCGCGACCACAGCGTGTTCGTCAACGACGAGTACCTGATCAAGGGCGTCGCCGGCGCCATCATCGCCAAGCTGGTGCGCGACCAGATCGACAGCGGCCGCGCGGCCTTCAGCACGCGCGAGCTGCGCCTGGCCGGCGGCGACCTGCGCCTGCCCGAAGTACAGGACAACCTGGGCGTGCGCCTGCTGCTGCTGGAGCGCCGCCTGGCCGAGCGCGACTTCGGCCTGCACATCGAACGCGCCGGGCGCGGCCAATACCGGCTGATCGCCGACGGCCCCCTGTCCCTGACCACGGAAGTCTGACGCCGGGGCGGCGAGGCCGACGGCCCGGCCGCGGGCTTGCACCGACGCCGCGCTCAAGGCGCTGAGGAATCGCTCCCCGCTCGACAGCGGCCCGGGGTAAACCATGTGAGCCGCAACGGACGACTAGGATATCTTTATTGAACCGTTGTTTCATTTTCCAGATCCTGTGAACCTCTCTCCCTCGGCCGCCTCGGTCGCCAGCCGCCCGATGTCTATCGCCGCCCTGGGCGAATGCATGCTTGAACTGCAGGGCCAGGCCTTCGGCAACCTGCGCCAGACCTTCGGCGGCGACACGCTGAACACGGCCGTCTACCTGTCGCGCTGCGGTGGCACGGACCTGCGGGTGCACTACGCGACAGCGCTGGGCGATGACTCGCTGAGCACCGGCCTGCTGGACCGCTGGGCGGCGGAGGGCATCCAGACCGGCCTGGTGCAACGCTTGGTCGGCCGCGTGCCGGGGCTCTACCTGATCGAGCTCGACGCCGGCGGCGAGCGGCGCTTCCACTACTGGCGCGGCCAGGCAGCGGCGCGGTCCTACTTCGACACCGCCGCGACGGCCTTGGAGGAACAGGCCGATGCGCTGGACGCCCTCTATCTGTCGGGCATCAGCCTGGCCATCCTGCCGCAGGCCGGTCGCGAGCGCGTGCTGGCACTGATGACGCGCATGCGCGCCCGCGGCGCCGTTGTCGCCTTCGACAACAACTTCCGGCCGCGGCTGTGGGATTCCGCGGCCGATGCGCGCTACTGGTATGGCCGCGCGTTCGCGGCGTCCACCATCGCGCTGATCACCGCCGACGACCACCAGGCCCTGCACGCCATGCCCGACCTGGACACGGCGGTCACGGCCGCGCAGGCCCTGCCCGTGGCCGAGATCGCCATCAAGCGCGGGGCGCTGCCGGCACGCGTGGGCTTGAACGGCGAATGGCAGGACGTGGCGACCGAGGCCGTGCCGCGCGTCGTCGACACCACGGCCGCAGGCGATTCCTTTGCCGCCGGCTACTTGAGCCGGCGCCTGCGCGGCCTGCCGCCCGCCGAGGCGGCGGCCTTCGGCAACCGGCTCGCGGCCCGCGTCATCCAGCATCCCGGCGCGCTGATCCCGCGCGAGGCCATGCAAGACCTGATCGGCGCCTGATGAGACTTCTGCTGTCCCTGGTGCTGGCCACCGGGCTCTGCCACGCGGCCGACAAGACGGCGCCCCTGCACCCGGCCACCTATGTCCATAGCGGCTGGGCGCAGACCGCCGGCGGCCAGGGCGGCAAGCTCATCCGCGTGACGACCCTGGCGGCCGACGGGCCGGGCAGCCTGAAGGCGGCGCTGGACACGCCGGGCCCGCGCATCGTCGTCTTCGAGGTCGGCGGCGTCATCGACATGGGCGGGGCCGGCTACAAGCTGCGCGAGGGCCGCGTGACCATCGCCGGCCAGACCGCGCCCGACCCCGGCATCACGCTGGTGCGCGGCGAGTTGGAGATCGCAGCGGCCGACGTCATCGTGCAGCACCTCAGCGTCCGCCCCGGCGCCTACGGCCGGGCCAGGCGCAGCGGCCGCGACCAGGACGGCATCACGACGTCCGAAGGCGCGCGCCGCCTCATCGTCGACCACTGCAGCTTCTCCTGGGCCACCGACGAGAACCTGTCGGTCGGCGGCCCGCGCTTCAAGGGCGCCACGCCCGAGGCCTGGCGCGAGAGCACGTCCCACGCCATCACCTTCAGCCACAACCTCGTCTACGAAGGCCTGGGAGAGTCGGTCCACGCCAAGGGCGAGCACAGCAAGGGCACGCTCATCCACGACAACGCCAACCGCATCCTGCTGCTGGGCAATGTCTATGCATCCAACCGCGAGCGCAATGCGCTGTTCAAGGGCGGGGTCTGGGGCGCGATGGTCAACAACCTGATCTACAACCCGGGCGGCAAGGCGGTGCACTACAACCTCGTCGCGCACGAATGGGTCGGCCAGCCCTACCAGGTCGGCAAGGTCACGCTGGTCGGCAACGTCTACCGCGCGGGGCCCGGCACGGCCGAGCGGCTGCCGCTGTTCACGCTGGGCGGCGTGGGCGATGTGCAGCTCTTCGAGCAGGACAACCTCGCCGTCGACCGCCATGGCCAGCCGCTGCCCATCACCGGCCGCTACACCACCAGCGCCGAGATCGTGCCGGTGCGGGAGGCCTATTTGCCGCCGGGCCTGTCCTGGGTGCCGCCGCGCGAACTGGAGAAGCTGCTGCCCTTGTACGTCGGCGCACGCCCCTGGGCACGCGACCCGCTGGACTTCAAGCAGCTGTCCGACATCGCCGAGGACCGTGGCCAGTTGATCGACGACGAGACGCAGAACAACACCGACGGCCTGCCCAAACGCAGGGCGACGCAGCGCGCCTTTGTCGAGGCGGACTGGAACCTGGCCGACATGAGCCCGAAGGCGGGCTGGGCGTCGCTGTTCGTGCGGGGGGTCAAGTGAGCCTGGCCCGCCGCAGCCTGCTCGCCCTGCTGGCTGCCCCACCGGCCTGGAGCGCCGTCGATTGCGCCGAGGCGCCCGGCCTGCCCTATCTGCCGCCGTGCAAGCCCTGGCACAAGGGGATCGAGGGCCAGCGCAAGGCCGATCTGGGCGATGGCACCTTCCTGAACCCCGTGCTGGCCGGTGACCGCCCCGATCCCACGGTGCTCAAGGACGGCGCCGACTACTACCTGACGCACTCCAGCTTCGAGGCCGTGCCGGGCCTGTTGATCTGGCATTCGCGCGACCTCGTCAACTGGCGGCCGCTGGCCAACGCCTTGCACGAGGCCGTGGGCAGCGTGTGGGCGCCGGACCTGTGCAAGCACGGCGACCGCTACTACCTCTACCTGCCGGTCAAGGCACAGCCCAACGACATCCTCGTCATGTGGGCCGACCGCATCGAGGGCCCCTGGTCCAAACCCGTCGCGCTCGGCCTGCACCGGCATATCGACCCGACGCATGTGGCGGGCGAGGACGGCCAGCGCTGGCTCTATCTCAGCGGCGGCGACCGCGTGAAGCTGAGCGCCGATGGCATGAAGCTCGCCGGCCCCGTCGAGCATGTCTACGACCCCTGGCGCTACCCGGAGGACTGGGACGTCGAGAGCTTCTCGCCCGAGGGACCCAAGATGCTGCGCCACGGTGGCTGGTGGCACATGCTGCTGGCCGTGGGCGGCACTGCCGGGCCGCCGACCGGCCACATGGTCATCGCCGCACGCAGCCGCACGCTCGACGGCCCCTGGGAACAGGCACCGCACAACCCGCTGATGCGCACCCGCTCATCCCGCGAGCGCTGGTGGTCGCGCGGCCATGGCAGCCTGGTGCAGGGGCCGCGCGGCGACTGGTGGATGCTCTATCACGGCTACGAGAACAGTTTCCACACGCTCGGCCGGCAGATGCTGCTGGCGCCGGCGCGCTTGAGTGCCGACGGCTGGTTCCATGTCGACGTCGATGACGGCGTGCCACTGCCCATGCCGGCCGGCGGCCAGGCGGTGGCGCATGGCCTGGCGCTGTCGGATGACTTTGCCGGCAAGACGCTGAAGCCCCACTGGCAGTTCCTCAGCGGCGGTGCCGGTCAGCAGGCGCGCGCTCGCGTGGCCGACGGCAAGCTGCACCTGCGCGCCACCGGCAAGGACCCGGGCGACAGCCCACCGCTGGGCTTCATCCAGGGCGACCCGGCCTTCGAGATCGAGGTCGATGTGGACTTCGACGAAGGCGTGCAGATGGGCCTGATGATGTTCTACAGCCCGCGCCTGTATGCCGGCATGGGCGCCAACGCCAGGAGCCTGCGGCTGCTGCGCTACGGGCTTGACATACGAGCCGTTCCCAAAGGCGAAGGCATCGGCCGCCGCCTGCAGTTGAGAATGCGCTGTGCACGCCATGTGCTCACCCTCTTCAGCCGGGCCGACGCCACCCGGCCCTGGGCCAAGTTCCCGGTCCAGATGGACGTGAGCGGCTACCACCACAACACCGCCGGCGGCTTCGCCAGCCTTCGTCCGGCGATCTATGCCGCCGGCCAGGGCGAAGCGCGCTTTTCGAACCTGCGCTATCGCGCGCTCGACTAAGGAGACCCCTCATGAACAAGACCCTCACCCTGCTGGCCGCCACGCTGCTCAGCCCCGCAGCCTGGGCGCTGGAGCTGAAGTCCGCCGACGTCCACAACAGCGACGACTACCCCACCGTTGTCGCCGTCAAGTACATGGGCCAGTTGCTGGCCAAGAGCAGTGGCGGCGCGCTGACCGTCAAGGTCTTCAACAAGGGCGCCCTCGGCAGCGAAAAGGAAACCATCGACCAGGTCAAGATCGGCGCGCTCGCGATGACGCGCGTGAACCTGGCGCCGCTGACGGCCATGTGCCCCAAGACCCTCGTGCCCTCGCTGCCCTTCCTGTTCCGCGACACCGCCCACATGCGCAAGGCCTTCGACGGCCCGGCCGGCGAGGAGATCCTCAAGGCCTGCGAGCACCAGGGCATGGTGGGCCTGGCGCTGTACGACTCCGGCGCCCGCTCCATCTATGCGCGCAAGCCCATCAAGACGCTGGCCGACATGAAGGGCCTGAAGATCCGCGTGCAGCAGACCGACCTCTGGGTGGCCGCCATGACGGCGCTGGGCGCCAACCCGTCGCCCATGCCCATTGGCGAGGTCTACACGGGCCTCAAGACCAGCCTGATCGACGCCGCCGAGAACAACGTGCCGAGCTACGAGGGCTTCCGCCACTTCGAGGCGGCCAAGTTCTACAGCCGCACCGAGCATTCGATGACGCCGGAGGGCCTGTTCATCAGCAAGCGCATCTGGGACAAGCTCACGCCCGACCAGCAAAAGCAGGTGCGCGACGCCGCCAAGGCCTCGGTGGTCGTGGAACGTGAACGCTGGGACGCGCAGGAAGCCAAGGCCCTGGCCGATGTGAAGGCCGCCGGCGCGCAGATCATCGACACCGACCGCGAGGCCTTCCGCAAGGCCGTGCAGCCGGTCATCGCCAAGTTCGTCAACACGCCGGAGCTGCAGGCGTTGACCAAGGCGATCCAGGACGCCAAGTGAACACCTATACCAAGCTGTGCGCGACGCTGTCGCGCTGGTCGCTGCGCGCGGCCGTGCTGGGGCTGGTGGTGCAGGTCATCTGCGTGCAATGGCAGGTGATCGGCCGCTACCTGCTCAACGATTCGCCGACCTGGACCGAGCCGGTGGCGCTGCTGCTGGTCCTCTACATCACGGGGCTGGCCGTTGCCGTGGGCGTGCGTGATGCTGGCCACCTCGGCATGGAGTCCCTCGTCGCCCTGCTGCCGCTGGCCGCGCAGCGCGTGGCAGAGGCGCTGATCCATGTCTGCGTGCTGGTCTTCGCCGTGCTGATGGCGTATGCGGGCTGGGAGTGGCTGACGCTGAAATGGGCCGAGCCCAAGCCGCTGCTGGGCGTCCCCGAGGGGCTGGACTATCTGCCGCTGGTGATTGCTGGCGCCCTCATCGTGTTGTTCTGCATCGAACATCTGATCGCGCTGTGGCGCGGAGACGAAGTCAAAGAAGCTGGGGTCTGACGTGGAAGGCATGGAACTTTGGGTCATGTGCGGCAGCTTTGTCTTGCTGCTGCTGTTGGGCGTACCCGTCGCCTTCTCCATCGGTCTGGCCTCGGTCGCCACGGTGCTGGCCGCCGACCTGCCCATGGCCATCGTCTTCCAGAAGATGGTGGGGGGCATGCAGATCTTTTCCTTCCTGGCGATCCCGTTCTTCATCTTCGCTGGTGAGCTGATGCTGCACGGCGGCATCGCCGAGCGCATCGTCACCTTCGCCAATCGGCTGGTGGGCCATGTGCGCGGCGGCCTCGGCATGAGCAACGTGCTGGGCTGCACGCTGTTCGGCGGCGTCGCCGGCTCGCCGCTGGCCGACGTCTCGGCCATGGGCTCGGTGATGATCCCGCTGATGAAGCGCGAGGGCTATGACGCCGACTACGCGGTCAACGTGACGACGCATGCGGCGCTGGTGGGCGCGCTGATGCCCACCTCGCACAACCTCATCATCTACGTGCTGGCCACGGCCGGCATCGCGGCGGTGAGCGTGTTCAACCTCATCCTGGCGGCACTGATCCCGGCCCTGTTGCTGACGGTCGCCAACCTGGTCGCTGCCTACACAGTGGCCGTGAAACGCGGCTACCCGACGCACGGCGCCTTTCCCGGCTGGGGTCCGGTGCTGGCGGCCTTCCTGGCGGCTCTGCCTGGGCTGCTCGTCATCGTCATCATCCTGGGCGGCATCCTCAGCGGCGTGTTCACCGCCACCGAGTCGGCCGCCACCGCCGTGTGCTGGGCGCTGCTGGTCACCGGCCTGGCCTACAAGTCGCTGAGTTGGCACGGCTTCCTGGCCGCCTGCGCCAAGGCCTGCAAGACCACCGGCGTGGTGCTGCTGCTGATCGGCATCTCGGCCGCCTTCGGGTATTTCCTGGCGCTGTACGAGGTGCCGCAAAAAACGGGCGAGTGGCTGTCGCAACTCAGCGGCAACCGGCCCTGGCTGATCTTCCTGTGGGTCAACGTGCTGCTGTTCGTGCTGGGCACCTTCCTGGACATGGCGGCCACCATCCTGATCTGCACGCCCATCTTCCTGCCCATCTGCATGAAGGCCGGCATGGACCCGACACAGTTCGGCGTCGTCATACTGGTGAACTGCGCGCTCGGCCTGAACACGCCCCCGGTGGGCACCGTGCAGTTCGTCGGCTGCGCGATCGGCGGCGTCAGCGTGGGCCAGGTGATGCGCTCCATCGCGCCGTTCTATGGCGCGCTGCTGGCGACGCTGCTCGCGGTGACCTACATCCCGGCGCTGTCGCTGGCGCTGCCGGCATGGGTGGGTGGCTGAACCGGCGGCTGGTGCTCGCAGCCGGCCTGTGGCCACTGCTTGCCGCGGCCGACAGCCTGGACGACACGCTGGGCGGCCTGCGAAGGCGCTGGCGACCACGCCTGGCCTGGCGGCCCGATGCCCGCTGGCGTGCCGAGGCCCTGGCCGCCGCGCACCGGCTGATCCTGCAGCCCGGTGACGATGGCAGCGGCTTTGCGGCCGAGGTGCTGGCCGAGCAGGACCGCGGCAGCCACACGGCCAGGGCGCTGACGCTGCGCGGCGCGCTGGGCGACCGCGTGCCGGCCCTCTATCTGCGGCCCAAGGGCGACGGGCCGCATCCGGCCGTCGTCGTCATGCACGACCACGGCGCGCGCTTCGACATCGGCAAGGAAAAGCTGGTCCGTCCGCTGGCGGCCAGCCCGTCCGCCGACGCCTGGGTGCAGCGCTACTACGGTGGCGCCTTCGTGGGCGATACGCTGGTGGACGCCGGCTTCGCCGTGCTGGCCATCGACGCCCTCGGCTGGGGCGAACGCAGTCGCCCCGGCTTCGCGCGCGACGACCAGCAGGCGCTGATGAGCCATCTGATGCAGCTCGGCCACAGCTGGGCCGGCGTCATCGCCAGCGACGACCTGCGCTCGCACCGCTGGCTGCGCGAACAGCCCGGCATCGATCCGAAACGCGTGGCCGTGCTCGGCTTTTCGATGGGCGCCTTCCGCGCCTGGCAGCTCGCCGCGGTCTGCGACCAGGTTTCGGCCTGCGTCGCTGCGCACTGGATGTGCACGCGCGAAGGCCTGCTGCGCGCCGGCGAGCACACGCTGCAGGGGCAATCGGCCTTCAGCATGGCGCACCCGGGGCTGGCGGCGGAGCTGGACCACCCGGACGTGGCCGCGCTGATTGCGCAGAGGCCGCTGATGTTGGTGGGGTCGCCGGAGGACGCGCTGTTTCCTTGGGATGCGGTGCAACAGGCCTGGACGCGACTGGCACAAGCTTCAGGACGCCATGCGGGCTTCCGGACTGACGTCACGGCTGGCGGGCATCGCTTCGACACCGAACAGCAGCGAGCGGCGTCGGCCTGGCTGAAAAGTCAGGTCGGTTGACACGCGGCACCGCGCCGGCGACTCACTGCGCCTCCGGCTCGTCGTACTGCACGAACAGCTGGCCTCGGGGCACCAGCCAGCGCCGGGCCAGGTCCTTCGCCAGGTCCGGCTGGTCATGGAAGATGCGCACCCGCATGGCCAGCACCTTGTTGAAGCGCTGCTCCCCGAGATCGAGCGACTCCAGCGTCGATTGCAGAAACTGGGCGATACCTGCATTGACGAAGGCTTGATTCCGCTTGGCGGCGGCCTCGACCATCTTGCCTGACCGGTCGACCGCCACGTAGAGCCCGCACCTGAGCTTGGCGCAGATCAGCGAGGCGGCGACGCCGTGGCCGCAGCCGATCTCCAGCACGCGGTCGGTGGGTCGAATCTTCATCGACTCGACAAACGCCTCGATTCGGTCCGACATGATTGCCAACTCCGGCCGGGCCGGGCTTGCTGTTGATCCAACCCGTGTTGTACCGCTTGCCCCACGCTGCGTTCAAGGTGCCAGCCTCTTCGCTGCAGCCTACGACGACCCGGCCATCTGCCTGGCGCGCCAGCCCGGCGACGCCTACCTCGCCAGCCTGCTCGCGAGCGACGGCCGCCACCTGCTGCGCGCGCGCCAGTGGCTTGCCGACCCTCAGGCTGTGCGCTCGGCGAGTTGCTCACAGCGCGCCGCATCGATGGGATGGCCGGCGCCGCGAAAGCGCACGGCGGCGGCGGCAAAGTGCGCCCTGCTTTCGTCGGCCGCCGCCCCCTGCGCCCGTGACAGGTGCCCGCGGACCTCGTCGTGCGCCGCGTACCAGGCGGGCAGTCGCATGACCACATTGGCCAGGTAGGCACATTGCGCCTCGTGCTGTTCGGCAAGCGCCACTTCACCGGCCCGTGCGGCGGCGATCGCGGCCGGCACCGCGAAGGTGATCCGGCAGCCCGGACAGGTTTCCAGCGGGCCCCGGACGGATTCGGCCGCATCCCGCATGACGTGGAGCGCGGCTTGCGGGTCGTCGGCATGCAGCGTGATGCGGGTACCGTAGATGCGGTCAAGCAGATGAAAACCGATGTCCGTCTGGCGCGCCACGTCCAGCGCCTCGTCGAGCAGTGCGCGTGCTTCCTCGCGGCGCCCCTCGTGTAGCGACACCTCCGACAGTCGCTGCAGCGACAGCGCCTCGCCCACTGCACCGCCAATGGCCCGGTGCATCCGCGCGCCATCGCGCAGGCGCAGGCGGGCGCCCACCAGGTCGCCCGCCAGCCATTCGGCCTCGCCACGCAGCGTGGTCGCAAACGCCTGCCCGCGTGCAGCGCCCAGGCGGCGCGCCTCGGCGGCCAGCGCGTCGGCGAAGGCGATGACGTCCGCGTAAGGACGTGCCCCGTACAGGAAGCGCTGGGTGATGCACAGATGACCGTCGAAGACCCTGACTGCCAGATGCGGTACCTGGCTGGTTTCCTGGAGGTCGGCCCAGACGCTCTGGTGCAGCTCGCCCCGCGCATGCGCTGCGGCAGCCTGGGCCCATGACGCCACCACGATGGCGGACGTGTCCGCCGACTGCAGCGCCAGGCGGCGCGCCTGCGCCGACTTGATCGTCCCCATGGCCGGGTCTGTCGCGCCAAGCGCGGCGGCCCCGCTGTAGGCCAGCGCCTCCGACAGCCGGCCGTCGACGCTGGCGGGCTTGAGCCCCTGCAGCAGCACCAGCGCCCCTTTGGGATCACCCTGCTTGACCTGCGCGAGAGCGGCCTTGGCCATCAGGTCGTCGACGCCGTTGCCTTCGGCCGCCGACGCGGCAAGGCGGTAGGCGGGCAGCGCGGCCGGGTCGCCCATCGCGTCCAGTGCTTCGGCTCGCAGGCGAAGGCCCTCCGCATGCCCGGGCTGACCGGCCAGAAGCAGCTCGAGATGGCGCAACGCATCCGAGAACGCCGCGAGCCGCATGGCGTCACGGGCCGCCGCCAGCAGGAAGGGCGCGGCCTCGCGAGGCTTGCCGCCTTCGAGCCAATGGCGGGCCACATCGGCCGGGGCGGCGTCCTGCTGTGCCAGCAGGTCGGCGATCTCGCGATGCAGCCTGACGCGGCGGTGCGGCGGCATCTGCTCGACCAGCGCCTGCCGCACGAGGTCATGGCGGAACCGGTAGCGGCTGCCCGCCGGCACCAGCACGCCGGCCTGCAGGCAGGCGTCGAGTGCCGCCAGTGGTAGCGCCTGCGCGGCTTGGGCGAGGGCCTCGACGGTGGCGATGTCAAAACCGTCGCCGCTCAGCGCCAGCCACCGGAGCAAGCCGAGCGCGTCGGCGGGCACGTCGCAAAGGCGGTCGAGCACGGCATCCGCCACGCTCGCGGGCAGCTTGCCATCGCCAGTGGCAGCGGCGCTGCGCGCCAGTTCGATGGCGGCAAAGGGATTGCCACCTGCGGCGGCCACCACCCGGTCCACCAGCGCGTCGTCAATCCGTCTGGCCGTGGCGCGCATGACGAGGCGACGGCACTCATCGTCGTCGAGCGGCCCGATGTCCAGCCGGCGCAGCGCGCCTGCCGACTGCAGCCGCAACAACCCTCGCGCCAGTGCGGACCCGGCTGCGGGCGCCCGCGTCGTGACCAGCACGCAAACCGGGGCTGCCGCGCTGATGAGCTGCAGCGTGACGTCGACGTCGGCATCCTCAGCCCCGTGGGCGTCATCGATCTGCAGCAGCACATTCGACCCGCCGGCCGCCGCCACCACCAGGCGCCTGAGCGCGCCGACCACCTGGTGGCGACCGAGCGGGCCGGGCAGCGGCTGCGCAGGACCCGCGACCGGGCTGAGCAGCGCCAGGACATTGCGCGCCGCGCTGCCGATGCGGTCGAGCAATGCGCGATCGGCAAGCAACAGCCGCTCGACGATGGCCGTCACGACCGCATACGGCCGGCCGGCGGCGGCGGCCTTGATGGGCGTCACGACCCAACCGAGCTCGGCTGCCTGCGCCGCGATCTCGCGCCCGAGCGCGCTCTTGCCGATGCCGCCCGGGCCGCTCAGCACGATGCCGCCCGGCCGTTCGTCGGCCGCCATGCCAAGCCAGGCCAGGGCCTGCCCGAGTTCGGCCGCACGGCCGACAAACGCCGGGCCGCTGGCCAGCAGGCCCGCCAGGCAGCGCGCATAGATCGCCTCGGTCTGCGCGTCGGGGGCGACGCCGAGCGACTGCTTCAGCGCCTCACGCAGGTGGGCATACCAGCGCAGCGCAGCGGCCCGGTTGCCGGCCTCCAGCTCACGCTGCATCAGCGCGCGGTGCGCCGGCTCGTCGTCGGGTTCGAGCCGTGCCAGCTTTTCCCACTGGGCGCTGGCGCGCAGCAGGTCGAGATAGCGCGATTGCAGACGCTCCCGCGCCGCCTCGGTCCAGGGTTCGTAGCTCGCACCGGGCAGGAGCGCCCCCCCGTACTGGCGGGCGGCTTCGGCGCATTCGGCAGCATCGCGCCGCACGAGGGCAAGGTCCGCCTGGCCGCAAAACGCGTCCGCATCGACCAGCACCGGGCGCTCGGGCCAAAGTGCCACCTCGCCGCCGCGCACGATGATCGCGTCATGCCGGCCCAGCACCTGGCGCACATGGTGGACGGCCTTGCGCAGGTTGGCCGCGCCGGCATCCGGCGCCAGGTCTGGCCAGAGCGTGTCGATGACCCGCTCACGCGCCATGCGATGACGGGGCTGCAGGCTCAAAAGCTGTACGAGGTGCGTCGCGCGCAGGCTGGTCCACCGTTCGGCCGCCAGCGGCGCGGCCCCGCCCACGCCGACCGAAAAGCCGCCCAGCAATTGCACCGCCAGCGGCAGCAGCTGGTCAACGGCGTCGGGATGCGATGAGGTGCTCATGCGGGCCAGTGTCCCGGCCAGCCCCGGCGATGACAAGCATGGGCGCACCGAGGAACGTTTCAGGAACACCCGGCCGGCATCGTGGCGGCTCCCCATCTTCATGAACCACTGGCGACAAGGAGCAACCCGATGAATCAAGCCACCCCCACGCTTTACGACCGACTCGGCCAACGCGACGGCATTGCCCGGATCACCCGCAGCCTGATCCAGAACCACCTGGCCAACCCGCTGGTGAAAACGCGCTATCTCGCCAGCGAGAACCTCTCGCGCGTCGAGCAGCGCGTCATCGAGTTCTTTTGCGCCGGCGCCGGCGGGCCCGAGGTCTACAGCGGGCAGGACATGCTGGCCACGCACCGCGGCATGAACATCAGCGAGCAGGAATTCGTCAGCGTCGTCGACGACGCCATGGCGGCGCTGGCGTCCAACGGCATCGACCCGGCCACCCGCAGCGAGGTGCTGAGCATCCTCTGGTCGCTCAAGGGCGAGGTGATCCGCGTCTGACGCCGGCCGACGAGCAGGTTCAGGCTTCTTCCATCAACATTCTGGAAAACATCGTGACTCAAATTGCTTCATACCCGACGGCGTTCCAAGCACCCGCCGCGCCCCGCCTTGCCGTGCTGGCGTCGCTGCTGCTGTCTGCGGCGCTGGCACAGTCCCAGCCGGCCTCCAAGGAGATGGCAATCACGCACCATGCCAGCGATGCCGACCTTGCATGGGGCGCGTGCCCGGCGTTCCTGCCCAAGGGATGCGGCATTGCGGTGCTGCATGGCGACCCGGCCAAGGACAACGTCGATGTGTTCCTGAAGGTGCCCGCGAAATCGACGCTGCCGCTCCACCTGCACACGTCGGCAGAACGAATGGTGCTGGTCGCGGGCGAACTCCGCGTCACCTACGACGGACAGGCGGCCGTGACGCTCAAGCCCGGCAGCTATGCCTACGGCCCGCCCAAGCTGCCCCACTCCGCCTTGTGCACGAGCGCCGTGGCCTGCGTCCTGTTCATCGCCTTCGAGTCCCCGCTGGATGCGGTGCCCGTCGAGCGCGGCACGAAATGAACCGTTCGGGGGACGGGGGCGCTCAGGGCAGCAGCGTCTTCGCCCCCGTCAGCGCCGGCTTCAGCGTGACCAGCCCCTCCAGCACCTGCTCGGAGAACAGCGCCGCGCCCTTCGGCCCCACATGCGTGCGGTCGAAGCGCGGTGGCGCCTCGGCCAGCGTGTCGGCGGCAGGCTGGCCCATGGCGGCGACGGCGGCGTGGCTGATGGCGTTCAGGTCCAGCACCGGCACGCCCTGCTCGGCGCCGACCGCCAGGATGGCCTCGGCCCAGGGGCGCAGGTCGTTGGGCAGCTCCCCGGCCTTGAAGGTGCGCCGCGTCAGCGGCGTCAGCAGCACCACGTCGTGGCCGGCGGCCTTCACGTCTTTCACGTAGCCGGCCATGTTGGGTCCGAATTCGGTGGCGAGGTCGGTGGAGCGGCCGGGCTTGCCGGGCTGGTCGTTGTGGCCGAACTGGATCAGCACCAGCGTCTTGTTGCCCTTCTCGGCAAGCAGGGCCATCACGCTGTCCCACAGGCCTTCGGCGCGGAAGCTCTTGCTCGACCGGCCGCCGCGCGCGAGGTTGATGCAGGCGACCTGCTGGACGCGGGCGCACAGCGCGTTGCCGTAGCCGCTGCGCGGCGCCATCGTCGAGTCGCCGACGAGGACGATGCGCGGGCCGGTGGCGACGTTGGCAGTGGTCTCGCCACGCGGCGCCGACGCATCCGGGCCCGCCTGAGCGCTGGTGGCGAGGCTGAGGCCGGCGGCCAGGAGGGTCAGGAGTTGCTTCATGGCAGGCATCAGTTGGAAGCCTTGGGCAGAACAGGCCAACCGGCCTTGGGGCTCATGTCGTCGAGGTTCCAGTCCTCGGCCTTGAACTCGCGGCGCGTGGGCGCATGGCGCGGGTAGCCGAGCGCGTTCTCGACTTCGGAGTCGATCAGCTTGCCCCGGCCCTGCGCCATGTCGGCCAGCACACGCGTGTCCAGCGGGTCGCGGGCCCACGGCCGGGCGCCGACCAGCGGCGGCAGCTCGCGCGCCAGGTCGGCGGCAGAGCGGATCACGAGCCCGGCAGGCAGGTCGGGCTTGGCGGCAACGATGAGCTTGCCCGTCGTCGTCGGTCCGTTGCCCAGCAGCGGCACGGGCCGGCCCTGCGTGTCGTGCGCGAGGTTGTCGGTCATGTGCAGCTCCAGGTCGCCCTGGCCCAGCATGGTGAAGAAGGCCGTGCCGGGCACCGTGCTGGGCCCGTGGCGCAACGCATTGCCGACCAGCGTCAAGCGACCGTTCTGCCAAGGCTGGCCGGTCCACTCGTTGGCCAACAGGTTGTAGTGCACGGCCCGGTCGCCGGGGTTGAAGATGTAGTTGTTGACCATCGCGCCCCGCGCGCCGCCTTTGAACAACGCATTGCGCTGGCGGTTGGACACATAGACATTGCCGTAGATCAGCACACCGCTGGTGTTGTCGTGGATCAGCGAGCCTTTGCTGTGCTCGCCCTTCTCGTGCACCGAGTGGCCCAGGCCTTCGTAGATGAGGTTGTGGCTGTAGGTGATGCGGTGGGACGTGGCCTTGCGCCAGTCCTCGGGCGTTTTGCCCTCGAAGCGTGGGCCGCTGGCGGAGAGGTTCTCATCGGTGGCCCAGGAGAAGCTGCAATGGTCGACGATGACGTCGCGCGCACCGCCGAGGGCCGAGATGGCGTCCTGGTCGCCGCCGCCCTTCTTCGGCCGGCCGAACTCGCCGGGGCGGAAGGACAGGTGCTGGATGACGACGTCGTGCGTCGAGATCGTCGTCTCGGCCTTGAGGATGGTGATGCCGGGGTCGGGCGCCGTCTGGCCGGCCAGCGTCAGCAAGGGCTGGGTGATCTTGAGCGGCTGGCCGCCCATGTCGATGACGCCGCCGACCTCGAAGACGACGATGCGCGGGCCCGTCGCCTCGATGGCCTCCTTCAGGCTGCCCGGGCCGGTGGCCGCCAGCGTCGTCACCTTGACGATGCGGCCACCACGGCCGCCGGCCGTGTCGGTCCAGCCCTTGTGGGCGATGCCGGCAGACGC
>NZ_JBQVNP010000102.1:0-18504 GCF_052436255.1 Roseateles sp. | reverse complement strand
TTGGCGGAGCGGGTGCGGCATCGCTGCATTGCCGGGAGTCCGCCCCGGCAGGCGGGTAACTTTCTTCTGCGGGGCCAGAAGAAAACCGAAGGTTTCGGCGAAGCCAAAGTTACCCCGCCGCCGGGCGGGACTCCCGGCACCACATTGGCCATCAACCAGGAGTACCGAGGGGCGACCCAGAAACGTCATTGATGCGCTCCCAACGACAACCCCAACAACCTTTGCTGCAGCGACGAATCCTCGATCAACTCCCGCATTGAACCCCGGTGCACGATCCGCCCGTCATCCATCACCGCCACCGAATCGCCCAGCTCAGCCGCCACCCGAAAGTTCTGCTCCACCAGCAACACCGTCGTCTGCGACGTCTTCTTCAACTCCCGCAGCGCCGTGATCAGGTTGGCCACGATGGCCGGTGCCAGCCCCTTGCTCGGCTCGTCGATGACCAGCAACTCACGCGGCTCGATCATGGCGCGCGCAATCGCCAGCATCTGCTTTTGCCCACCCGACAGCTTGCCGGCCGGATGGTTCCAGAAGGTCTTGATGGCGGGAAACAGGCCGAACAGCCATTCCAGCCGTTGCGCATCCAGATCCCCTAACCGCTTGGCAGAGCGCGCCGCCAGCAGCAGGTTCTCCGCCACGCTCAGCTCGCCAAAGATGCCCATGGTTTCGGGCACATAGGCAATGCCACGCGACGCGATGTCGGGCGTGGCCAGCCTGGTGATGTCCTCGCCCTTGAACCACACCGAGCCACTGCTCGCCGTCCACAATCCCATCAACGTCCGCAACGTGCTCGTCTTGCCTGCGCCGTTGCGGCCCAACAGCATGGTCACCTGACCGGCCGGGACCTCAAGGTCGACGCCGTGGAGGATGTGATACGCCCCGACATGCGTATGAACACCGCGCAACTCAAGCAGGTTCATGCCGCGACTCCCAGGTAAGCCTCTTGCACGATGGGCGAGGCGATGACGGTCGCAGGATCGCCGTCAGCAACCAACCGACCCTGATGCAGCACGATGATCCGGTCCGCCAGCTCACGCACCACATCCATCTTGTGCTCCACCAGCAGCAGCGTGTGCTTCTTCTCGGCCTTCAACGCGCGGATCAAATCGAGCACCACCGGCACCTCGTCCACGCTCATGCCGGCCGTCGGTTCGTCGAACAGATAGACCTTCGGGTCCAGCGCGATCAGCATGGCCACCTCCAGCTTGCGCTGGTCGCCATGCGGCAGGCTGGCGGCGAAGTCGTCGGCGCGCGAGCCCAGCCGCACGCGGTCCAGGATGGCCCGCGCCTCGTCGATCAGCTCGCGATGCGACAGCCACACCGACAGCATGCGCAGCCCCTTACCGTGCCGCGCCTGTACCGCCAGCCTCACGTTCTCCAGCACCGTCAAGTGCGCGAACAACTGCGTCAGCTGGAAGGCCCGCCCGAGGCCGCGCCGCGTGCGCACAGGCGCGGGCAGCTTGGTGAGGTTCTCCCCGTCCAGCCACACCTCGCCACTGCTCGCGGGCATCTGGCCCGAGATCAGGTTGAAGTAGGTCGTCTTGCCGGCGCCGTTGGGCCCGACGATGGCCGTCAGCGTGCCGGGCTGGAAAGCGCACGACACGCCGTCGACGGCCACATGGCCACCAAAGCGGATCGTCAGGTTCTTGGTTTCGAGCATGGGCGCGTCAGCGGGAAATGGAAATGCAACCACGGAGGCACAGAGGCACGGAGAACAGCCAACACAGAGATTTCTCTGTGTCTCTGTGCCTCTGTGGTTGCCTTGAGTCTTAGCGCTTGTTCCTGATCGGAACTTGCATCTCTTCCGGCTTGATTTCACGCACCAGCTCCGGCACGCCCCACGGGAAGGCCGGGTCCACCTTGATCTTGAAGTGGTACATGGACTGCATCGCCTGGTGGTCTTCCGGGCGGAAGGTCATCTTGCCCTTGGGCGTCTCGAAGCTCATGCCTTCCATGGCCTTGATGAGCTTGTTGGTCGTCGTGTCGCCGCCGGTCTTCTTCAGCGCCTCGACCACGGCAATCGCCGCGCTCATGCCGCCGGCCGTGAAGAAGTCCGGTGGCTGCTTGTACTGCTTGTAGTGGTTGGACACCAGCCACTCGTTGACCGGGTTCTTCGGGATGCCGAAGTAGTAGTAGGTCGCGCCTTCCATGCCCGGGAACTGCTTGTAGGCCGCCATGGCCGGCAGGATGTTGCCGCCCGAGCCCACGGCTATGCCGTAGCGCTTCTGCAGGTCCAGCGCGGCCAGCGCGCCGAAGGGCGGCGTGCCGCCGGCCCACACCACGGCGATCACCTTGGGACCGGGTTTGTCCTTGAGCGCGTCCACCAGGCGCTGGATGCCGGCGGTGAAGTCGGTCGTCGCGGTCGGCAGGTATTCCTCATGGACGATCCTGGCCTTCTTCAGCGCTTCCTTGTAGGCCTTCACGGCGTCGCGGCCGAAGGCGTAGTCCTGGGCCAGCACGCCGATGTTCAGGCCGGCGATGTCGGAGGCCACCGCATTGGCCAGCGCGTCCTGCGACGAGTTGCGGCCGGTGCGAAAGATGTACTTGTTCCACCGCTCGCCGGTGATGGAATCGGCCACGGCGGGCTCCACCAGCAGGATCTTCTTGTACTCCTCGGCCACCGGCAGCATGGCCAGGGCCACGCCGCTGGACGACGGTCCGACGGCGATGTCGGCCTTGTCGTCCCCATAGGCCGCGGCCAGCAGGCTCTTGCCCACATCGGGCTTGCCCTGGTCGTCCTTCTCGATGACGACCAGCTTCTTGCCCGCCACGGTCATGGTGCCGCCGGTGGCGTAGTCCAGGCCCATCATGAAGCCGACCTGCGTCTGCTTGCCATAGGCCTCCAGCGGGCCGGTCTTGCTGTAGACGTGGGCGATGCGGATGTCCTTGCCCTGCGCCAGGGCGAGGCCAGGCAAGGCAACCGCCAGGGCGGCAGCGGCGAGGGCAAAGCGGCGCGTGGTGTGGCGCATGGGCTTGTCTCCAATTTCGTTTTCAGTCTGCTCTATCGGCAGACGGTGTCTTCCCTTTTTGCAAGGGCCGTGCCCGGCGGGGAAGGGGGCGCCGGGGCGGTTTTCGTTCGGGTTGTCCCGACGTTTCTGGCCGTTAGGGACCGCGTGAGTGTCCGAAATTCAGGCGCTGCCTGAAACCTGGACTTCCAGGTCCGGCCACCTCGCCAGCCGCTCATACAGAGACGCCCGAGAAATCTGCAGCAGCCGTGCCGCCGCCATGCGATTGCCGCCCGTCGCCTGCAGCGCTCGGCGAATAGCGTCACGCTCCAGCGCCTCGATCAGCTCCGGCAGCGGTGCGACCGCCTGGGAGGTCGTCACCTCGGGCGGGACCGGCGCGGCCGCAGCGACCGGCGCAGCCACCACAGTCGCCGCCTTCGGCATGCCGTGCCGCCCCTGAAAACTCGCCGCCGTCAGCTGCATGTCGTCGCTCATCAGGCTGACCTGCTCCAGCGTGTTGCGCAGCTCGCGAATGTTGCCCGGCCAGGCCTGCTGCATCAGCCATTCGATGGCGTCAGGGCTGAGCAGCTTCTGCGGCATGCCGCTGCGGCGGGCGATGTCTTCGCCCAGCGCTTCGGCCAGCGCCTCGATGTCGTCCAGGCGCTCGCGCAAGGCGGGCACGCGGATGGGCAGCACGTTCAGGCGGTAGTACAGGTCGGCGCGGAACTCGCCAGCCGCAACCATGGCAGACAGGTCGCGGCTCGTCGCAGCAATCACGCGCACGTCCACGCGCAGCACGGTGTTGGACCCCAGCGGCTCCACCTCCTGTTCCTGCAGCACCCGCAGCAGCTTGGATTGCAGCGCCAGCGGCATGTCGCCGATCTCGTCCAGGAACAGCGTGCCGCCGTCCGCCAGCTTGAACTTGCCGTCGCGGCCCTTGCGGTCCGCGCCCGTGTAGGCGCCCGGCGCGACGCCAAAGAACTCCGCCTCCAGCAGCGTCTCGGGCACGGCGGCGATGTTGACGCCCACCAGCGGTCGGTGCGCGCGGCGCGACGCGGAATGGATGGCATGCGCCATCAGCTCCTTGCCGGTGCCGGTCTCGCCCAGCAGCAGCACGGTGGAGTCGGTCTGCGCGACGCGGCGCGCCTGGCGCTTGACCTCCAGCGCCGCGGGGCTGGCACCGATGAAGCTGGCGATCGTGTACTTGGGCCGGCGCTGGGCGGCGAGCTGGCGGCGCGTGTCTTCCAGCTCCTGCTGCAGCCGCGAGAACTTGGCGATCAGCGGCTGCATCGTCGTCTCGGGGTGGTCCAGCAACACGAGGCCGAGCGCGCCGATGACTTCGCCGGTATCGTTCCTCAACGGCAGCCGGCTGACGAGGAAGGTGCCGGCCTTGTTGGTCAGCAGGTCCACCAATACCGGCTTGCCGGTCTCCAGCACCTGCAGCATCTGCGTGTTGGGGACGACGTCCTCCACGCGCTTGCCGACGAACTCATGCTCGTCGGTGAAGCCCAGCGCCGGCAGGAAGCGCTTGTAGCCCTCGCTGATCCAGACCACGCGGTGGTGGCGGTCGACGACCATCATCCCTTCGGTCGACCGCGCCAGCACGTCGAACATCGACTGCGCGGCCAGGCGCAGCAGGCCGTCGACGTCCTGCGGGATGTCGTGCTGGGCGGGTGTCTGGTTTTTGGACAGGGGCATGACGGCGGGAATGTAGCGCGGTAGGGCGCGGATTTGGGCGGTCATGTTCGTGCTCGGTACTTCTGGTTTTTGGTGCGTGTGGTGCTCACGCCGGTTAACGGCGGCTGCACGCCGACCTCATCAGGAAATACCGCGTCGCTGAGGCGACGCTCCAATGGATGTTGCGCAGCGATCGCGTCGCCCGAGCGACGCTGTATTGGCTGTTTTGGTGAGCCCGGCGTGCAGCCGCGCGTTCAGCGGGCAGGTGGTGCTATGCGTGGCGCTGGTGATAGGGACAGCAGCGAGAGCGAAGCGGGTCGCGTGTGGGCGACAGCGATCTGGCTGTTGCACGGCGCAGCTCGTGCAAGTGGTGCTGGGTGTGCGGTTCAGGGCCTCTTCTTTGGTGACTTTCTTCTTGCCCCGCAGAAGAAAACCGAAGGTTTCGGCGAAGCCAAAGTTACCCCGCCGCCGGGCGGGACCCCCGGCACCGCACTTGGCAATGCGCAGGAGTACCGAGGCGTGTCTGCCTCGCGCCAGCGACCCACCCCCTCAGAACTTCAAAGTCCCGCCGATGCTGACCGTTCGCGGCGCGCCATAGAAGGCGTTCAGCACGCCCAGACCGGCGATGTTGTAGCCGTCGGTCTTGTAGGCCTTGTCAGTCAGGTTGCTGCCCTGCAGGAAGAAGCTCAGCTTGCTGTCCTTCTCCCAGATCAGGCCGGCGCTCACGAGTGCATAGCCATCCTGCGACAACGTCTCAGCCAGGTCGGTCGTCGGGTAGACCTTGCTGCGGTGGGTCAGCCCCAAGCGCGAGCGCAGCGTGCCCACGGCCAGCTTGGCGTTGTGCTCGATGTTCAGGCCGGCCGCGAACTTGGGCGTGTTGGTGAACTTCTTCTGGGCGGCCACGTTGACGCCACGGTCGATGTACTCGTCGTATTTGGCATCCAGCGCTGCCAGGTGGCCGCTGATGCGCCAGCCGCTGCTGGGCGTGTACGCGAACTCGACCTCGGCGCCCTGCACCGTCGCCTTGCCGGCGTTGGTGAAGTCGCCGAAGAAGCCCGGCTGGCCGTTGGCCTGGGTGTAGCTGGTGAACACCGACAGCTGCACGTTCTTGTACTTGTTGTGGAAGAGGGCCGTGTTCAGCTCCAGCCGGCCGCCGTCCAGCACCATCTTGGCACCCAGTTCCAGCGAGTCCAGCACCTCGTCCTCGAAGGGCTTGGACGAGCCCGGGAAGGCCAGCGTGTTGGCGCGGATGTTGTAGCCACCGCTCTTGAAGCCGCGCGAGGCCGTCGTGTAGAGCTTGACCGCGTTGCTGACCTTGTATTCGAGCGACAGGCGCGGCGAGGTGTTGGTCACCGAGCGGCTGTTGTCGAAGTTGGCCGGCACGGCGATGGGCGTGCCGCTGAAGCTGTCGTTCGCGAACGCGCGGTTCAGCACCACGGCGCGCTTGGTCTCGTCGGTGTAGCGCAGCCCGGTGCTGACGCTGAACTGCGGCGTCAGGCGCCAGCTCCAGTCGCCGAAGAGCGCCTTGCCCTGCGTATAGACGATGCCGTTGGTGGTGCCGAACGAGGCGTTGAAGAAGTTGTTGCGCACCGTGCCGCCGGCGCGGCCATCGAAGTAGTACGCGCCGATGACGCCCGAGTGGTTGGCGCCTTCGTAGATGGCCTGCAGCTCGTGGCTGGTCGAGCTGTCGTGGTACTCGGCGCGCACGTCGGCGATTTTGTTGGGCAGGCCGTCGAAGTCGATGGCCGTGTCGGTGTCCGAAGCGCGGTGGGCCAGGATGTACTTCAGGCTCCAGTCGCTGTTCAGGCCCCAGTTCAGCGTCAGCGACTCGCCCTCGCTGCTGGTCCTGCTCTTGTTGGGCATGCCCGACGCAATGTCATAGCGGCCGGTGGTGGGCGGCGTCCTGGCCGGGTCAAAGGCGTTGACGTTCAGACGCTGGAAGCCGCGCATGTTGGAGTTGTCCACCGTGCGGTCCACCGACACCTGGGCGTTGAAGGTCGAGCCGGTCGGGAACCAGCCTACCGAGACGCGGCCGCTGGTCGTGGCCTGGTTGCTGACGTCGCTGCCGTCGGTCAGGTTCTTGCCGAAGCCGTCGCGGTCGAGGCTGGCGCCGGCCACGCGAAAGCGCAGCTGACCGTCGTTGACGGCCGTGCCCACCCCGCCCTTGGCCGTCACCTGGCCGTAGTTGCCGACGGCCAGCGTCACCTGCCCTTCAGTTTTCTGCGGCAGCGGCTTGGACACGTACTTCACCGCGCCGCCCACCGTGTTCTTGCCGTATAGCGTGCCCTGCGGGCCGCGCAGGATTTCCACGCGCTGCACGTCGTACACGTCCAGCAGCGCGCCCTGCGGGCGGGCGATGTAGACGTCGTCGAAATAGATGCCCACGCCCGGGTCCACGCCCCACAGCGGGTCGGCCTGGCCAACGCCGCGGATGAAGGTCGTGATCGTCGTGTTGCTGCCGCGCGCGGCGTAGATGGTCAGGTTGGGCACCTGGCCCTGCAGGTCGCCGAGGTCCTTGATGGCGAGCTTGTCCAGCTGGTCGGCGGTCAGCGCCGTGACGGCCACGGGCACGTCCTGCAGCGACTCCTCGCGCTTGCGCGCCGTGACCTTGACGACATCCAGCGTCGTCACGGTCGTGTCCGCGGCGGGGGACTGGGCGGCTGCGGGCAGGGCCAGCGTTGCGCCACCGCCAGCGAGGGCGGCGAGGATGGCGAAATGCAAGCGCGTCAAACGGGCGGGCGCCGGGTGGCGTCGGGTCATGGCTTTGTCTCCTGGATGTTTTATGCGGAACCAGTGGCCAAAGCGCAAAAGCCATGCCCGCGCCAAAGCAGGGCAGATTCGGTAGTAACCCCTGCGCACTAACCCGCGGTTTCAGCGTTTGCGGGGCCCGGACTGTCCGGAATCCAGGCATTCGCGGCGCCTCACCCTGTCCAGCCGGCAGACAACACCCCAGGGCTGCAAGCTTGCGAAGCCGCCGCTATCCTGCGCGCCGCTTCTCATCCAACCCCCGGAGACCCCCGATGCCCAACCGCCTGTTCCCCTCGGCCCTTGCCCTTGCCTTCAGTGCCACGACAGCCCTGGCCGCCGGCCCGCAGCTCAAGGGCCAGGCGCCGGGCTGGTATCGCCTGCAGCTGGGCGAGTTCGAGATCACGGCCCTCAACGACGGCACGCTGGATCTGCCCGTGGACAAGCTGCTGCAGCAGCCCGCACCCAACACCCTCAAGGCCCTGCAACACCGCTACCTCGGCGTGCCGCTGGAGACGTCGGTCAATGCCTACCTCGTCAACACCGGCGCCAAGCTCGTGCTCGTGGACGCCGGTGCCGCCAGCATGTTCGGTCCGACGCTCGGCCGCCTGCTGGCCAGCCTGAAGGCGTCGGGCTACACGCCCGAGCAGGTCGACGAGATCGTCATCACCCACATGCACGGCGACCACATCGGCGGCGCTTCCGCCACGGCCTTCCCGAATGCGACGTTGCGCATCGACAAGCGTGACAGCGACCACTGGCTGTCGGCCGAGCAGGTGGCCAAGGGCGACGGCGCCAAGGCCATCGCGGCGCTGGTCAAGGGCTTTGCGGACGGCGGCCGCTTCAAGCCCTTCGAGGGCAGCGCCGCTGGCGTCGAGATCGTGCCGGGCGTGAAGGCCTTTCCCGCCTACGGCCACACGCCCGGCCACAGCAACTATGTGGCCGAGAGCAAGGGCCAGAAGATGATGTTCTGGGGCGACCTGATGCATGTCGCCGCGGTGCAGTTCCCTGATCCGGGCGTGACCATCCAGTTCGACAGCGACCCCAAGGCCGCCGCCCCGGCGCGCGAAAAGGCTTACGCCGCCGCCGCGAAAGACGGCTACTACGTCGCCGTCACGCACGTCAGCTTCCCTGGCATCGGCCGGCTGCGCGCCGACGGCAAGGGCTATGACTGGCTGCCGGTGAACTACTCCGCCAACCGCTGATCCGCGCTGGCGCACCGCCGTGGCCTCAGCGCCCGGCGCGGCCGCAGGCCGGCAAGCAGCGCCAGCAGGCCGGCCGCCATCAGCCACGCCGACGAGAGCTCGGGCACTGGCGCCGTCCAGGCGCCCAGGTAGTCGGCGCCCGACGACGACAGGACCTGCAGGCTCCCCAGGTCGAGCACGTTGCCGCCAGCGTCGGTGACGCCCTGGATGCCGTTCCAGGCCAGGGTGTGGCTGAAGTCGGCGTTTGAAAGGCCCTCGGCGTATATCGTCGACAGGCCGCAGCCCCTGCAGTTGATGCCACCTTGAGCGGCGGCGCCGGCGGAGGCCTCCATCGCCAGCGTCGTCGCCACGCCGTTGCTCACGGTGGATGTGAACGTCCACAGGCCGGTCGCTGCGGCGCCGCGGCTGGTCTCGCCGTTGCTGTTGTATTCGGTCTCGGTGCGGCCGTCGGACAGGTTGCCCAGCGCCACCTGCCAGCGCATCTCGGTGACGGTGCTGAAGCCCGACAGCCCGGCGGAGAACTGCCCGTTGCCGCCCAGGCTGGCGGTGACGTTGACCGAGAACGTCACGGCAAGCGGCGCCCCCGGCGCCACGCCGGGCATGAAGAAGGTCAGCCCGTCGCTGAAGCTGCCGGCGGCATAGGCGTTGCTGCGCCCGATGATGCGGGCGAAGTCGGTATTGCCCGGCGTGAGGAACAGCGCGCTGCCCACCGCCGTGGCCTGCAGGCGGATGCCGCCCGCAGCCACCTGCGCCCAGCTGTTGCCACCACCGGCTGCATCGGCGCTGTCCAGGGCGGTATGCAAGCCGGTGGCGGCGTTGGCCCTTGCGGTGCCGGCCTGCACCACGTCGCGTTGCTGGTCGCCCAGCCCCTGAATCACTGGGTCCTTGTCACCCACATAGACCTGGCCGAGCGCCGTCGCATTGGTGTCCGCCGTGGCGGTATAGGCGGCGATGCAGACAGGCGTGAGGCCGGTGGTCAGCGCCAGCGCGGCGACCCAGGGCAGATAGCGATTCATCAGCGGCTCCAGGCGACAAGGGGTGCAAGAGCGTAGCTCGTTGCCCCCGCGCCGCCACGCCCAGACGCGGGGGGTGCTTCACACCGCTTGTCGAGCCCGCGCCATCCGCGTGATCGTCACCAGGTTGATCGCCGCGATGACGATCTCCAGCGCCGTGCCGCCGATGGAGCCGACGATCAGGTTGTTGGCGATCCACAGCCCCGTACCACAGAGCATCAGCAGACGCATCGGGATGCCCTGCAGCGTGAACAGCGCGATGGTGCCCAGGCAGGAGGCCGTCAGCGGCAGCCAGTCGCTGGGTTTCTCGGCAATGCCCAGGCCGAAGCCGATGTTGGCGGCGACGATGAGCACGGCCACCCAGGCCGAGCGCGTGTAGAGGGACAGCAGCGAGCGCAGCATGGACAGTGACGAACTCGCCACGGCCGTCGGGTTGCCCAGCAGGGCGAAGTGGGCGATGTAGGCGATGCACTCGCCCGTCATGAACCACTTGAAGCGCCGGTCGTCGGTCTGCAGGAAGCAGCCGACGCCGAGCACGAAAGCGGCATACCCGAAGAGTTGGGCGGGCGAGAACCAGTCGGTGGCGAGCATGCGGATGGGGCGCTGAGGATGGGTGCCCCCCAAAAACTAGGGGGGCGCCGGAGCGGGCTGGCGATTGTCCTGCCGACGCTGGAGAAACCCGCCTTTGCACGCGCCGCCCCGCATTCCCATCGGTTATGCAGCCCGTTCGAATTGGCAAGGGCGCCGCGGACTAACCCGCTGTTCGGTGCACGGCGGTTTTGCAGACCATGCGACCCGCCTCAGCTTCGCGACGCCCTCGCTCCCGCCATGAACCTCAACAAGACGCTGTTCACCGCCCTGGCCCTGACGGGACTGTTGAGCGGCATGCCGGCCCGGGCCGAGCTGCAGCTGCGCGGCAACGGCAGCATGGTCTACGACACCGCCACCAACCTGACCTGGCTGGCCGACGCCGGTCTGGGCGGCCTGCGCACACAGGCCGATGCGGCCCAGTGGGCCGAGGCCTTGAGCTTCGGCGGCGTCAGCGACTGGCGGCTGCCCACGGTCGCACCGGTCAACGGCCTGGCATTGCAGCTCGAGTACTCGGAGGACGGCTCCACCGACATCGGCCTCAACAACGCCGGGGCCAACACCGAGTTGGGCCACCTGTATTACACGAGCCTCGGCAACACTGTGGCCGGCCTGGCGCAGACGGGCGCCTTCATCGGCCTGGTCGACCCCGGCAACCCCTTCGGCCCGGTGTTCTGGAGCGGCACCGCCACCGAGACCGGCTGGGCCTTGAGCTTCTTCATGGGCATGGGCGCGCAGGAGGCCCTGGCCACCGACACGCTGGGCCAGGCCTGGGCCGTGCGCGTGGGCGACGTGGCCGCCGTGCCGGAGCCCGGCAGCGTCGTGCTGATGCTGGCCGGCCTGCTGGCCATCGCCGCCCGTCGCCGTTCACGCTGAAGGAGGCCGTGATGAAACAACTGCTGAGCGCCCTGTGCCTGAGCCTCGCCGCCTCCTTCACCGGGTTGGCGCAGGCCGCCTACACGCCCACGCCCAATGACTGGGCCTGCACCAACAAGGTCGGCGGCACCTGGACGCATGGCCGCGCGCCGTCGGGCTGCGACGCCAATGCCTTCGGCCCCGACAGCTTCGTGCGTGGCAACTACGCCGGCGTCATCTTCAGTGACGCGTCCGCCAGCCTCGTCGACGAGCGCAAGCGCTACATGCAGGCCATGTACCCGGTCATACGCGACGCCAGCGAGCGCTACCTGCGCTCGCGCAAGCCGGCCGTGTCGGCGCGTGAGCTGGAGGCCTTCCAGCGCGGCACTTACGCCACGCTGCGCCAGGAGACCTTCTGGTCGCACTACCGCGACGCCCAGCTCGCGGCGGGCCAGCCGTACACGCTGAAGATGATGCGCGGCGACAGCGGCCACGGCCACGGAATGATGCAGGTCGACGACCGCTATCACTTCGTCCAGCTCCAGCAGGGCAAGGGCTGGAACATGATGCAGAACTTCACCTACGCCATCGATATCTATTACGTCGCGTGGGAGGCCGCACCCAATGCCTGCCTGGGCGGCGTGACGACGCCGAGCGGCACCACCGCCGAGGTCGACGCCTATTGGCGCAGCCGGGCGCGCTCGGCCTGGTCGGCCTACAACGGCGGCCCGACACGGGTCTGCCGCTGGCAGAACGCGGCGGACGTCAACGTGGCCAAGGACAACGGCTACCGCGACAACTACGACGCCCGGCTGTGGCTGGTCGACATCGCCGACCTCGCCAAGCCCGCCGGCATCGACGTGGACTGCCTGATGGACAACGGCCCGCTATGCCCCGTGCCCACGGGCGGCACCGTCGAGGCCGGCAAGCTGCTGCAGGTGGGTGCAGCCGCCTGCGTGCTCAACGGCAGCACGCTGGAATGCGTGGACGACATGCGTGACGCCGCCTGCCTGGCGGGTCGGGCAAGCTCTGACGACAGCAGCGTCACGCAGGTCTATGTCGCGCAGACCGCCGCTTATGCCCGTGTCGACCACAACCGCCACCAGCTCTGCCGCGCGCAGGTGGCGGGCCTGCAGTCGCTGGCCAGCGCGATTGCCACACTGCGGCCGCTGGAGTTGCGCTCCGCGCCCGACGGCATGGTGCTCGGCCTGGCCGAGGCTGGCAGCTACCAGGTGCTGGACTTCATGGTCAGCGGTGCCGTGCAGCAGCACCGGCTGTACCGCATCCGTGCGTTGATCAACGGTGCGCTGACCGATGGCTGGATCGACGCCGGCACGGCGGCCACGCACGCCTCGCTGGCGGTCGGCGCCGCACCTGCCGGTGCGGGCGCCATCGCCCACGCGGGCGACTGGGTCAAGGTGGTGCCCAACCTCAACATGCGCGCCACGCCCGGCGGCGCGCTGCTCATCGCCATCCCGGCCGGCACGCCGGTGCAGGTCAAGGAGGTGTTCGGCACGGCCTCGGCCAACAACCTCTACTACCGCGTCGAGTACCTGCACAACGACGGCGTGCTGCGCGAAGGCTGGATCTTCGCCGGCAACCTCTATCCGGTGTCGACGTTGGCAAGCTGGGCCGTGCCGGCCGCCGCACCGGTGCCGGCCAAGCACGCGCACTGCCCCAACGGCACGCGCTACGACGCCCACGTGCGCCAGTGCACCAGCGCCAGCCAGGCCTACGGGCCCTTCACCGCCGCAGCCGTGCAGGCCTGCGTGGATGCCGGTGGCGGTGCGGTCTGCACGGCCAACCGCGCCACCGTCGTTGACGGCGTCGCGGTCGCGATGCCGATCTGGAGCAAGGCCCTGGCCGCCGCGGCCAACGGCAATGGCGACTGCCCGCGCGGCGCGGCGCGCTCCGCGGCGCATCGCTTCCATTGCACGGAGACCGTCACGCGCAACGGCGCAGCCGAGACCGATGTCTACGGGCCCTTCGGCACGGCCCTCGTCAACGCCTGCCTGACGCGCTCCGGCAACGCCGCCTACTGCCGCGGCAACCGCTGGCCGGCAGCGGCCTTCCTGGCCTTGCAGCCCTGACCGGACGCAGACGATGAAGCTCCCACTGGCGCTGGCTGCGGCTGCTGCGCTGACGGCCGGGATTGTGTGGACCCAACGCGAGGGCCCGGCCAATGCCGTCGCGGCCGCGCGCCCGGCAGCGCCCGCCCTGCCCGCCAGCGCCTCGCCGCTGGCGTGGGCCGAGCCAACCGCATCGACCGTGGCCACGGCGGTGGAGCCGGCCGCCGTCGCTTCGCTGACCACTGCCGCGCCCGCGCAGGCGCTGCGCACGTTGACGCAGTGCTACGCCACCCACAGCTGCCGGCTGACGCGCGGCGAGGGCATGGACGAGCATTTCGAGGTGGTGCGCCTGCTGCTCGGCCAGCTGGACCGCCTCGCCGCGCAGGGCAGCCCTGCCGAGCAGGCCAGCTGGGCACGCGAGCTGCTTGCCTTCCCCGACGGCCATGTGCAGGCCGCGGCGCTGGCATTGGCGGCGCGGCTGCCGCCGTCGGCCGAAACCGCCGGCGCGGCCGTGGCGGCCCTTTCCAAGACCTACGACGCCGTGCTGCTGGCCAAGGCCTACCCGGTGCTGCGGCAATGGCAGCAGCTGGGCATGACCAGCGGTTATGACGACATGTTCATCGGCCTGGTCCACACCGGTGGCTGGCAGGCCGCGCAGTCGGTGGCCGAGAACATCGGGCCCTTCCTCAACGCCGGCAACGTCGGCCGCTTTGAACAGGTGGCGCGCCAGTTGCAGCCCGGCGTGCGCCAGCAGGCGCTGCTGCGTTCACTGCGCGACTACGACCTGCAGCGGCGCGGCGGCTGAGGTGCGCCTCAGGCGCCCATCAGCTCCCCGACGGGCTTGAGCTCGTCGACCCGGTCGCACACCGCCTTGACGCTGGCCAGGATGGGCACGGCGAGCAGCAGCCCCAGCAGGCCCCACAGCCAGCCGAAGGCCAGCACGCCGATGAACACCGTCACGGCGTTCATGCGCGTGTTGCGGCTGCTGAGCCAGGGCATCAGCAGGTTGCCCGAGATGGTGTGCACGACCAGTACCGTCCCCGACACGAGCAGGACCATGTCGACGTTGCCGAACTGCACGAAGCTCATCAGCCCCGAGCCGACGGCCAGGATGGTGGCACCGACGTAGGGAATGAAGTCCAGCACGAAGGCGGCAGCACCCCAGACGGCTGCGTGGTCCAGTCCGATGAGCGTGAACGCGAGCCACACCGTCAGGCCAACCGTGGCGCTCACCATGACCTGCACCATCAGGTGCCGCTGGATCTGCAGCCCGATCTCGTCCATGGTCTGCACGGTGAGCCGCCGCTTGGCAAACGTCGGCCCGGCCAGGTGGGCGAGCTTGCGGCGGAAATGTGAGCCCGAGGCGAGCAGGAAGAAGGTGATGAACAACACCACCACGGCCTGCCCGATCAACGTGATGACGCCGACCGTACCGGTCCAGAGGTAGTCCTGCAGGTTGAAATGAGACCGCTCGATGACCACACGCGTGGCACCCCGCGGTGGCGCGACCGCCGGCCCGCCGGCTGTGGCCGCCTGCTCCAGCTGCAGCGCCGCCTTCTGCACGTGTTCGAGAGCGCCGCCGCTTTGGGCGCGGTGCGCGGCGACGGCCTTCCTCACCTTTTGCGCCGCCACGGGCAGCGTCTGCAGCAGCGCGCTGGCGTCATCGGCCAGCGAGTAGCCGGTGGCCCCGAAGCCGCCCACGAGGCTCAGCAGCAGCACGCCGGCTGCCAGGGCCCGGGGCAGCCGCAGCCGCTCCATGCGGTCGACCACGGGCTTGAGTGCATGGCTGAACATCCAGCCCAGCAGCACCGGCACGATGATCGTGCTGGCCCAGCGCAGCATGTAGAGCACGGCAAGAAAGGCGATCACCGCCAAAGAAAAGCTGCGGATGCGCACCGACATCGGCACCGCCGCCGCGGAAGGCTCCACCTCGGGCGCTATGGCGGCCGGTAGCTCGGGCGTCAGGGTCTGGGCGGTCGGGTGGTCCATGCTGAAGGGTCGCCGTGGCGCGCGGCGTCGTCTGTCGGCGGGGAATCTGCGCAGCTGTCAGCGCATAGGCCGCGTGCGGGCCGTGCGCGAATTGCGCGCCGGCCCCGCGTTAGGCTGCCAGCCATGCGTTTTCTCGCCCGCCAATTCGCACACCAGACCACGCGGCTCCTGCAGGACCCCTGGGGCTTCTTCTGGCACACCCTCAAGGCCTTCCGGGCCAACCAGGGCCTGTTGCTGGCCGGCGCCGTGGCCTACTACGCGCTGTTGTCCATCGTGCCGCTGCTCATCCTCAGCGTCATCGCGCTGTCGCACTGGGTCGAGCAGGAGCAACTGCTGCAGACCGTCGGGCGTTACCTGGCCTGGCTGGTGCCGGGCCAGTCGACCGCGGTGGTGGCCGAGCTGGCGCGCTTCCTGGCCCACCGGGATGTGATGGGCTGGGTGCTGCTGATCAGCATGCTGTTCTTCAGCTCGCTGGCCTTCTCGGTGCTGGAGAGCGCGATGCGGGCCATCTTCCACCACCGCCGCAAATCGCACAGCCGGCACTTCATGGTGTCGGTGCTGATCCCCTACCTCTACATCCTGTGCCTGAGCGTCGGCCTGCTGCTGGTCACGCTGGTGGCGGGCAGCTTCCAGGCGCTGGGGCAACGCGAGGTGGAGTTCGTGGGCCACAGCTGGTCGCTCGACGGCCTGTCGGGCGTCATGCTCTACCTGCTCGGCTTCGCCGGCGAGGTCTTCGTGCTGGCCTCGGTCTACATGGTCATGCCGGTCGGCCGGCCCTCGCTGCCGCTGGCCCTGATCGGCGCACTGGCGGCGGCGCTGCTGTGGGAGCTGTCGCGCCACGTGCTGGTCTGGTACTTCGGCACGCTATCGGCCATCGGCACCGTCTACGGCTCGCTGACCACCGCCATCGCCGTGCTGCTGAGCCTGGAGGTCGCGGCGGCGCTGCTGCTGTTTGGGGCCCAGGTGATTGCGGAGTTCGAGCGGCTGGGGGAGACGTGAGGCGGGCCGTGCGCGGCCAAGGCGAAAAAAAACCGGCTCAGGAGAGCCGGTCATTCGCGCGGAGCCGCTGGTTCAGTAGCGACCGCCGCCGAAGCCGCCCGTGCCATAGCCAACGTCGGTGCGCTTGGTCGCGGTGAACCCGCCGGCACCATAGCCATTCGACGCTGCGCTTGCTTCGCGCGGTCGGGCCAGGCTCACGACGATGGAGCGGCCATCGACGGACATGCCGTTCAGGGCCGAGATGGCGGCCTGCGCCAGCTCGGCAGACGCCATTTCCACGAATCCAAAGCCCTTGGAGCTGCCGGTCTCACGGTCCATCATCACCTTGGCAGAGGCGACGCTGCCGAACTCGGCGAAGTTGCTCCTCAGGCTGGCATCGGTCACGGAGTAGGGCAGGTTGCCCACATAAATCTTGCTGCTCATCGGCGAGCCTTTCTGGGTATGGCCGCACCGTCAGGGATGCGGATTTCGAATCTGCGAATGGAAGTCCGCAGCGAATAACACGCTTGAACTGATCGGGCAGGACCAGATCGTGGGCGCGCGGGATGGCGGCGTGCACGTGTGCAACCAGCCTTGGCGACGGCACCGCACGCGGTTGCCGTGGGCGGCGACCATGGCGCCACCATCGTCGCCATTATATCGTTTTACTAATATTTATAAGAATTGATATTTCTCTGGGTATGAAGACGGGCCATGCGGCGCAAGGCGCAGCGACCGCATCAAAGCGGGTCACTTACGCAACTTGCGCACCAAGTCGTCCACACGGGCGGGCCTTCGACGACGGTGCCCAACGCGTGCACCTCGCAGCGCAGGCCCGAGGCTTGGATGACGGCCATGGCGGCGTCGACATGCTTGTAGCGGTCGTCCGCCGCCGTCACGACGGTGGTGGCCTTAGCGATCCGTCCCCTCCTGCTCGGTGTTCGCCTTCGCCGGCCAGGCGCCGCCCGCGCTGAACGCAGCCCAGGCCCAGCCGACCCAGCGCAGCAGCGACGCCGCCAGCCACAGTGCCCAGGCCAGCATCAGCACGCGGTACAGCCACACCGGTGCGCTCAGCACCCAGGCCGTGGCGGTGTGTTCGGTGAAGCGGTCGGCCGTCCAGCTCAGCAGATGGCTGCTCGACCCCGGCCCGGCGACGAGCAGGTCGGGGTAGCCCAGCAAGCCGGTGCGCAGCACGTCCAGCAGCGCGCCGATGGCGAACAGCGTCCACAGCACCAGCAGCAGCTGCACGGCGATGCGCAGGCCGCGCCGGTTGCCACCGCCGCCCCAGCGTCGCCGCGCCTCCAGTGCGCTGAACCACGCCGCCAGCACGGCCAGCGCGCCGAAGGACACGGGCGCCACGCCGAGCGCCAGCACCAGCCATGCCGGCCGTCCCATCACCCCGGGCAGGCCACGCGGTGCGAACCACGCCAGCACCAGCACCACGGCCAGCACGCCCCAGATCAGCACGGCCGGCCCGATGGGCGGCCCGCCGACGGCCAGCACGATGCGGTCCTGCGGCACGTTCAGCATCAGGCTGTCGTTGACCCCGGGCAGCCCGAGCGCCAGGCCCTCGTGCCGCCACAGCGTGCCCATGCCCACGGCTTCGCGCCAGCGGATCACAACCTGCTGCGCGCCGGGCGTCAGTGGCAGGCTCAGCGCGCCGTCGCGCAGCTGCAGGGCCAGCGTGGTGCCGTTGATGCTCACGCCCAGCAGCTCGGCCCCCGCCGGCAGCTTGAGCGCATGCGGCCCGCCCAGGCTGCTGCGCAGCATCAGCTGCAGCTGCACGTCGCTGCTGCGCTCGCCAGGCGTCACTTCGGTGCGCGCGCTGTCCAGCGTCAAGGTCTGGCCGCCCACACCGGCCGGTTTGCTGACGGCCAGCTTGAGCGTCTCGCCGGGCCAGGGCCGCCATTCGGGCAGCCATTCGCCGCCCTGCTGCAGGGCCGTGGCCGCCAGGCCGCTGGGCTCGACATGCCATTGCGGCGACGCCGCCAGCGTCCAGCGCTCGACCTGGTGGGGCTCCTTGCCGGCCATGAGCGTCAGCGCCGCGCTCGGCGGCAGGCTGCTGGCAACCTCGGCCGCCTCATCGCCGCCGAGCTGCACGCTGGCAAAGCCGTCGTCCACCGTCACGCGTGCATCGCCCACGGCCTCGCCGGGCAGCAGCGCCCAGCGCACCCGCAGCGGCGCACGACTGGGGGCGATGCGCTCGATGCGTGTCTGCACCTGCCAGCGCAGGCCCAGCTCCAGGCGCCGGTCCACGCGCACCAGCGGTGGCAGCGCGTCGCGCTGCGTACCGGCGTCCTCGGCACGCGCGCTGCCGGCCACGGCTTCGCGGCTGAGCGAGATCGCGCCGGTGCTCTGGCCGCGCGGGTCCAGGCCGGCCAGGGTCCAGCCCGTCAGCTCGGTCTGCAGCAGCCGCGGCGGCAGCGGCAGCGCGATGTCC
>NZ_JBQVNP010000101.1:0-18662 GCF_052436255.1 Roseateles sp. | reverse complement strand
GCCCAGCACCTGGCCGTCGGCCAGGGCGCGACCCAGCTGCGCTCGACCCAGGCCGCCGTCGAGGCCGCCCAGCGCGCGCTGGACGCGACCCGCACCGGTCTCACGCTGGGCACCCGCAGTACCACCGACCTGCTGCTCGCCATCCAGACCCTGGCCGGCGCGCAGAACGCGCAGACCCAGGCCCGCCACCGCCATGTGCTGGCCCTGCTGGCCCTGCACCAGGCAGCCGGCTCGCTCGGCGACGCCGAACTGGCCGCCGTCAACGCTCTTCTGGAGACACGCTGATGTTTCTGCATTACCTTGAACTCGCCTGGCGCAACATCCTCTCGTCCAAGGGCCTCAGCGCCTTGATGGTGCTGGCGCTGGCCCTGGGCATCGGCGCCTGCATGACGACGCTGACCGTCTATCACGTGCTGTCCGGCGACCCGATCCCGCACAAGAGCGCGCGGCTGTTCAATGTGCAGCTGGACGCGTCCGACATGGTGGGCTGGAAGGCGGGTGACGAGCCGACCTTCGACCTGAGCCGCTTCGACGCGACAGCGCTGCTGCGCGACAGGAAGGCCATGCGCCAATCCATGTCCAGCGGCTTCAATACCGCGGTCGGCCTGCCCGAGGGCGACACCAAGCCGATCTTCTCCAGCGTGCGCTACACGTCGGCCGACTTCTTCGCCATGTTCGACGCGCCCTGGCAGCACGGCGGCGGCTGGAGTGCCGCGGATGACGAGTCCGAGGCGCGCGTGGCCGTCATCTCGGCGTCGCTCAACGAGAAGCTGTTCGGCGGCGCCAACAGCGTCGGGCGCGAGGTGATCGTGCGCGGCCAGCCGCTGCGCATCGTCGGCGTGTTGAAGCCCTGGAAGGTGCAGCCGCACTTCTGGGACCTGACGCTGGGCAGCTACAGCGAGACCGAAGACTTCTTCCTGCCGTTCTCGACCGCGATGGCGCTCAAGATGGGCCACTGGGGCAACATGAACTGCTGGGGCCGCGGCGCCAACGGCGGCACCTCGCTCGACTTGAATGCGAGCTGCTCGTGGATCCAGTACTGGGTCGAGTTCGAGAAGCCCGAGGACGCCGCCGCCTACCGCGCCTACCTCGTCGCCTACTCCGACGCCCAGCGCGCGGCCGGCCGCTTCGAGCGCCCGACCAATGTGCGGCTGCGCAACGTCATGGAATGGCTGGGCGCGCAGAAGGTGCTGCCCGCCGACGTGCGCCTGCAGACCTGGCTGGCCTTTGGCTTCCTGGCGGTCTGTGTCGTCAACATGGTGGGCCTGCTGCTGGCCAAGACGCTGCGCCGCAGCGGCGAGATCGGCGTGCGCCGCGCGCTGGGCGCCACGCGCGGCGACATCTTCCAGCAGTTCGTCGTCGAGGCCGGCGTGCTCGGCCTGGCCGGCGCGCTGCTGGGCCTGCTGTTCGCGCAGGGCGGCCTGTGGCTGGTGCGCCAAAGCCCCAACGACTATGCCCGCCTGGCCGAGCTGGACGCCAGCATGCTGGCGCTGACGCTGGGCCTGTCGCTGCTGGCCAGCCTGCTCGCCGGCCTGCTGCCGGCCTGGCGCGCGGCCCTGGTCACACCGGCCGTTCAACTCAAGGTGTCGTGATGGACTTCCTTCCCATTCTTTCGACGCTGCGCCGCCACAAGATCGCGGCCGGCCTCATCGTGCTGGAGGTGGCGCTGACCTGCGCCATCGTCACCAACGCGCTGCACCTCATCCAGACCCGCATCGAGGCGCTGAATGCCGACAGCGGCCTGGCCGAGACCGAGATCGCGGTGCTGAACCTGCGCGGCAGCCGGCCCCAGCCGCCCGAGCGCACCGCCGGCATCGTGGCCGAGGACCTGGCGCGGCTGCGTGCGCTGCCAGGCATCAAGGCAGCCACGGTGGCCAACCAGATCGTCTATGGCAACAACAGCAACAACAGCGGCGTCTCGCTCGAGCCCGACAACCGCGGGCAGCGCATCTCCGCCGCGCAGTACGCGGCCGACGACCAGATGCTGCCGACCTTCGGACTGAAGCTGCTGGAAGGCCGCAACTTCACGGCCGAGGAGGTGCTCGACAGCTTCCAGGCCTTCAGCGTCTCCGACCCCCGCATCGGCCAACTGATCATCAACAAGGTGATGGCCGACAAGCTGTTCCCGGGCCGCTCGGCGGTGGGCCAGACGGTCTACATCTTCGGCCGTTCGCCCTCGACCATCATCGGTGTCCTCGACACGCTGACGCACACGCAGCTGCACCGCGCCCGCGGCGACGGCGGTGGCGCCGCGATGATCCTGCCGCTGCGCGGCGGCGGCTCCTACATCATCCGTGCCGAACCGGGCCAGCTGGACGCGCAGATCAAGGCCGCGACCGCCGTGCTGGAGGAAGGCAACAAGGGTCGCGTCGTCACCCAGGCCCGGCCGCTGACCGAGATGCGCGCGGCCTTCTACGCCCAGGACCGCGCGATGGCCTGGTTGATGGGCGGCGTCTGCGTGGCCCTGCTGCTGGTCACGGCCATGGGCATCGTCGGCCTGGCCAGCTTCTGGGTGCAGCAGCGCACCCGCATGATCGGCACGCGCCGCGCTTTGGGCGCCACGCAGCAGCAGATCCTGCGCTATTTCCAGCTCGAGAACCTGCTGCTGACGAGCACCGGCATCCTCATCGGCCTGGGCGGCGCCGTGGCCCTGAGCCAGCTGCTGATGCAGAGCTACGAGCTGCCGCGCCTGCCCTGGCTGTATCTGCCGGCCGGGGCCGTGTCGCTGTGGCTGCTGGGGCAGCTGGCCGTGTGGGTGCCGGCGCGGCGCGCGGCGCGGCTGTCGCCTGTCGCGGCGCTGCGGAGTTAGGCCCACGCTGGAGCGGTTTTTCGCAAACTGGCAGCATGCGCGCATGCCGTTGAAACCGTTCTTCCGCCGCTCGCGCCTGGTGGGCCTGGCGCTGCTGGCCGCCGCGACGCTCGCCCTGCAGGTGGGCTGCACCACGCTCGACGAGAGCCAGCGCGGCTGGATCTTCCAGCCGGGCGACCGCACCTGGGGCGGCGGCCTGGCCGCGGCCCAGGGCATGGATGACGTCTGGATCGACTTCCAGAGCCGCATCGACGAATCGCGCGGCGCCGCCGTGCGCCTGCACGGCCTGTGGCTGCCCCAGGCCGACCCCAACGCGCCGGTGCTGCTGTATCTGCATGGCGCGCGCTACGACGTGCGCGGCAGCGCGCCGCGCATGCGCCGCATGCATGAGTTGGGCTTCTCGGTGCTGGGCGTGGACTACCGCGGCTTCGGCCGCAGCACGGCGGGCCTGCCGTCCGAGGCCATGGCCGCCGAGGACGCCCGCGCCGCCTGGGACTGGCTGGCAGGCCAACACCGCGACAAGCGCCGCTTCATCTTCGGCCACTCGCTGGGCGGCGCCATCGCCGTGCAGCTGGCCAGCGAGGTCGGCGACGAGCGTGGCCTCATCGTCGAAGGCAGCTTCACGTCCATCCCCGACGTCGTCGGCAGCTTCCGCTGGGGCTGGCTGCCGGTGTCGCCGTTGATCACGCAGCGCTTCGACGCCGCCGCGCGGGTGGCCCAGGTGGGCTCGCCGCTGCTGGTGGTGCATGGCAGCCGCGACAACCTGATCCCCTACCGGCTCGGCCAGGGGCTGTACGAGCGTGCCCGCGAGCCCAAGCGCTTCGTGCTGGTGGAGGGTGGCTCCCACCACAACACCAACGCCGTCGGCCAGGCGCAGTACCGTCAGGCGCTGGCCGACCTGTTCGGGCTCGAACCGTCCTGACTGTTCCGGCGCGGCGCTGCTGCGGGTGTCGATGCAGCTCCCCAGGGCCGGGCCCTTCTTGCAGGTGCTGGCCCTCGTGGAAGGCAGCGACGAACCAAATCACCTGATGGGAAAGTAAGGCACCCGTCGACACCCTAGCCGGCCTGCAGGCTGCGCAGCTCGGCAGCCCACTTGGCCCAGTGCATGCGAACCCGTTCGCGCTGTTGCTCGTCCAGGCCGTTGAGCAGCTTCAGCACGCTGGCCATCACTTCATCGCGGTAGGGCTGTTCGACCGGCAGCGGCTGCATGTTGCGCATCAGCGCCGCCGTGCCGCCGGCCAGGTCCTGGCTCGACCAGGCCCGCAGCGCCTCCACGGTGCGCGCCTGGCGCGTGGCGCGGCCCTGCGCCATGGCCGCCATGTCGAAGCGCCAGGCCGCTGCGTCTGCACGGGCCTGCCGGCCGGTCGGGCGGTCCAGGTCGCCCAGCCAGCGCTCCAGGTTCTTGGTGTAGCGCTTGCCACGCTCGTCCGCGGCGCCGTCGCCGGTCTGCTTCTCGCGCCATTCGGCCGTCTTCTCGTCGAGCGTCTTCTGCAGGTGCTGCCACTGCTCGGGCCTGAGCTCGGCCAGCAGCGGCGCGGCCAGGGGCGCCGCGCGCTGCAGGCTGCGCTCGGCGCTGGCGCGGGCACCCCGCTCCAGGGCCAGCAGTTCCTGCGGCGTGATGCCGCCCTCCAGCGCTGCCTGGGCCTGGCGCAGCAAGGCCTGCCACTGCGGCAGTTCCTCGCGCCGGTGCCAGGCCTGCCAGGCCTGCAGCCTGTCCTTGAGACGGGCCTTCTGGCCGCTGTCCAGGTCCAGATACCTGTCAGCCCACAGGCCGCCGAGCAGCGGCAGCTGGTTGTAGGCCAGCGACAGGCTGGAGCAGCCGACCAGGCCGAGCAACAAGATGGCCAAGAGGAGAGCGGTGAACCGTTTCAGCACGTGCATGCGGCATGGTGACAAGGCCGCCACAACATAGCGGTGCGGAGATGGCCTGATCGTCCGGTAGGACATGGCGCCGCTGCAGCGGCGCACGGCCGGGGGGTCAGGGGCAGGGCGCACGCCGCATCGCGAAGTCGATGCCGCGCGGCTGGCCCTGGCGCAGACCTTCGATGCGCGCGGCCAGCTGGTCGGGCGCGGCCAGGCGGTAGATGACCCGCTGCGGGAAGTCGTGTGCCGCGTTCTCGAACACGGCCTGGGCATCACCGCTGCTCAGCAGCTTGAAGCTGGTCGGCGGCCGCCCCTGGGGTTGGGCGATGTAGATGAGCCGGCCGTCCGCGTCGGCGCGGATCTGCATGAACTCGAACTCGATGGCGCGGCCGTTCTTCAGCGTGCGCGCCATGCCCAGCATCAGCCCGCCGGCCGGCGCCATCCACTGCTCGACCGACCCCGCCATGCTGCCATCGGGGCCCTGGCGCTCCCAGCACCCGGCCATCCAGGCGACCGGGGCGAAGGGGTCGGCCTGGGCGGTGGTGCCGGCGGCTGCGAGCAGGACAGGCAGGAGCGCGGAGATGGCCTTCATGGCGAGCATTCTGCTGGGGCCGGTTATCGTGTGCGGCCGCGCAAACCCTGCCCCATCGTTTTCCTGCCCGTGTCGCAAAAGGAACTCCCTCACTCACTGAAGCTGGTGACCATCTGGCTGCTCGTCGGCCTGGGGATCTTTCTGGGTATCAAGGCCTGGGAACGCCAGCGCGAGGCCAGCCGCTTCCAGCTGGCCGGCGAGGCCATCGTGCTGACGCGCGCCGGGGACGGCCACTTTCACTGGCCCGGCCGGGTCAATGGCATCGAGGTGGACTTCCTGGTCGATACCGGTGCGACCGCCACCGCCCTGCCGCAAGGCCTGGCCGAGCGCGCCGGGCTCAAGCCGCTGGGCGCCGTGCGCGCGCAGACGGCGGCGGGCGCCACGCGCGGCTTCGTCGCACGCGCCGACGTGGTGCTGGAGGGCGGTGTGCGGGCCGACAGGCTGATGGTGACCGTGTTGCCCGACCTGGCCGCGCCGCTGCTGGGCATGGACGTGCTGGGCCGCCTGCACTTCAGCCAGAAGCCGGGCGAACTCCGCATCACGCCCGAACCGTGACCCGTGCATCGCTCGTCGGGTTGCCGTTGGTCGGCAGCGCCCGCGCCGCCTGCCGGCCTCGGCCCGCCCTGCCCAGGCTTGTGGCCGACCAGGGTTTTACCGGCGAGCGCTTGCTGCCCGCGAAGTAGGATCAAAGCAGGAGACACACCATGACCGACAACAGCTTCACCAAGTTCGTGCCCGGTTTCGAGTTCCTGCAGGGCCTGGTCAAGAATGCCGGCTCGGCCCTGCCCGGCATTGGCCAGTGGGTGGCGCCGACGCTCAACCCCGAAGAGCTGGCCAAGCGCATCGAGGAGCTGCGCACCGTGCAGTTCTGGCTGGAGCAGAACGCGCGCATGCTGGCCGCGACCATCCAGGCGCTGGAGGTGCAGCGCATGACGCTGTCGACGCTGCAGACCATGAACGTGCCGCTGGCCGAGCTGCGCGAAAGCCTCAAGCTGCCCACCGGCGACGGCACGTCCTGGCCCGGCATCCCGGCCGAGCTGATGGCCGCTGCCGCGCCGGCGGCCCAGGTGGCCGCGAAGACGGCCAGCGGCACGGTCAGGACCGCCGCCAAGGTGGCCAGCAAGACCGTGAAGACGGCGGGCAACGCAGCCAAGGCCATGTCCGACAACCCGGCCGCGGCGGTCGACCCGACGCAATGGTGGACCGCGCTGAGCCAGCAGTTCACGCAGCTCGCCACCTCGGCCATGAAGGACACCGCCACCGACGCGGCCAAGAACCTGGCCGGCACCCTGGTCAAGCAGAGCTTCGACGCCGCCAGCGACACCCTCAAGCGCGCGGCCAGCGTGCCGGGCGCGGTGGTGGGCGGCGTTGCCAAGGGTCTGGCGGGCGCAGCGCCCACTCCGGCCGCCAGGGCCGCCAGCAAGCCGGCAGCCAAAGTGGCGAGCAAGACCGCCAAGCCGCGCCCGACCGCCACCCGCCGCAAGACTTGAACTCCCCCAACGACCTCGCCACCCGCCGCGCCGCTGTCATCGCCGCGCTGGCCCCGCTGCTGCCGGCACATGCGCTGCTGCACCAGGCCGAGCAGACCACGCCCTATGAGTGCGACGGCCTGACCGCCTATCGCCAGCGCCCGCTGGCGGTCGCCCTGCCCGAGACCGAGGCCCAGGTGGCCGCCGTGCTCAAGGCCTGCCACCGGCTGGCCGTGCCCGTCGTCGCGCGCGGCGCCGGCACCGGCCTGTCGGGCGGCGCGATGCCGCACGAACTCGGCGTCACGCTGGCGCTGGCCAAGTTCAACAAGTTCCTGTCCATCGACCCGCTGGCCCGCACCGCACGCGTGCAATGCGGCGTGCGCAACCTCGCCATCAGCGAGGCCGCTGCGGCACACGGCCTGTACTACGCGCCCGACCCCAGCAGCCAGATTGCCTGCACGATTGGCGGCAACATCGCCGAAAACTCCGGCGGCGTTCACTGCCTCAAATACGGCCTGACGCTGCACAACGTGCTGCGCGTGCGTGGCTTCACGGCCGAGGGCGAGGCCGTCGAGTTCGGCAGCGAGGCGCTCGATGCGGCCGGCCTGGACCTGCTTGCCCTGGTCATCGGCAGCGAAGGCATGCTGGCCGTCGTCACCGAGGTCACCGTCAAGCTGGTCCCCAGGCCCCAACTGGCGCGCTGCATCATGGCCAGCTTCGACGACGTGCGCAAAGCCGGCGACGCGGTGGCGGCCATCATTGCGGCCGGCATCATCCCGGCGGGCCTGGAGATGATGGACAAGCCGATGACGGCCGCCGTCGAGGACTTCGTGCACGCCGGCTACGACCTGAGCGCCGAGGCCATCCTGCTGTGCGAGAGCGACGGCACGCCCGAGGAAGTGGCCGAGGAGGTCGCCCGCATGGAGGCCGTGCTGCTGGGCAGCGGTGCCACCGCCGTGCAGGTCAGCGCCGACGAGGCCCAGCGCCTGAAGTTCTGGAGCGGCCGCAAGAACGCCTTCCCGGCGAGCGGCCGCATCAGCCCCGACTACATGTGCATGGACTCCACCATCCCGCGCAAGCACCTGGCCACCATCCTGCTCGACATCCAGCAGATGGAAATCAAGTATGGGCTGCGCTGCGCCAATGTCTTCCATGCCGGCGACGGCAACCTGCACCCCCTGATCCTGTTCGACGCCAACGACGCCGACCAGCTGCACCGCTGCGAACAGTTCGGCGCCGAGATCCTGGAGCGCAGCGTGGCCCTGGGCGGCACGGTCACGGGCGAGCATGGCGTGGGCGTGGAGAAGCTCAACTCGATGTGCGTGCAGTTCAGCGCCGAGGAGCTTGAGCAGATGCTGGCCTTGAAGGCCGCCTTCGACCCGGCCGGCACGCTGAACCCGGGCAAGCAGATCCCCTCGCTGTCGCGCTGCGCGGAGTACGGGCGCATGCATGTGAGGCGGGGGTTGCTGGCGTTTCCTGAGCTGGAGCGGTTTTGAAGTTCGACGCATTGCAGGCGCAGCTCCGGGAGGCACGCACGCCGCTGCGCATCACCGGCCACGGCAGCAAGGATTTCTATGGCGAGGCGCCGCAAGGCGAGCCGCTGTCGACGTTGGCGCTGAACGGCATCACGGCCTATGAGCCGAGCGAGCTCTACATCAGCGCGCTGGCCGGCACGCCGCTGGCTGACGTCGAGACTGCGCTGGCCGCGAACCGCCAGCGCCTGGCCTTCGAGCCGCCGCGCTTCGGTCGTCGTGGCACGGTGGGCGGCATGGTGGCGGCCGGGCTGTCGGGTCCGTCGCGCGCCGCTTTAGGTTCCGTGCGCGACCACCTGCTCGGCGCGGTGATCATCAACGGCAAGGGCGAGCTGCTGAGCTTTGGCGGCACGGTCATGAAGAACGTCGCCGGCTTCGACGTCAGCCGTTTGCTGGCCGGCTCGCTGGGCGTGCTGGGCCTGATCACCGAGGTCACGCTGAAGGTGCTGCCGCTGCCCGCTGCGACGGCGACGCTGCGCTTCGAGTTCGACCAGGCCGCCGCGCTGATGGCGATCAACCGCTGGGGTGGCGAGCCCCTGCCCATCGAGGCCAGCGCCTGGTGGGACGGCGCGCTGCTGTTGCGCCTGGCCGGCGCGCAGGCGGCCGTCGAGGCGGCTTGCGCCAAGCTGGGCGGCGACGCCATCCCGGCCGACATGGCGGCGCCTTTCTGGACCGGCCTGCGCGACCAGAGCGACGAGTTCTTCATGGGTGCCGAGCGCGCGGTCTCGGGTGGCGCGAGGTTGTGGCGGCTGTCCCTGCCGAGCACGACGCCGGCGTTGAAGCTGCATGGTGAGCAGCTCATCGAATGGGGCGGCGCCGAGCGCTGGGTCGTCACGCCGCTGCCACCGGCCGGCGTGCGCGAAGCCGCCGCCGCGGTGGGTGGGCATGCCACGTGCTTTCGTGCGCTGGACAAGGCCTGCGGCGCTTTCACGCCGCTGAGCGCGCCGCTGGCGGCCATCCACAAGCGGCTGAAGGCATCGTTTGACCCGCACGGCGTCTTCAACCCCGGCCGCCTCTACCCGAATCTCTGAACCTGGACCACGCCATGTCATCCCGACTCCACCCGCTGGCCGGCCAGCCGGCGCCGCCCGACAGCCTCGTCGACCTGGATGCGCTGAGCGAGGCCTACTACTCGCGCCAGCCGGACCCGAGCAGCCCCGAGCAGCAGGTGTCCTTCGGCACCTCCGGCCATCGCGGCTCGGCGCTGGATGGCTCGTTCAACGAATGGCATGTGCTGGCCATCACGCAGGCCATCTGCGACCACCGCAAGCAGCAGGGCATCGCCGGCCCGCTGTTCCTCGGCGCGGACACGCACGCGCTGTCGGCGCCCGCGGTGACGAGCGCGCTGGAAGTGCTGGCGGCCAATGGCGTCGAGGTGATGCTGGCGCCCGCCGGGCAGTTCACGCCCACGCCGGCGGTGTCGCTGGCGATCCTGGAATACAACCAGGGCAGGGCAGGCAGCGCGCGGGCGGACGGCATCGTCGTCACGCCCTCGCACAACCCGCCACGCGACGGCGGGTTCAAGTACAACCCGCCCCACGGCGGCCCGGCGGACAGCGACATCACGGCGGGCATTCAGCAGGGTGCCAACGCCTATCTGCAGCACCTGCTGCAAGGCGTGCAGCGCACCGACGCCGAGCGCGCGCTGGCGGCCGCAACGACGCATGTGCACGACTACCTGGCCCAGTACGTCGCCGCGCTGGAGCAGGTGATCGACTTCGACACCATCCGCGCCGCGGGCATCCGCCTGGGCGTGGACCCGCTGGGCGGCGCGGGCGTGGCCTACTGGCCGGCCATCGCCGAGCGCTACCAGCTGTCGCTGACCGTGGTCAGCGACGTGGTGGACGCGCGCTTTGCCTTCATGTCGCTGGACTGGGACGGCAAGATCCGCATGGACCCGTCGTCGCCCCATGCGATGCAGCGCCTGGGCAAGCTGCGCGACAAGTTCGACGTCGCCTTCGCCTGCGATACCGACCATGACCGCCACGGCATCGTCACGCCCAGCGGTGGGCTCATGCCGCCCAACAACTACCTCAGCGTCGCAGTGGACTACCTGTTTCGCAATCGGCCCGCCTGGGGCGCAGGCGTGGGCGTCGGCAAGACGGTGGTGACCACCGGTTTGATCGACCGCATCGCGCACGCCCTGGGGGCGCCGTTGTTCGACGCCCCGGTCGGCTTCAAGTGGTTCTCGCCCGGCCTGCTCGGCGGCAGCCTGGGCTTGGGTTGCGAGGAGAGCGCGGGTGCATCCTTCCTGAAGCGCGACGGCCGCGTCTGGACGACCGACAAGGACGGCATCGCCGCCGCGCTGCTGTCCGCCGAGATCACTGCGCGCACCGGCAAGGACCCCAGCCAATATTTCGAGTCGCTGGCCGCCACCCACGGCAGGCCCTACGCCGACCGCGTCGACGGTGCGGCGACGCGCGAGCAGAAAGCGCGGCTGTCCAGGCTGACGGCGGCCGATGTCGCGGCCACGTCGCTGGCCGGCGAGGCGGTCCAGGCGGTCATCAGCGTGGCACCGGCGAACGGCGCGGCCATCGGCGGCATCAAGGTATCCACCGCCAACGGCTGGTTCGCCGCGCGGCCGTCGGGCACGGAGGACATCTACAAGGTCTACGCCGAGAGCTTCCGCGACGAGGCCCATCTGCAGGTGCTGCTGCAGGAGGCGCAGGAGATCGTCAACAAGTCACTGGCGAGCTGATGCAAACCACCCTCGCCCCCGAATTCGCCGGTAGCCGCGACGGCACCGAGGCCGAGGCCATTCTGCGGCGCTGCGTGCACTGCGGCTTTTGCACCGCGACCTGCCCGACCTACCAGCTGCTCGGCGACGAGCTGGATGGCCCGCGGGGCCGCATCTACCTGATCAAGCAGGTGCTCGAAGGTGACACGCCGACGCGCAAGACGCAGCTGCATCTGGACCGCTGCCTGACCTGCCGCAACTGCGAGACGACCTGTCCGTCGGGCGTGGAGTACGGCCGCCTGGTCGACATCGGTCGGCGCGTCGTCGATGCGAAGGTCGAGCGCCCGGCCGGCGAGAAGACCGTGCGCTGGCTGCTCAAGGAGGGCCTGACCTCGCCGCTGTTCAAGCCCGCGATGAAGCTCGGCCAGGCCCTGCGCCCGCTCGTGCCGGCGGCGCTCAAGGACAAGGTGCCGGCCAGGCCGCCAGCGACCGCCCACGACTGGCCGACGCGCCAGCTCAATCGCAAGGTCGCGTTGCTGCTGGGCTGCGTGCAGCCGGCCATGGCACCCAACATCAACAGCGCGACGGCGCGTGTGCTGGACGCCGCCGGCATCCAGACGGTGGCCGCCGACGGCGCCGGCTGCTGTGGCGCGATCCGCGAGCATCTGGGCGACCACGAGGCGGCGCTCAACGACATGCGCCGCAACATCGACGCCTGGTGGCCGCTGGTCTCGGGCCGGGGCGAGCGGGTCGAGGCCCTGGTGATGAATGCCTCGGGCTGTGGACTGATGGTCAAGGACTATGCCCATGCGCTGGCCCACGATCCGGCCTATGCCGACAAGGCGCGCCGCATCAGCGAAATGACCCAGGACCTCAGCGAGCTGCTGCCCGAACTGGTGCCGGCCTTGAAGTCCCGCCTGAAGGCCAAGCCCGGCAGCCTGGCCTACCACCCGCCGTGCACGCTGCAGCACGGCCAGAAGCTGCGCGGCGGCGTCGAGGGCGCTTTGCGCGAGTTGGGGTTCCGCATCGCCTGCGCGCCCGGCGACAGCCACCTGTGCTGTGGCTCGGCCGGCACCTACTCGGTGCTGCAGCCCGAACTGGCCAAGCAATTGCGTGACCGCAAGCTGGCCGCGCTGGCGCCGCTGCAGGCCGAGCAGATCGTGTCGGCCAATATCGGCTGCATCCAGCACCTGCAAAGCGGCACCGCGACGCCGGTGCGGCATTGGGTGGAGGTGCTCGACGATGCCCTGCGCGGCGTGAGCGCCTAGGTTCTGAAGGTTGAGACGAGCTTCACCAGCTCGCTCGCCTGATGCTTCAGGCTTTCAGCCGCCGCGGCGCTTTCCTCGACCAGCGCGGCGTTTTGCTGCGTCGCCTGGTCCATTTGCGTGATCGCGTGGCCGACCTGGCTGACGCCGGCGCTCTGCTCGCGGCTGGCCGAGCTGATCTCGCGCACGATCTGGGCGACGCGACCGATGGCAGTGACGACCTGCTCCATCGTCTCGCCGGCGCGGTTGACCAGCACGGCGCCCTGCTCGACACGCTCGACGCTGACGCCGATCAAGCCCTTGATCTCCTTGGCCGCGTCGGCGCTGCGCTGGGCGAGCATGCGCACCTCGCTGGCAACGACGGCGAACCCGCGGCCCTGCTCGCCCGCTCGCGCCGCCTCGACGGCCGCGTTGAGCGCCAGGATGTTGGTCTGGAAGGCGATGGCGTCGATGGTGCCGATGATGTCGCTGATCTTGCGCGAGCTCTCCTCGATGCCGCGCATGCGCTGCACCGCCTCGCCGACGACCGTGCCGCCCTGGCGCGCCACCTCGCTGGCGTCGTGCGCCAGCTGGTCGGCCTCGCCCGCGTTGTCGGCATTGAGCCTGACGGTGGCCGACAGCTCTTCCATCGACGCGGCGGTCTGCTGGATGGCGCTGGCCTGTTCTTCGGTGCGGGCCGACAGATCGTTGCTGCCGAGCGAGATCTCGGAGCTGGCCGTCGCGACGCCATTGGCGTTCTCTCGCACCGAGCCGACGAGGTGGCGCAGCGCCTGTTGCATCTGCGCCAGCGCCTGCGCGAGCTGGGCGGTCTCGTCGTTGCCGATGCTGCGGATGTCGCGTGAGAGGTCGCCCCGGCCGACCTCCTCGGCCTCGTGGATGGCCTCGCGCAGCGGGCGGACGACCGAGCGCGTGATCAGCCAGGCGGCTGCCACGCCCAGGCTCAGGCAGATGGCGGCCAGCGTGACCATGACGAGCTGGGTGCGCCGCGCCGCCTCCAGCACGGCGCGCGTTTCGTCGCGCACGCGCTCGTCCTGGTAGTCGGCCATGCGGCTGATCGTCGCGACATAGGCCTCGGCGGCCGGGCGCATCTTGCCCTCCAGCGTCTGCAGCGCGGCGTCGGCTTCGCCGGCCTTGAGCTGCTCGAACACGCCGTTGCGGATGTCGATGTAGGTCTTGCGCGCCGCGCCGATCTCGGCGAGCGTGGCCTTGCCCTGCTCGGTGTCGACGGCGGTGGTCAGCGCTGCTTGCAGGTCGTTGATCTTGGCGCTGGTCGTCTTGATGACGGGCGCGAAGAACTCGGCCACCGGGCCCGCGCCCCCCGCCCGCGCAACGGCGTCGGTGCGGGTCACGTTGAGCTGGGTCTGGGTGCGCCAGTCCTGGGCGGTGTCTTGCTGGCGCTGCAGTTCCATCAGCCGGTCGATGTGCGGCCCGACGGTGGCCATCTGCCGCCAGCTCAGGCCCACCGCCAGCGCGAGCAGCAACAGCACCAGGCCAAAGCCGAGGGCCAGCCGCGTCCCGATTCGAAGGGATTGCATCTTCATCACCGCCTCCAGTGTTTTCATGCCGGGCTATACGCACCCAGCTGGTGCTTTGACTCTACAGGTCGGTGTATGTGGCGATGCAAGGAAAAACACCGCCCAGGCAGGCGGTGTTACCGGTTGTCTTCCTCGCTCGCATCGCTGCGCGATATAAGCTGGGCCCCGAGGCGACTGGGCCGCGTCGCAACGCCGGCCCTACAGCCGCGCCGCTGCACGCAGGGCTTGCGCCTTGTCCGTCCGCTCCCAGGTGAACTCCGGCTCTTCGCGGCCGAAGTGGCCATAGGCCGCCGTCTTCGAATAGATCGGCCGCAGCAGATCGAGCATCTGGATGATGCCCTTGGGGCGCAGGTCGAAGTGCTCGCCCACCAGCTTGGCGATCTGCTCGTCGGGGATGACGCCCGTGCCCTCGGTATAGACGGTCACGTTCATCGGCCGGGCCACGCCGATGGCGTAGGCGACCTGGATCTGGCACTGGCGCGCCAGGCCGGCCGCGACGATGTTCTTGGCGACATAGCGTGCCGCATAGGCGGCGCTGCGGTCGACCTTGGACGGGTCCTTGCCGCTGAAGGCGCCGCCGCCGTGGGGGCAGGCACCGCCGTAGGTGTCGACGATGATCTTGCGGCCGGTCAGGCCGCAGTCACCCTGCGGGCCGCCGACGACGAAGCGGCCGGTCGGGTTGATCAGGTACTTGGTGTCGGCGGTCAGCCAGGCCTTGGGCAGCACGGGCTTGATCAGCTCTTCGCGAATGGCCTCGTAGAACTCGTCCGTCATGCGGTCGCCCAAGCTGTACTCGGGCGCATGCTGGGTCGACAGCACCACCGTGTCGATGCTGTGCGGCTTGCCGTCCACATAGCGCATCGTCACCTGGCTCTTGGCGTCGGGGCGCAGGAAGGGCAGGCGGCCGTCCTTGCGCAGCTGCGCCTGGCGCTCCACCAGGCGGTGGGCGTAGTAGATCGGCGCGGGCATCAGCTCGGGCGTCTCGTCGCAGGCATAGCCGAACATCAGGCCCTGGTCGCCCGCGCCGATGTTGAGGTGGTCGTCGGAGGCGTGGTCGACACCCTGGGCGATGTCGTTGCTCTGCTTGTCGTAGGCGACGAGGACGGCGCAGCCCTTGTAGTCGATGCCGTACTCGGTGTTGTCGTAGCCGATGCGCTTGATGGTGTCGCGCGCGACCTGGATGTAGTCGACGTGGGCGTTCGTCGTGATCTCGCCGGCGAGAACCACCAGGCCCGTGTTGCACAGCGTCTCGGCGGCCACGCGGCTGCGCGGGTCCTGCTCGAAGATGGCGTCCAGGATGGCGTCCGAGATCTGGTCGGCCACCTTGTCGGGGTGCCCTTCCGAGACGGATTCAGACGTGAAGAGGAAATCGTTGGCCACTTTTAAACTCCGGTTGCTTGGTTGGCGGCGTCGCCGTTGCTCCAGGAGGTGCGGCGAACGCTTTAGCGGGATTTATGAATCGCCCCGCAAGTAGTTCAGTAACTCGGCGATGCGCGAAGTATAGAAAACATGGGCCTGGTCTTTCGTTGGTTGTCCCGGTTGCCGCTGGCGCTTTTGCACGCTTTGGGGGCGCTGCTGGGCTGGATCGTCTATCTGGCATCGCCCGCCTACCGCCGGCGCTTCAAGGCGAATGTGTCCCAGGCGGGCCTGCCCTGGGCGGCGGCACGGCCTGCCGTGGCGGCGGCCGGGCGCATGGCCGCCGAGCTGCCCTGGCTGTGGATCGCCACCAAGCGCCGGCCGCTGGGGTCCAAACTGCAATGGGACGGCGCCGAGCTGCTGGCCGCGGCGCTTGAACAGAAGCGCGGCCTCATCGTCATGACGCCGCATATGGGCTGCTTCGAGATTTGCGCACAGGCGATCGCCGAGCGCTTCACGACGCCCGAGGCGCCCATCACCGTGCTCTACCGCCCGGCCCGCCAGGCCAGCCTGCGCGAGGTCATGGCCGGCTCGCGCGAGCGGCCGGGCCTGGCCACCGCGCCGGCGACGCTGGCCGGCGTGCGCCAGATGATCCGCGCACTGCGCAAGGGCGAGGTCATCGGCCTGCTGCCCGACCAGGTGCCGCCCGACGGCCTGGGCGTGTGGGCGCCCTTCTTCGGCAAGCCCGCCTACACGATGACGCTGGCGGCCCGCCTCGTGCAGCAGACCGGCGCGGCGCTGCTGCTGCTGTGGGGCGAGCGGCTGCCAGGCGGGCAGGGTTTTGTCGTGCATGTGCTGCCAGCGCCCGAGATCGCCAAGGACGCGTCCGCCGAGGATGCGGCGGCCAGCGTCAATGCGGCCATGGAAAGCGTGATCCGGCGCGCGCCGGGCCAGTACCTGTGGGGCTACCACCGCTACAAGCAGCCGCGCGGCTTGGATATCGGCGCTGCTCCCTTGCCGCGCTGAACGCGGGCGCACATCGCCCGACGGGCCGGCTTGGCGAAGGCGACCTCGCGCGGGCCGCCCTCGGGCAGCGGCGCGGTGCCCGGGATGGGCCAGCGTATCGCGCGGGCGCTGCGGGCCTGGTCGGTCCGGCTGCGCCTGCGGCTGAGCTACCCGGTCGTGCAGGCCAACGGCTACCGCGTCTGGCAGGCTTTCAATAGCCGCTACTGGCCGGCAGCCTGGCTGATCGACCATGGACGGGCACATCGTCTACCGCCACGAGGGCGAGGGCGGCGAGGCCGAACGGGCCGCCGCCATAGAGAAGGTCTTGCAGCCCCTCCCTGATAATCCCCACCCATGAGATTGCGCTTCACCAAGATGCACGGCGCGGGCAATGACTTCGTCGTCATCGATGCCACCCGCGAGCCGCTTGCGCTGACGGCGGCGCAGATGCGCCTGCTGGGCGACCGGCGCTTCGGCGTCGGCTGCGATCAGATCCTCGTCATCGAGCCGAGCCAGGACGCCGGCGCGGACTTCCGCTACCGCATCTTCAACAACACCGGCGACGAGGTGGAGCACTGCGGCAATGGCGCGCGCTGCTTCGTGCGCTACGTGGTGGACGCCGGCCTGACGGACAAGCGCGAGATCCAGGTCGACACGATGAACCGCCGCCTGGCGCTCACGCTGCAGGACGATGGCCGCGTGACGGTCAACATGGGTGCGCCGGAGTTCCAACCTGCGGCGCTGCCGTTCGACGCCAGCGGCCTCAAGGCGCGCGCCGAGAACGGCTTCGAGCTGTGGCCGGTCGAGGGTGTGGAGCTGGCCGTCGTCTCCATGGGCAACCCGCATGCGGTGCAGCGCGTGGCCGATGTCGAGACCGCGCCGGTGCTGACCCAGGGTCCGCTGATCGAGCGCCATGCGCGCTTCGCGCGCGGCGTCAACGCCGGCTTCATGCAGATCCTGGGGCGCGACCGCATCGCGCTGCGCGTCTACGAGCGCGACGCCGGCGAGACGCTGGCCTGCGGTACGGGCGCCTGCGCGGCCGTCGTCGCCGGCATCCGTGCCGGCTGGCTGGATGCGGCGGTGGAAGTGCAGACGCGCGGCGGCCTGCTGCGCATCGAATGGGCGGGCGGCACATCACCGGTGCTGATGACCGGGCCCGCGGTGAAAGTTTTTGACGGAGTAATCGACCTGTGAGTTCCAACCCGGCCGCTGACGCGGTGCAAGGCATCACCGAGACCGACATCGCCAACTACCTGGCGGCGACCCCCGGTTTCTTCGAGCGGCATTCGGCGCTGCTGGCCAGCGTGCAGTTGCAGCACCCGCACGGTGCGCGCGCCGTGTCGCTGCAGGAGCGCCAGGCCGAAATGCTGCGCGACAAGATCAAGGGCCTGGAGCTGCGCCTGATCGAGATGATCCGCAACGGCCAGGACAACGTGGCGATTGCCGACCGCCTGCACCGCTGGACGCTGGCCGTCATGCGCGCCGTCGGCACGCCCGAGCTGCCGCTTGTGCTGCTGGCCGAGTTGCGCCACCAGTTCATGATCCCGCAGGCCGGCCTGCGCCTGTGGGGCGTCAAGCCCGAGCACGAGGCCAGCGAGTTCGCGGCCTCGGTCAGCGCCGATGTGAAGAGCTTCGCGTCCAGCCTGAGCCAGCCCTATTGCGGCGTGAACTCGGGCTTCGAGGCGGCGCGCTGGCTGGGCCTGTCCGAGAGCGGCGGCACGGCGACCTCGCTGGCGCTGATCCCGCTGCACCAGCCCAGCGCCAACCAGGACAAGCCCTTCGGCCTGCTGGTGCTGGGCTCGCCCGACCCGACGCGCTACACGGCCGAGATGGGCACCGACTTCCTGACCCGCGTCGGCGAGATCGCCAGCGCCGGGCTGGCCGGCTTGCTCGCCACGGCATGAGCCAGCTGGCGCAGGACTTTCAAGATTTTTTGCAGCACGCCCGCGTGCAGCAACGCCTGAGTCCGCGCACGCTGCGCATCTACACCGACGGCCTGGAGCGGCTGCAGGCGCTGCTGGCTGAAGCGGCCATCGACGCGCGCGCCTTGAGCATTGCACAGGCGCGCCGCCTGGCGGCCGTGCTGCACCGCGAAGGGCTGGGGCCGAAGTCGATTGCGCTGCTGCTGTCCGTCTGGCGCAGCACCTACCGCTGGCTGGGGCTGCAGGGCCGTGTCGCGCTGAACCCCTTCGACGGCCTGCGAGCGCCCAAGGCGCCCAAGCCGCTGCCCAAGGCGCTGGGCGTGGACGACGCCGTGCAACTGGCCGCTTATGCGCCCGAGGCGCCCGCCGACCCGGTGCTGGAGGCACGCGACCGCGCGATGGTCGAGCTGCTCTACGGCGCCGGCCTGCGTGCTGCCGAGCTGGTCGGCCTGGATGTGCAGGCCAGCGGGCAGGCGCAGGGGTGGGTCGATCTGCAGTCCGCCGAGGTCCATGTGACGGGCAAGGGCGACAAGCGCCGCAGCACGCCGCTGGGCCAGGCCGCCGCCGAAGCGCTGCGCGCCTGGCTGGTGCTGCGGCCGCAGCGCGCGGCGGCCGGCGAGGTGGCGCTGTTCGTCGG
>NZ_JBQVNP010000100.1:0-19004 GCF_052436255.1 Roseateles sp. | reverse complement strand
CGGGCGGGTGGGCGCCACCGGCAACACGGCCGCGAGGTCCCCGCGGCCGGGTGCCGTCGGCAGCGGCCGGTTCCAACCCGGCTCGGGCCGGCGATCAGGGCCGCGCACGGGCATGGGCTGGATCGCCGCACCCGGCGAAGGTAGCGTGCTGACGGCCTGCGGCACGTCGCGATAGCGGTGCGGGCGCTTGACGGTCACGGGGTCGCGCAGGTCACGCGGGTCGTTGATGCGGTGAACGTAGCGGGGACTGTGGCGATAGCCGGGCCGGTAAACCTCGCGTGGCGCCAGCGGATACCAGCCATAGCGCGGCGGCGGCGGGCGGTTCCCGATGCTGATGCCGACGCTGACCGACCCGCCCCCCACCCAGCCGACCAGGGCCGGGGCATAGACGGGACGGTGTACATAGGGGCCCGGCGCCCAGCACCAGCGCCCGCCCCAGCTGACCCAACGGCCGTAGTGGAAGGGTGCGAAGCCCCAGGGCGCGTCATCCACCCAGGTCCAGCCCCAATGGCGCGACCAGGCCCAGCGGCCGTGGCGGTATGGGGCCCAATCGGCGGTCACGACGGTGGTGGGGATCCAGACGGCGCCGTACTCGGGTGCGGTCTCCCAGCGGCCGTAGCGGTCCAGGTCTTCGGCACCGGTCATCTCGGGCGAGACATAGCGCGCGACGGCGCGGTCGCCCTCTTCCCGGCTTTCCGCCAGTACCCAGTCGCCGAAGGCGTCGCTGAAGAGCGGCGAGCGCTCGGCGCGCGGGCCATCGGGCCACCACAGCTCCACCTGTTCGCTCGCACCCAGGTGCACGGGAGAGGCGCCACGGGCCCATTCGAAGCGCATCCGGCCTTGCCAGACATAGACCTTGCTGCCGCGGTCCAGCTGTTCGACACGGTAGAGGCCTTCACGCTCGGGCTGGGCCATGCCCTCGCGGGTGCGCAGCTGCGTCTCGGTGGCGTTCTCGGGCGAGCGCAGCCGCAAGGCGACATCGCCGCGGTCGAGCTGCAGCAGGGTGCGGCCTTCATCGAGTTGGCTCAGCTCCAGGTCACTGCGCTCGTCGACCCAGATGCTCGTCGAGCCAGTGCGCAGGCTGATGCGAGCCCGTTCGTCAGTGCGCAGCCGGTCGCCCTGGCCGACGGTCTGGTTGCGCATCAGACGCGTCCATTCGCGCGTGTCGGGGTCAAACAGCCAGGCATCGCCGACGACTTCGACGACGCGGGCGGCACGCGACGGCGGGTCGCGGTCGCCGTCGTCAGACTTGGCCGGGGGGGCCAGGGCGAGCAGCAGCGTCATCGCCAGGATGCGCCAGCGGCTGCGAATCAGGACGAGCTTGGAATCGGCGTGCGTGGCCATGTCGGGAGGCTCCTTTGCGGCAAGCTAACGCGGCGGCCGACGGCGCGGTGCACGACGTTTACAAACTTTGCAATCAATCGTCGTCGCTGTTCGGATCCAGCTCGGGGAAAAGCACCGAAGTGAAACCGAACCGCGTGAAGTCGGTGACCCGCATCGGATAGAGGATGCCGTCCAGGTGGTCGCACTCATGTTGCACGACGCGGGCGTGGAAACCCTCAGCAATGCGCTGGATGGGCTGCCCGTCGGCGTCGAAGCCGGTGTAGCGGATGCGCTCGTCGCGCTCGACGACGCCGCGCAGGCCGGGCACGGACAGGCAGCCCTCCCAGCCCTGGGTGCGGCCACCGTCCAGCACCTCAATCTGCGGGTTGATCAAGACGGTCGGCGGCACGGGCGGCGCTTCCGGGTAGCGCACGTTCTTGCTGTAGCCGAAGATGACCAGGCGCAGGTCCACGCCGATCTGCGGCGCCGCCAGCCCCGCGCCGTTCGCAGCGGCCATGGTCTCGAACATGTCGGCGATCAGCGCCTTCAGTGCGGGCGTGCCGAACTCGGCCACCGGCTTGGCAACGCGCAGCAGCCGCGGGTCACCCATCTTCAAAATCTCGTGAACGGCCACCGGGGCCTCCTTCGGCTATCGTGATCGGCGATTCTAGGAAGCCTCCCATGCTTGACTTCATCGAAGACCTCGGCGACGGCATCTACGCCATCGACACCGGCTTCCAGCGCCCGCGCTTCGACGCGGCCTATCTGATGGTGGAGGACGGCCGCGCCGCCTTCATCGACACCGGCACCAACCACGCGGTGCCCCGCCTGCTGGCGGCGCTGGCGGCGCTGGGGCTCGCGACCGGCGCCGTCGACTGGGTCATCCCGACCCATGTGCACCTGGACCATGCCGGCGGCGTGGGCTTGCTGATGGAGGCCCTGCCCCGCGCCCGTGCGCTGGTGCATCCGCGCGGGCTGCGCCACATGATCGACCCCAAGGCGCTGTGGCTGGGCGCACTGGCCGTCTATGGCGACGCAGAGATGCAACGCAGCTACGGCAAGCTGGTGCCGGTGCCGGCCGAGCGCGCCGAAGCCAGCCATGACAACCAGGTCGTCCATCTCGCCGACCGGCCGCTGCGCCTCATCGACAGCCCGGGACACGCCAAGCACCACCACGCCATCTGGGACGAGAAGAGCCGCAGCTGGTTCACCGGCGACACCTTCGGCCTGTCCTACCGCGCCTTCGACATCGATGGCCGTGCCTGGATCCTGCCGACCAGCACGCCGGTGCAGTTCGAGCCCGAGGCGCTGAAGGCCACCGTCGCGCGGCTGCTGGCGGCCGAGCCGCTGGCCATGCAGGTCACGCACTACGGGCGTATCGGCGGCTCGGTCGCCGAGGTGCGGCGCCTGGCCGCGGTGATGCTCGAACAGGTCGAAGAGATGGTCGCGCTGGCCGAGTCGCTGCGCCGCGCGCCGGACCGGCACGACAGGCTCAAGGCCGGCCTGCTGAACGGCTATCTTGCGCGGCTGCGCGACCACGGGCACGCGGCCGGCTCGGAAGCCGCCGACTGGCTCGCCCTGGATGCTGAGCTGAACGCACAAGGCCTGGAAGTGATGCTGGACCGCTCAGCCCGCTGACGGGGCGGTGCGCCCCGCAGCGGTGCGTGGCGCCGCACCGCACCCGTGCCACGCCAAGCACTGCGCATGGCGGCCCACGGCGAACGCTCGTCTCCGACGCAGGCATGGTCCTTGCAAAGTAAACGGGTGAGATGCCGCGTTGAAGCGGCCCTCTGCTTCCGCAGAAGCATCGCCAAAGGCGGCGAACCTCATCTTCCGGCCCCGACCGAGCAGCCCGCTGCTCTCGGGGCCTTCTTACTGGTCCCTCCGAGCCGGCCACATACGGCCCGTCGGCGCAGCCTGCTTTGCTTGAACACATGCACATCGTCCTCATCGGCCACGGAATGGTGGGCCAAAAATTCCTTGAATCCCTCGCCGAGGGCCCGGCCGCCGGCGACGTGCAGGTGACGGTGCTGTGCGAGGAGCCGCGCCCGGCCTACGACCGCGTGCATCTGTCCGAGTTCTTCTCGGGCAAGTCGGCCGAGGACCTGTCCCTGGTACCCGCTGGTTTCTTCGAGAACAACCCCGGCTTCAAGCTGCGGCTGGCCGCCAAGGCCGTGGCCATCGAGCGCCGCGACAACACCGTCACACTGGCCGACGGCGCGGTCGTGCACTACGACAAACTGGTGCTGGCCACCGGCTCCTACCCCTTCGTGCCGTCGGTGCCCGGGCGCGACCGGCCGCACTGCCATGTCTACCGCACCATTGAAGACCTGGAGGCCATGCAGGCCAGCGGCAAGGTGTCCAAGACCGGCGTCGTCGTCGGCGGTGGCCTGCTGGGCCTGGAATGCGCCAAGGCGCTGCGCGACATGGGCCTGCAGACGCATGTCGTCGAGTTCGCGCCGCGCCTGATGGCCGTGCAGATCGACGAGGGCGGCGGCCGCGTGCTGCGCAAGAAGATCGAAGACCTGGGCGTGCAGGTGCATACCGGCCGCAACACGTTGGAGATCACCGACGGCGCGATGGCGCGCCACCGCATGGTGTTCGCCGACGGCACCTGGCTGGAGACCGACATGATCGTGTTCTCCGCCGGCATCCGCCCGCGCGACGAACTGCCGCGCCAGTGCGTGCTGGCCATCGGCCCGCGCGGCGGCGTCGTCATCGACGACCACTGCCGCACCAGCGACCGCAATGTCTACGCCGTCGGCGAGGTCGCGGCCTGGAACGAGCAGACCTATGGCCTGGTCGCGCCCGGCTACGAAATGGCCCGCGTCGCGGCACGGCACATCGCTGGTGATGCCGAGGCCACCTTCCCCGGCGCCGACCTGTCCACCAAGCTAAAGCTGATGGGCGTGGACGTGGCCAGCATCGGCGACGCCCACGGCAAGACGCCCAATTGCCGCAGCTACCAGTACGTCGACGAGCGCAAGCAGGTTTACAAGAAGATCGTCGTCAGCGAGGACGGCCAGTTCCTGCTCGGCGCCGTGCTGGTGGGCGATGCCGCCGAGTACGGCACGCTGCAGCAGATGGCGCTCAACGGCATCAAGCTGCCGGCCGACCCCGAGTTCCTGATCCTGCCCAGCAGCGACGGCAAGGCCAAGGTCGGCATCGGCCCCGACGCGCTGCCCGACAGCGCCCAGCTGTGCTCCTGCAACAACGTCAGCAAGGGCCAGATCTGCGCGGCCGTCGGCGACGGCGCCACGACCATCGGCGCGCTGAAGGCCTGCACCAAGGCCGGTGCCACCTGCGGCGGCTGCGTGCCGCTGGTCACGCAGGTCATGAAGTTCGAGATGGCCAAGCGCGGCATGGCCGTCAACAACCACATCTGCGAGCACTTCCCCCATTCGCGCCAGGAGCTGTACCACCTGATCCGCGTCGGCGGCATCAAGACCTTCAGCGACCTGATGGCCAAGCATGGCAAGGGCCTGGGCTGCGACATCTGCAAGCCCGCCGCCGCGAGCATCTTCGCGTCGTGCTGGAATGACTTCGTGCTGAGACCTGAGCTGGCCGCGCTGCAGGACAGCAACGACTACTACCTGGGCAACATCCAGAAGGACGGCAGCTACTCGGTCGTGCCGCGCATGCCGGGCGGCGAGGTGACGCCCGACGGCCTGATCGCCGTCGGCCAGGTCGCCAAGAAGTACGGCCTGTACACCAAGATCACCGGCGGCGCGCGCGTGGACATGTTCGGCGCCCGCGTCGAGCAGCTGCCCTTCATCTGGGAGGAGCTGATCGCCGCCGGCTTCGAGAGCGGCCACGCCTACGGCAAGGCATTGCGCACCGTGAAGAGCTGCGTCGGCAGCACCTGGTGCCGCTATGGCGTGGACGATTCGGTCGGTCTGGCCGTGGAGATCGAGAACCGCTACAAGGGCCTGCGCGCGCCGCACAAGATCAAGTTCGGCGTCTCGGGCTGCACGCGGGAATGCGCCGAGGCGCAGGGCAAGGACGTCGGCATCATCGCCACCGACAAGGGCTGGAACCTCTACGTGGCCGGCAACGGCGGTATGAAGCCGCGCCACGCCGAGCTGATCGCCAGCGACCTCTCCAAGGCCGACGTGATCAGGTTCATCGACCGCTTCCTGATGTTTTACGTGCGCACGGCCGACCGCCTGCAGCGCACCAGCACCTGGCGCGACAACCTCGAAGGTGGGCTGGACTACCTGAAGGACGTCGTCATCCACGACAGCCTGGGTCTCGGTGCCGAGCTGGAAGCCCAGATGCAGGCCGTGGTGAACACCTACCAATGCGAATGGAAAACGGCGGTCAACACCCCCGAGGTGCGCCAGCGCTTCCGCTCCTTCGTCAACAGCGACAAGCCCGACGAGCGAATCATCTTCGTGGAGGAGCGCGGCCAGATCCGGCCGGCGCGCGCCGAAGAGCGTGAAGAAGAAGCCACCGCCTGATCAAGGAACCGACATGAACTTCACCCCCATCTGCAACGTCGACCAGATCCTGCCCAACACCGGTGTGGCAGCGCTGGTGGACGGCCGCCACGTGGCCGTGTTCCGCGTCGGGGAGAGCAGCTTCCACGCCATCGACAACATCGACCCGCGCTCGGGCGCCAGCGTGCTTTCGCGGGGCCTGGTGGGCAACCTGGGCGAACGCATCGTGGTTGCCTCGCCGCTCTACAAGAACCATTTCGACCTGAGCACCGGCGAATGCCTGGAGGCGCCCGAGCAATCGGTGCGCGCCCATGCCGTACAGGTGCAGGAGGGCCGCGTGCTGGTCGCGCTGGCCTGAAGCCTCAAGCCCCCCGGGCGGCCTGCAAGTGCTGCCCCGGCAGGCCGTTTCCCGTGGCAACGAGGCCACGAACGATGTCGAACTGCAGACGCCCTCAGCCGGACCGGCCGAGGGCGTCCTTGCTTTGGGCGCGAGCCCTCCAACACCCCAAGCCCCAACCTCCACTCGAGACAAACCATGGCCTACGTCGTCCCTACCGAGTTCGTCACCAAGATGGTCGACGCCGGTGAATCCAAGCTGCTGATGTCCACCCGCGACACGCTGATCCGTGCCTTCATGGCGGGCGCCATCCTGTCGCTGGCCGCCGCCTTCGCGGTGACTGTCACGGTCAACACGGGCAACCCGCTGGTCGGCGCCATGCTGTTCCCGGTCGGCTTCATCCTGCTCTACCTGATGGGGTTCGACCTGCTGACCGGCGTGTTCACGCTGGTGCCGCTGGCCGTGCTGGACAAGCGCCCGGGCGCCACGTGGGGCGGCTGCTTTCGCAACTGGACGCTGGTGTTCTTCGGCAACTTCGCCGGTGCGCTGACGGTGGCCGTCTTGATGGCCATCATCTTCACCTTCGGCTTCAGCGAGGGCCCCAACGCGGTGGGCCAGAAGATCGGCCACATCGGCGAGGGCCGCACCGTGGGCTACTCGGCGCACGGCGCTGCGGGCATGCTGACGCTGTTCGTGCGCGGCGTGTTGTGCAACTGGATGGTGTCCACCGGTGTTGTCGCCGCGATGATGTCCACCTCCGTCTCCGGCAAGGCCATTGGCATGTGGATGCCCATCATGGTGTTCTTCTACATGGGCTTCGAGCACAGCATCGTCAACATGTTCCTGTTCCCCTCGGGCCTGATGCTGGGCGGCAACTTCACGATCATGGACTACCTGATCTGGAACGAGATCCCGACCGTCATCGGCAACCTCGTCGGCGGCCTGACCTTCGTCGGCCTGACGCTGTACGCCACGCACTACAAGACCGCCCCCAAGCGTGTCTTGAGCTGAAGCACCGCTGATGACGCTGCGGCTTGCGGTCGGCCAGCATTCCGAGGCCGGCGTCAAGCCGCTGAACCAGGACTTCCACGGCGTCGCCCAGCCCACCGATGCGCAGCGCCGCTCGCGCGGCATCGCGTTGGCCATCGCCGATGGCATCAGCAGCAGCCCTGTCAGCCAGGTCGCCAGCGCGGCGGCGGTACGCGGCTTCCTGGAGGACTACTACGGCACCTCCGAGGCCTGGACGGTGAAGCGCGCCGCGCAGTGCGTGCTGGCCGCCACCAACGGCTGGCTGCACGCCGAGAGCCAGCGCGGCGAGGGCCGCTTCGACAAGGACCGCGGCCATGTCTGCACCTTCAGCGCCCTCGTCTTCAAGGGCCGCGAAGTGCACCTGCTGCATGTCGGTGACACGCGGGCCTACCGCGTGCACGCCGGTGCGCTGGAGCTGCTGAGCCAGGACCACCACGTGCGGCTCAACGGCGGCCAGACCTACCTCGGCCGCGCTTTAGGCGTGACGTCCCATCTCGACGTCGACTACGCCTGCTGGGCCACGGAAGTCGGCGAGACCTTTCTGCTGGTCACCGACGGTGCCTACGAGTTCCTGGATGCCGCCATCGTCAACGAGACACTGGCCCGGCATGGCGCAGACATGCAGGCGGCCGCCGAAGCTCTCGTCGCTGCGGCGCTTGCGCGGGGCAGCGATGACAACGTCACCGTCATGCTGGCGCGCGTCGAATCCCTGCCCAGCTGGCTCACCTCGCCCGTCAGCCGCGACGGCCTGCGCCTGCCGCCGCGCCTCTCGCCACGCCAGGCCTTCGAGGGCTACCGCGTCGTGCGCGAACTGCAGCAGACGGCGCGCAGCCAGGTCGTGCTGGCCGTCGACGCGGACGGGCGTGAATGGGCGCTCAAGCTGCCCTCGGCCGACCTGGCCGGCAATGCGGGCGAACTCGACCGCTTCGCCACCGAGGAATGGGTGGCCCGGCGCGTCGACAGCCCGCACGTCATCAAGGCCGCGCCGCCCGAGCGCAAGCGCGAGCACCTGTTCACCGCCGTCGAGTTCATCCACGGCCAGACGCTGGCGCAGTGGATGACCGACCACCCGCGGCCCGGGCTGGACGAGGTGCGCGGCATCGCCGACCAGATCGCCCGTGGCCTGCAGGCCTTGCATCGCAAGGAGATGCTGCACCAGGACCTGCGGCCCGAGAACGTGATGATCGACCGCGAGGGCACCGTCATCCTCCTCGACCTGGCCTCGGCCCACGTGGCGGGCCTGAGCGAAGGCCTGGGTGACGCCCGCGCACTGGAGCTGGCCGGCACGCTGCAGTACACGGCACCGGAGTACTTCACGGGCGACGGCGGCACGGCGCTGTCAGAGCTGTTCTCGCTGGCTGTGCTGATCTACCAGATGCTGACGGGCGCGCTGCCCTACGGCCTGCAGGTGCCGCAGGTGCGCGGCGATCGCGACCTGCACAAGCTGCAGTACGTGCCGCTGCGTACGCGCCGGCCCGACCTGCCCGAATGGCTGGACCGCGTGCTGAAGAAGGCCTTGCAGCCGCAGGCCGCGCGGCGGCAGCAGGCGCTGTCGGAGTTCCTGCATGACCTGCACGCGCCGGGGCCGGAGTTCATGAAGCGGGACCGCACGCCGCTGCAGCAAAGGCATCCGCTGTTGTTCTGGCGGGGGCTGACGCTGGTGTTTGGGTTGTCGACGGTGGTGTTGCTGGCACTACGCGTCAGCGGCGGTTGATGGCGAAAACGCCTCAACGGAATATCGGCTCATGCCGAAAAATGCCAATCTCGCCGATCGGCTGCAATTCGTTCTAGATACCTCTCGCTTTCTGATGGATTAAGACATTCGCCGCAAGGACTGGATCTATCGAGATGAGTCTGAAATGCGCAAACTGATCGCGCTGTCGAACTCTGACTCGCATGCGCTTCCAAAAATCAGCTTTCTCGGGCGGTCAAAGGTTTCTATCTCGTGACCAGCCCGTAGCTCAGGGTGCATCTAAACATCCAGCCCCAACTCCTGAATCTTGCGCGTGATCGTGTTGCGGCCGATGCCGAGCTTCTGCGCGGCCTCGATGCGGCGGCCGCGGGTGATGTCCAGGGCGGTCAGGATCAATTGGGCCTCGAAGCGCTTGGTCAGGGCGTCCCACACATCCGTCTCGCCGGCGATCAGGCGGGCCCGGGCGTCGGCGGCCATGTCGGCCAGCCAGCCTTCGCCGCTGCTGGTGCTGGCCGGCGCGGCGGCGACGGGCGCCGCAGCGGCAGCAACCACATGGGGCTGCGCATGGGTGGCCTGGCCCAAGGACGGCGCAGCGACATAGCCGGGCTGGATCTCGTCGGGCAAATCCTTGGGTTCGACCGTCTGGCTGGGCGCCATCACGCTGAGCCAATGGCAGATGTTCTCCAGCTGCCGCACATTGCCCGGGAACTCGAAGTTGGTCAGCACGGCCAGCGCCGCGTCGGACAGGCGCTTGGGCTCGACGCCCAGTTCGGTGGCGCTGCGCTGCAGGAAATGGCGGGCCAGCGAGGCCACATCTTCCTTGCGCTCGCGCAGCGGCGGCAGGCGCAGGCGGATGACGTTCAAGCGGTGGAACAGGTCCTCGCGGAACACGCCCTGGCGCACGCGGTCCTCCAGGTTCTGGTGGGTGGCCGCGATGACGCGCACATTGCTGCGCATCGGGCTGTGGCCGCCGACGCGGTAGAACTGGCCGTCGGACAGCACCCGCAGCAGCCGCGTCTGCAGCTCGAAGGGCATGTCGCCGATTTCGTCGAGGAACAGCGTGCCGCCGTCGGCCTGCTCGAAGCGGCCGCGCCTGGACGCCTGCGCGCCGGTGAAGGCGCCACGCTCGTGGCCGAAGAGTTCGCTCTCCAGCAGGTCCTTCGGGATGGCCGCCGTGTTGATGGCGACGAAGGGGCCTTCGCCGCGCGGGCTGTGCTTGTGCAGCGCGCGGGCCACCAGTTCCTTGCCCGAGCCGCTCTCACCCGTGATCATCACCGTGACGTTGCTCTGGGATAGCCGCCCAATCGCACGGAAGACGTCCTGCATGGCGGGCGCCTGGCCCAGCATCTCGGGCACCTGGGCGGCGGCCTCCTGCTCGCCGGCCTCGCGCTGGCTTTCCTCCTGGGCGCGGCGGATCAGCTCGACGGCGCGCGGCAGGTCGAAGGGCTTGGGCAGGTATTCGAAGGCGCCGCCCTGGAAGGCCGACACGGCGCTGTCCAGGTCGGAATAGGCGGTCATGATGATGACCGGCAGGGCCGGCAGGCGCGCCTTGACCTTGGCCAGCAGTTCCAGCCCCGAGCCACCCGGCATGCGGATGTCGGACACCAGCACCTGCGGTGAATCGTCCTCGAGTGCCGCGAGCATGTCGCGCGCATTGCTGAAGCTGCGCACCGGCAGCCCCTCGCGGGCCAGGGCCTTCTCGAGCACAAAGCGGATCGAGTGGTCGTCGTCAACAACCCAGATGGATTTCATGCGGTTCCTCAGCCGCGCCCCTCACCTCGTGAGTCAGGGCAACGGCAGCGTGATTCGGAAATTCGTCAGGCCCGGCTCGCTCTCGCAATCGATCATCCCCTGGTGCTGTTGGGCGATCGTCTGCGCGAGCGTGAGTCCGAGCCCCGAGCCGCCCTCCCGCCCTGAGACCAGGGGAAAGAAGATGCGGTCCCGGATCTCGGCGGGGACGCCGGGACCGTTGTCCTCGATATGCAATTCCAGTGCCAAGCGCCAACGCTGCTTGCCGATGGTGACCTGCCGGGCCACGCGGGTGCGCAGCACGATGCGCGCGTCGCCCGCGGCAATGCGCGAAGCCAGCACCTGGGCGGCGTTCTGCACGATGTTGAGCACCATCTGGATCAGCTGCTCGCGGTCGCCACGGAAGTCGGGCAGCGAGGTGTCGTAGTCGCGTGGAATGACCAGGCCTTTGGGGTGCTCGATGAGCACCAGCGCGCGCACGCGCTCGCAGATTTCGTGGATGTTGACGTCGCCGACGACCTGGGCACGGCGGTGCGGCGCCAGCAGGCGGTCGACCAGGCTCTGCAGCCGGTCGACCTCGTGCACGATGACCTGGGTGTACTCGGTCAGGCCGTTGTCGTCGTCCTGCAGTTCCAGCGCCAGCAACTGGGCCGCGCCGCGAATGCCGCCCAACGGGTTCTTGATCTCGTGGGCCAGGTTGCGCGTCAGCTCCTTGGTCGCCTGCACCTGGTCGAGGTTGCGTTCGTCGCGATCCTGGCGGGCCTGCTGGGCGATCTCGATGAGCTCGACCAGCACGCGCGCCGCGCCATCGTCGGCCGGGTCCATCTGCGACACGATGACATGGACCGGCAAACCGTCTTCATGCGCCCAGGCGCCGCGGCGCAGCAGCGCGTCGAAGCGGCTGCTGGAGTAATGGTTGGCGGCCACGCCGGCCAGCGTCTCGGTCAGGCGCTGCACATCGTCGATCCAGTCGGGCAGCTGGGCCTTCTGCGCGGCGCGGCGCGACAGCCGCATCACGTTCTCGAAGGCCGCGTTGGCGAACAGGCATTCGCCGTCGGCGCCGACGACGACGACCATGGTGGCAAGCAGGTCGAGGCCGGCGAACTCGGCCGGCAGCACGGAGGTATCAGTCATGGCACCTGGGAACTCCCGAGGCGCCGCGCGCCTCAGGAGGGGAGTTTTGCGATCTCGCGCCTGAGCGCCTGTACATCGGCCTCGTAGCGCGCGATGTTGTCCTTGAGCTCGGCCATGCGGTCGAGGTACTTCTGGTAGTTGCGCTCGTCGCCGCGGCGCTCGCCCTGGCCGTTGCCAAATTCCTTCTGGGCCAGGCTGAGGCGCTCTTCGGCCGCGCGCAGCTCGGTCTGCAGCACACGGCGGCGCTCGTCGTCGCGCACGCGCTGCTGCACGGCATCGACCCGGCTGTCAGCACCGCGCTGCCCCTCGGCGGCCGGCACCGCCGGCGCGGCACCCGCGCCCGCCCGCGGCCTGGGGGCCTGCAGGACGGTGATGGGCGTGCCCTCGATGGTGCGGCAGCCCTTCTCGTTGGCTTCCTTGGCGCTCAGTGCGTCGGTGTAGAGCACCGGCGGGCCGGGGCAACGGTAGACCATGCCCTGGGCCTGCGCGCCCAGGCTGGCCAGGAGGAACAGCGGTGCCAACAGTCGATTCAGCATGGCGGGATTGTGCTTCAGCCATGTAAACAAAAAAGGGGCCGCGACGGCGGCCCCCTTCGACGGGGATGGCATAGGCAGCGGTAAGGCTGCCCATGGTCATCACAGCGCGTAGTACATGTCGAACTCGACCGGGTGCGTGGCCATGCGGAAGCGCGTCACTTCCTGCATCTTCAGCTCGATGTAGGCGTCGATGTAGCTGTCGGTGAAGACGCCGCCCTTGGTCAGGAAGGCGCGGTCCTTGTCCAGGTAGTCCAGCGCCGGGTCGAGGCAGTGCCAGACGGTCGGGATCTTCGCGACATCTTCCGGCGGCAGGTGGTAGAGGTCCTTCGTGGCGGCTTCGCCCGGATGGATCTTGTTCTCCACGCCGTCCAGGCCAGCCATCAGCAGGGCGCTGAAGGCAAGGTAGGGGTTGGCGGAAGGATCGGGGAAGCGCGCCTCGATGCGGCGGCCCTTGGGGTTGCCGACATACGGGATGCGGATCGAGGCCGAACGGTTCTTGGCCGAGTAGGCCAGCTTGACCGGGGCTTCAAAGCCGGGCACCAGGCGCTTGTACGAGTTCGTACCCGGGTTGGTGATGGCGTTCAGCGCGCGGGCGTGCTTGATGATGCCGCCGATGTAGTACAGCGCGAATTCGCTCAGGCCGGCATAGCCGTCACCGGCGAACAAATTCTTGCCGTCCTTCCAGACCGACTGGTGCACGTGCATGCCGCTGCCGTTGTCGCCAACCAGGGGCTTGGGCATGAAGGTCGCGGTCTTGCCATAGGCGTGGGCGACGTTCTGGATGATGTACTTCTGCAGTTGCAGCCAGTCGGCGCGCTGGACCAGCGAGCTGAACTTGGTGCCGATTTCCATCTGGCCGGCGTTCGCCACTTCGTGGTGGTGCACTTCGACCGGGATGCCCATTTGTTCGAGGATCAGGCACATCTCCGAACGCATGTCCTGGCCGCTGTCCACCGGGGGCACGGGGAAGTAGCCGCCCTTGACGGTGGGACGGTAGCCGGAGTTGCCGTGCTCGTATTCCTTGGAGGAGTTCCAGGCGCCCTCTTCCGATTCGATCTTGAAGAACGAGCCGGACATTTCATTGCCCCAACGCACGCTGTCGAAGATGAAGAACTCGGGCTCGGGGCCGAAGTAGGCGGTGTCGCCCAGGCCGGAGGCCTTCAGATAGGCCTCGGCGCGCTTGGCCAGCGAACGCGGGTCGCGCTCATAGGCCTTGCCGTCGGCGGGGTCGACGACGTCGCAGGACAGGATCAGCGTCGGCTCTTCGAAGAAGGGGTCGACGTTGGCGGTGTTGGGATCGGGCATGAGCAACATGTCCGAGGCTTCGATGCCCTTCCAGCCGGCGATGGAGGAGCCGTCGAAGGCGTGACCCGACGTGAACTTGTCTTCATCGAAATGGGAAACCGGCACGGTGACGTGCTGCTCCTTGCCACGGGTGTCGGTGAAGCGGAAGTCAACGAACTTGATTTCGTTTTCCTTCACCAGGTTCATCACATCGGCGACGGTCTTGGCCATCAATAGCTCCTAGCGGGATCGATCAGGGGTGGGTTGCCGCCACCGGCGCACACGCGCCAGCGGCCACGAGGGGATTCAAAGCAGGTTGCATGCCAGATGCACCGACATGGGTTGCTGCCCGGCGGCGCCGGGCATTATGTGGCGGGGACATTACAGCGAGAGAACTATCGCACCAGCTCGGTGCTGATGCTTGCACCAAACTGGATCACGCCCCGCTTCAGGGCGTCATAGGCCGGCGCAAGGCTCGCCGCCTCCCCCTTCACACCAAGTTCGATGCAGCGCCCCCATTGCGGATGGTCGACGCTGGGCAGGCTGAACACCTTGATGCCGGCGAACTCTGTTTCGACGGCCACCATCAGCGGCGTCAGGCTGGCTTCCATCGCGCCCTGCACGATCAGCGAGCGCTCGGTCAGGCCGACCGCGCGGTGCAGTTGCGGGTAGCGGTCCAGCACCCAGGCCATCATCGGATGCGCCATGACCGGAAAGCCGGGCACGAAGTGGACGTTGCCAACGAAGAAGCCGGGAATCTTGTTGTAGGGGTTGGGGATGATGCTGGCGCCCTCGGGGAAGACGCCCATCTCAAAACGGCGCAGGCTGTCAGGCTCGTCCGCCCTGACGCTCTTGCCCTGCTCGGCCGCCATCTGCTCAATGCGCTGCCAGATCAGCTCGCGCGCCTCGGGGTGCAGGGCCAGCGGCCGGTTGAGTGCCGCCGCCGCGGACTGGCGGGTGTGGTCGTCGGGCGTGGCGCCGATGCCGCCGCAGCTGACGATGAGGTCGCCACTGGCGAAGGCGTCGCGCAGCCGCGCCGCCAGCAGCTCGCGGTCGTCACCCAGGTATTGCGCCCAGGCCAGCTGCATGCCGCGTTCGGACAGCAAGGCGATGAACCTGGCGAGGTGCGAGTCCTGGCGCTTGCCGGACAGGATTTCGTCGCCAATGATGAGGAGGCCAACTTGCATGCGTTTCAACTCTCGATGATGACCGCGGATTCGGCGACGGGTTGCGCCGAGCGGCGCGCCTGCAGGGCGCCGAGCGCGTAATGCGTGAACCAGGCCGTTGAGAAGGCGAACATCAGCGTGTAAAGCCAGATCGCGAGCAACACGACGAAGGGCGCGAAGATCACGGCCGTCACGCCAGCCACGGCCCAGATCAGCGACGGCAACGCGCCGAGATAGCCGCAGACGATACCCATGGCGAGCATCTGGATGCGGTGCTGCCGCAGCAGGGCACGGCGCTCTTCGGCCGACGCATGCTCGGCCAGCACTTCGAAGCCAAACACGCGGTAGGTCAACCAGCCCCAGATCAGCGGCGGCAGCACCATGACCAGCGGCGGCACCAGCCACAACGGCATCGACAGGATCAGCAGCACCAGGGCCAGCAGCGCTGCGCCGAGCGAGGCCACGGCGCTCTGCAGCAGCGTGCCACCCCGTTTTTTCTCCAGCAGCGGGAAGCGCCGCTCGGCCACCAGGCGCACGATGGCCGGCGTCATCAACAGGGCGACCAGCAGCAGGCTCAGCAGGATCACGACCGGCAGCACGCCGGCCAGCACGACGATGGCGGCCAGCGCGCTGCGAAAGCTCTGCAGGCCCATCTTGTCCAGCCACTGCAGCAGGCTCTCGACAAGGCGCCAGCTCTCCAGCGTCTCGCGCACGCCGGCAATCGCGCCCTCCCAGAAGAAGAACATGAAGGCGAACACCAGGCCGCCGGCGATCAGCAGCGGCAGCAGCGACAGCGCGTTGACGCGGGGATGCAGACAGTAGGCGACGGCGCGCCAGAAGGAATCGACCAAGCCTTGCATTCGCGACCTAGGGGCGGTTGACGCCGGGAAGTTCGCCGCGCCCGGATCGGCGCGGGCGCAGCGCTGCGGCCAGGCGTGCCAGCCCCAGCCACTGTTGTTGCCAGAAGCCGCTGCCGTAGCCACGCCCACCTTCGGCCGCCAACTGGTCGCGCACGCCCGTGGGGTCGTAGCGCCGCTCGAAGTTCGCGGTGCGGAACAGCATGTCCCACAGCGGCAGCAACACGCCGAAGTTGTGCCCGCCGAGCGTGCCGCGGCCGGCGGACTCGTGCCCCATGCCGATGCTGTGGTGCAGGCGGTGAAAGCGCGGGCTGACCAGCAGCCGCTCGCCAAGCAGGCCGAAGCCGATGCGCGCATTGGCGTGCTGCAGGCTCTCGTGCAGCTGCGTGATGACGGTGATGGCGACGAACTGCCCCGGCTCGACGCCGATGCCCCTGGCCAGCAGCGCCAGCGCCGTGCCCAGCAGCACGTCGTCCAGCAGGTGGTTGCGGTTGTCGCTCCACATCGTCATCTGGCGCTGGCTGTGGTGCAGGCTGTGCAGGGCCCACCAGCCGCCGAACTGGTGCTGGGCGCGGTGCAGCCAGTAGCCGGCGAAATCGAAGACGATGAGGTAGAGCAAGAGGCTCACCCAGGCGATGTCGGTCACCCCCGGCCACACGCCGTCGAGTTGCCAGGTGGGCAGCCCGGCCAGGCGCATCTCGCTGGCCATGCCGTCCCACAGCGGCTCGATGCTGAAGAACATCGCCAGTCGCACCAGGCCGAGCTTGTGGATCAGCGTGTAGACGACGTCGTCGTGGATGGCGCCGTGGTCCGTGACGGCCTCCACCGGCCAGCGCCGCTCCAACAGGCGAACGCCGAGCAGGATGAAGCCGATCTGCACCAGGCCCAGCAGCAGCCAGCCGGTCGCGGCGAAGGCGTCCTCCAGCAGGTTGCCAAAACCCAGGCCGAAGACGATCGGTTGCACGACGCTCTCGTACAGCGCCAGCTGCAGGCTGTCGAAGTTGTTGGTAATCCAGTCGATCACGGCGTCTTGAACAAGGGTGCGTAGCGCGGATGCTCGCGCAGCGGGGCAAAGCATAGGCCGCGCTGCTCAAGCCCCGTCATCAGCGGCTCCAGCACGGCCGGCGCCCAGGGGTCCTGGCGCGACCAGATGCCGAGGTGGGCGACAAGGATGTCACCCGGCTTGATGTCGCGCAGCGCCTTCTCCAGCAGCTGAGCGTTGGGATGCGTCCGGCTGGACAGCTCATCGCCGAGAAAACCTGCGGGGGCCCAGCCCACATGGGCGAAGCCGCAGGCCTTGGCCGCCTTCAGCAGCGCCGGGGACGTGCGGCCAGCCGGCGCCCTGAAGACGGGCGCGAGCGGCCTGCCCGTCATCGCCGTGAAGCGCTCGCCGACCTTCTTCAGGCTGGCGCAGTACTGCTCCGCGCTCAGCTCACGCACAACTGGCGCCTGGATACCCGCCTGGGTGCGGAACTTGAAGCGCGTGACCCTGCCATCCACACCGGGGATGTCCGCCAGGAAGATGTCGTGGTCCCAGGTGTGGGAACCGAAGTCATGGCCCTCGCCCGCGCGCTCGCGCCACCACGTCGCCCAGCTGTCGTCCAGCGAAGTGCCGCCGCTCTGGGTCGGCTCGTTGGCAAGGAAGAAAGTCGCCTTGGCGTTGTGCTTCTTCAAGGTCTGCGCGACCAGCGGCGCCACGCCCATGTGGCCGGTATCGAAGGTCAGGTAGACCGGCTTGTCGCAGGCGGGTTGCGCTGCCGCGACACCTGCGGCCAGCAGCAAGACAAATGCCTTCATAGACGAAGTTGGTGGTCGAGCGTCCAGATGCCATGCGGCGATTTGCCCACCTTGACCTGACGCACCACCTTGCGCGTGGTCGTGTCGATCTGCGTGAGCTTGCCGGCCCAGCGCGAGGTGACGAGCAGCGTGCGACCGTCGCTGAGCAGCTCCATGTCGTCCGGGCCCGCGGGCGCGGGGTACTGATCGACGACGCTCAGCGTCGTCAGGTCGATCTTGCTGATGGTGTTGGCCGCACGGTTGCTGACCAGCACATGGCGCCTGTCGCCCCAGGCGCGAAAGGAGTGCGCGCCCGCGCCCGTCTGGATGCGCTTGGCGAGCCTGGGCACCGCCCCGCTGACATCCCAGACCTCGACACACTTGTCGCCGGTCAGCCCGACGAGCAGCAAGCGGTCGTCCGGTGTCAGGTAGATGTCCGCCGGCATCTTGCCGACGGGCGTCTTCCACTTGATCGCCTGCGTGGCCAGGTCGATGGCCAGCAGCTCATCGCTGTCCTGCAGGCTGACGTAGACGGTGGTGCTCCGGGTATCGATGCTCAGGTGGCTGGGCGTCTTGGCCGCAGCGATGCGCTTGACGAGTTGCAGCGGCTCGGCTGCGGCCGTGCCAAGCCAGCGGTAGAGGTCGACATGGTCAAGCCGATTGGCGGCCGTGACGAACCACTTCATGTCCGGCGAGAAGCGCAGGTGGTAGGGGTCGGGCACGCCGCGCAGCACGCGCTGGACCTCGGCCGTGCGCGGGTCGACGAAGGTCAGTGAGTCCCCCAGGGCATTGGCGACGATGAGGGACTTCTCATCGGGCGACAGGTAGAGGTGGTGCGGCTCCTTGCCGGTCGGGATGCGCTTGACCACCGTGAAGCTGGTCGGGTCGACGACGGCGATGTCGGCGTCGAGCGAATTCAGCACGAAAACCGGGGGTCGCGCCTCGGCAACCGCGGACCCCGTCCACCACACCAAGAGCGCGAGTGCGCCGCTGCGAAACATTCCAGGCCTCTCGACAAAACGAAAGGGCGGCAGCCGCCGCCCTTGATGGCCCAGTTTACCGGGGGCCTCACGCAGCGCCCGGCCCTGCAGCGGCCCTGCGTGACGCTATGCCCGATATGTCAGCTCACTCGTCGTCGCCACCGCTGCCGAGGATGCCGCCCAGGATGCCACCGCCGGCAATGCCGCCCAGCACCGAGCCCTCCTCCCGGCTGCCACCGCGCTGAGGGGCCGCCGCGAAGATGCGCGACGCCAGGCGCGAGAACGGCAGGCTCTGCAGCCAGACCTCGCCCGGGCCGGTCAGCTGGGCCAGGAACAGGCCCTCGCCGCCGAACAGCGCCGTCTTGATCTTGCCGACATACTGGATCTCGAAATTGACGTTCGGCGTGTAGGCCACCACGCAACCCGTGTCGACCAGCAGGCGCTGGCCTGGCTGCAGCGTGCGGCGCACGACGGTGCCGCCGGCATGCACGAAGGCCAGGCCGTCGCCCTCGAGCTTCTGCATGATGAAGCCCTCACCGCCGAAGAAGCCCACGCCGAGCTTGCGCTGCAGTGCGATACCCAGCGACACGCCCCGCGCGGCGCACAGGAAGGCGTCTTTCTGGCAGATCAGCATGCCGCCAAGCTGGCTCAGGTCCATCGGCAGGATCTTGCCCGGATAGGGTGCGGCGAAGGCGACACGC
>NZ_JBQVNP010000099.1:0-19076 GCF_052436255.1 Roseateles sp. | reverse complement strand
CCGGTCAACCGCGCGCCGGGCACGGCCGCGCAGTTGGTCGCCGCGCTGGCCGGGGGCTGGCGCGCTTGACCGCCAGCCTGCTGCTGCTGGAGGACGACCCGGCCATCGCGGACACGGTCGTGTTCGCGCTGCAGCGCGAGGGTTTCGCGGTGGAGCAGCGCGCCTGGCTGGCGGAGGCGCGCGAGCGCCTGCGCACGGCGCCGGCGCCCGACCTGCTCATCCTCGACATCGGCCTGCCCGTCGGCCACGGACTGGACTTGTGCCGCGAGCTGAGGAGCGGGCCGCTGCGGCAACTCCCCGTCATCGTGCTGAGCGCGCGCAGCGAGGAGATGGATCGCGTGCTCGGCCTGGAGCTGGGCGCCGACGACTACCTGGCCAAGCCCTTCAGCCCGCGTGAGCTCGTCGCCCGAGTGCGCGCCCTGCTGCGGCGCGCACAGCCCATGCCAGCCATGGCCCAAGGCTTTGCCGTCGACGGCACGCGGGTCAGCTTCGACGGCGTGCTGCTCAACCTCACCAAGCTGGAGCTGGGCCTGCTGACCCACCTGCTGCGCGCACCGCAACGCATCCACAGCCGCGACGCGCTGCTGGACGCCGTCTGGGGCAGCAGCGCAGAGAGCGCCGACCGCACCGTCGACACCCATATCAAGACGCTGCGCGCCAAGCTCCGCGAGGCGGCACCGGCACGCGACCCGATCAAGACGCATCGCGGGCTGGGCTATTCGCTGGAGCCATAGCCGATGCGGTTGGGCCTGCGCGTCTTCTTCGGCTTCTTCCTGATCGCGGGCTTGAGCGCGGTGCTGCTGCTCAAGGTCTTCTTGGCCGAGGTCAAGCCCAGCGTGCGCGAGGTCATGGAAGACCTGATGGTGGACACGGCCAATCTGCTGGCCGAGGTCGCTGCCGAAGAGCTGACGACCAGCGGCGTCAGTCCCGATGGCCGGCTCGCCGCGCAATTGCAGCGTTATGCCCAGCGCGAGGTCGATGTGGTGATCTGGGGCGTGCGCAAGCAGAGCCTGGACCTGCGCATCTATGTGACCAACGCCGCCGGCCGCGTCGTGCTCGACTCGGGCCAGCCCTCGGCTGTCGGCCAGGACTATTCGCAGTGGCGCGACGTGGCGCTGACGCTGCGCGGCGACTACGGTGCCCGGTCCTCTCGCGCCTACGGGGCCGATGACCGCAGCACAGTGCTCGTGGTCGCCGCGCCGGTGATGAAGGACGGCGCACGGCTCGGCGTCGTCAGCGTCGCCAAGCCGGTGGCCAGCGTGCAGCGCTTCATCGACCGCGCCGAACGCCGCGTTTTCTGGGCCGGTGCTGCGCTGCTGGCGGCCAGCCTCATCGTCGGCGTGGCGGTAACACTGTGGCTGGTGGCCTCGGTGCGCAAGCTGCGTCGCTATGCCCAGCAGGCCCAGGCCGGCCAGGCGATTGCGCCGCCCGACATGCCGGGCGAGCTGGGTGAGCTGGCCGTGGCCATGGACGACATGCGCCGCCGGCTGGAGGGCCGCGAGCAGCTGGAGCACGACGTGCGCGCGCTGACGCATGAGCTCAAGAGCCCGCTGGCCGCACTGCGCGCCAGCGGCGAGCTGCTGCGGGACGAACTGCCCGCCGCCGACCGCCAGCGCTTTGCCGCCCAGGTGCTGGACCAGACCGCGCGACTGCAGACGCTGGTGGAGCGGGTGCTGGCGCTGTCGCAGCTAGAGGCGCAGGTGGGCCTGGGCGAGCGCCAGCGGCTGGCGCTGGCCGACTGGGCCGACACCCAGCTGGAGCCCCAGACGCCGCGGTTGGCGCAGAAGGCCCTTCGCATTGTCTGGACCGTGCGTGAGGACGTTGCTGTGGACGCAGACGCCGCACTGCTGGAACTCGCCTTCGGCAATCTGCTCGTCAACGCCATTGACTTTGCGCCTGCTGGCTCGACGCTCGAACTGGCCGTCAGTACGACACCGACCACGGTGCGGCTGACGCTGCGGGACCACGGCCCCGGTGTGCCGCCGGCTGCCTTCGCGCAGTTGGGAAAACGCTTCTTCTCCACGGCGCGGCCGGGCAGCCTCGTCAAGGGCTCGGGCCTGGGCCTGGCCATCGCGCGGCGCGTGGCCGAGCTGCATGGCGGGCGGCTGGCTTTCGAGGCGGTGGAGCCCGGCCTGAAGGTCAGCCTCATCCTTCCTCGCTGACTTCACCTTCGCTTCACAGACTTCGTCATCTCCTCACCGCTGCTGGCGATGCTGGCGGCATGAAGCTCAACCCCACCTTCTCCAAGCTGGCCATCCTGGCCGTCGTCACCGCCCTGCTCTGCATCGCGCTCGCCGAAATCGGCGGCCTCGTGCGTGAGCGACAGATGCGCCAACGCGAGGCCGCACAGAGCGTCGAACAATCATTGGCTGGCGCACAGGCGCTCGCCGGGCCGCTGCTCGTCAAGGCCTGCAAGGAGAGCTGGGTGGTGCCTGGCACCGACAGCAAGAAGGACGCCGTCGAGTCGCGGGACTTCTGGTTGGTCGCCGCGCCGGCCAAGCTGCAGATCACCGGCGGCATCGGCCCCGAGGTGCGCAAGCGCGGCCTCTTCAAGGTCAACACCTATGCGAGCCAGCTCAACATCGAGGCTCGCTGGGACGCGACGACGGCGCTGCTGCCCAAGGCCGAACATGCCAACGGCAGGTTGACCTGCAGCGACCCGGCGGTGGTCGTGGCCCTGAGCGACACACGTGGCATCCGCACGGCCGAGCTGCGTCGCGACGGCCGTGAGCTGGCTGTGCTTCCGGGCACCACACACCCGGCCTTTCGCGGCGGGCTGCATGCGCTGCTGTCCGACTTGCGCACCGACGAGCCGCTGGCCGTGTCGCTGAAGCTCAGCCTCGTGGGCAGCCAGCGCTTGGGGCTGGTGCCCGCCGCAGGCGACACCCAGGTCTCGCTGCAATCGAGCTGGCCGCACCCGAGCTTCACGGGCCAGTTCCTGCCCATCGAGCACCAAGTCGGCGTCAGCGGCTTCACGGCGCGCTGGCAGGTCTCTTCGCTGGCCAGCACCGCCGTGGCCGACATCGCAGCCGGGCGCGGGCTGCCGGACCTGTCGGCCCATGACGGCGTCATTGCGACCTATGCCGACCTGGCCAAGTCGGCCAAGTCGGCCAAGAGTGCCGGGCTGGACATGCTGGCCGTCGAGCTCATCGACCCCGTGAACCCCTATGTGATGAGCGACCGCGCCATCAAGTACGGCCTGCTGTTCATTGCGCTGACCTTCGTCACCGTCGGCCTGACCGAGCTGCTGACGGGCCGGCGCGTGCACCCGGTGCAATACCTGCTGGTCGGCATGGCGCTGAGCCTGTTCTTCCTGCTGCTGCTGAGCCTGTCGGAGCATCTGCCCTTCCTGGTGGCCTATCTGATCGCAGCCGGCGCGGCCGCCGCCGTGCTGACGCAGTACGCCGCGGCCATGCTGGGCGGCTGGCTGCGCGGCGCGGCCTTTGGCGGCGGCATCGCGCTGCTGTACGGCGCGCTGTATGTGCTGCTGAGCCGCGAGCAGACCGCCCTGGTCATCGGCGCGGTCCTGCTGTTCGCGGTGCTGGCGGTGGTCATGACGCTGACGCGCAGGCTGGATTGGTACCGCTTGGGAGCCAGCGCTGAAAGGAATGCCCAAGGCGAGTGAATTACGCTCGGGGCATGTCCCAACAAGGTTTCGACTACATCATCGTGGGCGCCGGCACCGCCGGCTGCCTGCTTGCGAACCGGCTCACCGCCAACGCGCACAAGCGCGTGCTGCTCATCGAGGCCGGCGGCAAGGACGACTACCACTGGATCCACATCCCGGTCGGCTATCTCTACTGCATCGGCAACCCGCGCACCGACTGGTGCTTCAGCACCGAAGCCGAGGCCGGGCTGAACGGCCGCGCAATGCGCTACCCGCGCGGCAAGGTACTGGGCGGCAGCTCCAGCATCAACGGCATGATCTACATGCGCGGCCAGAGCCGCGACTACGAGCACTGGGCCGACGTCACCGGCGACGACACCTGGCGCTGGGAGCGCGTGCTGCGCGCCTTCCGCCGCCACGAGAACCACTGGCGGCTGGACGATCCGAAGACCGCGCCCGAGGGCTTTGCGGCCACGCATGGCCACAGGGGCGAGTGGCGCGTCGAGCAGCAGCGCCTGCGCTGGCCCATCCTCGACGCCTTTGCCGCCGCCGCCACCCAGGCCGGCATCCCGGCGACGAGCGACTTCAACGCCGGCAACAACGAGGGCGTGGGCTATTTCGAAGTCAACCAGAGGAAGGGCCTGCGCTGGAACGCGGCCAAGGCCTTCCTGCGGCCGACCACCTTCGGGCGGCCCAACTTCGAGCTGTGGATGGGCACCCAGGTGCGCAAGCTGCGCCTGCTGCGCGACGACAGCGGCCTGCGCTGTGCGGGCGTGGAGGTGCAGACGCCGCATGGCATCGAGCAGCCCTGGCTGAACGTCGGCGGCGAGGTCATCCTCTGCGCCGGCGCCGTCGGCTCGCCGCAGATCCTGCAGCTCTCGGGCCTGGGCCCCGCCGCCCTGCTGCAGAACCTGGGCATCGCGGTCGAGAACGACCTGCCCGGCGTGGGCGCCAACTTGCAGGACCATCTGCAGATCCGCGCCGTCTACAAGGTGCAGGGCGCCAAGACGCTGAATACGCGCTCGTCCTCGCTGCTGGGCAAGGCCATGATGGGCCTTGAATTCGCACTGCGCCGCAGCGGCCCGCTGAGCATGGCGCCGTCGCAGCTCGGCGCCTTCACGCGCAGCAGCCCCGACAAGACCTGGCCCGACCTGGAGTACCACGTGCAGCCGCTGTCGCTGGACGCCTTCGGCGAACCCCTGCACGCCTTCGATGCCTTCACGGCCAGCGTCTGCAACCTGAACCCGACCAGCCGCGGCACGGTGCAGGCGACCTCGCCCGATCCGGCGATGGCCCCGGCCATCCGGCCCAACTACCTGTCGACCGATGCCGACCGCCACATCGCAGCACAGAGCCTGCGGCTGACGCGCCGCATCGTCGCCCAGCCGGCGCTGGCGGGCTTCAAGCCCGAGGAGTTCAGGCCGGGGCCGCAGTTCGAAACCGACGAGGAGCTGGCGCGGCTGGCCGGCGACATCGCGACGACCATCTTCCATCCGGTAGGCACCTGCAGGATGGGTCGCAAGGACGACGAGGGCGCCGTCGTCGACTCGCGGCTGCGCGTGCGCGGCGTGGCCGGCCTGCGCATCGCGGATGCGAGCGTGATGCCGACGATCACGAGCGGGAACACGAACTCGCCGACCTTGATGATTGCGGAGAAGTTGGCAGGGTGGCTCACCGCGGACCGGCCAGCGCCGGTTTGACCAGCCAGCAGCGGCAGCGCTATGGGCGATGGCCGGATGGCTGGTGGCGACCCGACGGCCCGTCCAAGCGGCACGACGCCAAACGGTAGCCAGCACCGCGTCAGGAAAAGCCGATCACACCCCGTTTGGTCAATACACCCAGAGCCACAAGGCCCAGCGTTACCCAACCGAACAGCCACACGGTGAAAAACCGCCACACCGCGCTCGGCCTGATGAGGTCGTGCTTCTCTTCTCGCCATAGCTTGTGAATGCGCCCGTATTGAGCGCCGTAGCGAGCCATCAGGAGCACCGACAAAGAGCGATGGCACCGTACCGCGACAATTCCGGCCATGTCTTCCGTGTCTGCCCGCGTGCTCGCCGTCATCCCCCCGATGACCCAGCTGAATACGCCCTACCCATCCACCGCCTACCTGACCGGTTTCCTGCGCTCGCGCGGCATCGACGCGCAGCAGGTGGACCTGGCGCTGGCCCTCGTTCTGGAGCTGTTCACGCCCGTGGGCCTGACCCAATTGCATGAAGCCGTGCTGGCCCTGCCCGAAGCCAGGCGCACCCCACAGACCGCCTGGTTCGCCGCCGAGTTTGGGACCATTGCCGCTGCGACGCCGCGCGTCATCGCCTTCCTGCAGGGCCGCGATCCCACCGTGGCGCATCGCATCAACACGCGCGCCTTCCTCCCCGAGGGCGCGCGCTTTGCATCGCTGGACAACTACGTCGACGAGGATGGCGGCGACCCGCTCGCCTGGGCCTTCGGCGCGCTGGGCTTGCAGGACCGCGCGCGCCATCTGGCGACGCTGTTCCTGAACGACCTTGCCGACGTGCTGCGCGATGCGGTCGACGCGCGCTTCGAGTTCGTGCGCTACGCCGAATCGCTGGCCGCCGCGCAGGCACATTTCGATCCGCTGGCCGATGCGCTGGCCGCGCCGCCCAACCTCGTCGATGACACGCTCAAGCGCCTCACGCTCGCCGCTTTGGCGCAGCGCCGTCCCGACGTCGTGCTGCTGTCCGTGCCCTTCCCCGGCTCCGTCTACGCCGCCCTGCGCATCGCGCAAAGCATCAAGGCCGCGCGGCCCGAGGTGGTCGTCGTGCTCGGCGGCGGCTACGTCAACACCGAGCTGCGCGAGCTGGCCGAGCCGCGCCTTTTTGACTTCGTCGACTATGTGACGCTGGACGCGGGCGAGCGGCCGCTGCTGGCGCTGCTGGAGCACGTGGCGGGCAAGCGCTCGAAGACGCGCCTCGTGCGCACCTTCTGGCGCGACGGCCAAGAGGTGAAGTACACCAACTTCGTCGAACCCGACATCCCCTTCGACGAGGTCGGCACACCGACCTGGGACGGCCTGCCGCTGGACCGCTATCTGTCGCTGCTGGACATGCTCAACCCGATGAACCGGCTGTGGAGCGACGGCCGCTGGAACAAGCTGACGGTGGCCCACGGCTGCTACTGGAAGAAGTGCAGCTTCTGCGACGTCAGCCTGGACTACATCTCGCGCTACGAGGCCGCCTCGGCCGAGGTGCTGGTCGACCGCATCGAGGCCATCGTCCGGGAAACCGGCCAGACGGGCTTCCATTTCGTCGACGAGGCTGCGCCGCCCAAGGCGCTGAAAGCGCTGGCAGAGGAGCTGATCCGCCGCGGCGTGGCCATCTCGTGGTGGGGCAATATCCGTTTCGAGAAGACCTTCACGCCGGAGCTTTGCCAGCTGCTGGCCGACAGCGGCTGCATCGCGATCTCGGGCGGGCTGGAGGTGGCGTCGGACCGGCTGCTGCAGCTGATGAAGAAGGGCGTCTCGGTCGAGCAGGTGGCCCGCGTCACCAAGGCGTTCGCGGATGCCGGCGTGCTGGTGCATGCCTACCTGATGTATGGCTTTCCGACGCAGACGACGCAGGACACCGTCGACGCGCTGGAATACGTGCGCCAGCTGTTCGAGAACGGCTGCATCCACAGCGGCTTCTTCCACCGCTTTGCCTGCACGGTGCATTCGCCGGTCGGCATGAACCCGGCGGACTACGGCGTCACGCTGCAGCCGTTGCCGGCGGACGGCCGCTTCGCGAAGAACGACATCGCCTTCATCGACCCGACGCCCACCGACCACGACGGCCTCGGCCAGGGGCTCAAGAAAGGCCTCTACAACTTCATGCACGGCATCGGCGTGGACAGCGACATCCGCAGCTGGTTCCCGGTGCGGGTGCCCAAGACCACGGTGCCGCGGCGCTTTGTCGAACGCGCGCTCTCGACCGTCAACTGATGTTCACCTCCACCTTCACCTTCGCCAAAAGGGACTACGACGCCGAGTTCTTCGCCCTGGACGAGCGCATTGCCGCGCTGGCCCGCGCCATCCCCGGCTATCTTGGCGAGGAGGCCTGGGAGAACTCGGCCACCGGCCTGATCTCCAACGTCTACTACTGGGATTCGATGGAGGCCCTGCAGCAGCTGATGAGCCACCCGGCCCACCGCGAAGCCAAGCAGGCGCAGGCGCGCTGGCTCAAGGGCTACCAGGTGGTCATCGCCGAGGTGGTGCGCACCTACGGCGACGGCGGCATCGCCCACCCGCTCAACCCTCAGCCCAGCGTCGCCCACTGACTTTTGTGCAGTGCACAATCGTCGCATCCAGCAGCAACGGAGTCGGCGATGCGGCGAGTCGTGTTCAACCAGAAGGGTGGCGTGGGCAAGTCCACGATCACCAGCAACCTCGCGGCGATTGCCGCGGCCAGCGGCCAGCGTGTGCTGGTCATCGACCTGGACTGCCAGGGCAACACGACGCGTTATCTGCTCGGCGACGCGGCCGATGAAGGTCATGCCGGCTCGGCGGCCTTCTTTGCCGAGACGCTGAAGTTCAGTGTGCGCGAGACCGACGCCAGCGCCTTCGTCGTCGAGAGCCCGTGGGAGAACCTGCATGTGATGCCGGCTTCGCCCGAGCTGGACGAGCTGCACAGCAAGCTGGAGAGTCGCTACAAGATCTACAAGCTCAGGAACGCCCTGCAGCTGCTGGATGACCAGTACGACGAGATCTGGATCGACACGCCGCCGGCGCTGAACTTCTACACACGCTCGGCGCTGATCGCGGCGCAGGGCTGCCTGATTCCCTTCGACTGCGATGACTTCTCACGCCGCGCGCTCTACGGCCTGCTGGAGACCGTCGAGGAAATCCGTGCCGACCACGCGCCCGAACTGCGCGTCGAGGGCATCGTCGTCAACCAGTTCCAGGCCCGCGCGTCGCTGCCGCAGCGCGTCGTACAGGAACTGCTGGACGAAGGTCTGCCGGTATTGCAGCCCTATCTGTCGAGCAGCGTCAAGGTCAAGGAGTCGCATGAGCTGAGCCGGCCTATGGTCCACCTGGACGCACGCCACAAGCTGACGCAGGAAATGCAGGCGCTGTACGAAGCGCTCGGCTGACCGGCCTTTTCAACCCTTGGGGGCGCGGCCCTGCGGCCAGAATCGCGGCATGAGCCTGTCCGAGCCCGCCCCTGAATCCGTCCACGTGGTGGGCGCCAGCATCCAGACGGAGCTGCCCGTCATCATTGCCGAGCTGGCCCCCATCGCCGACCGGCTGCGGCTGGCTCGCGAGGCCATCGACGAATTGCGCATCAGCCACCCGCAGTCGCCCGAGTCGAATGTGAAGGCGGCCTACATGAGCCCCTGGAAGAGCCACATGCTCTCACCCAAGCTGCTGCCCCTGTGCGCCAGCGTGGTGGAGATCGCGAAGGCAGCCGCGCCCAAGGCCTGGTCGGGCGATTTCGGCAAGCTGGGGCTGGACCTGATCGTCACGCACTGCTGGGGCGCCATCTATGAAGAGGCTGACTACACCGCGCCGCACAACCACTTTCCGGCCGACCTGAGCTGCGTCGTCTACCTGGAGGCTGAAGCCGGCTGCGCGCCGCTGGTGTTCTCCAAGACCAGCGCCTACCAGCCTCGGCCGGCCACGCTGATCATGTTTCCCGGCATCACCATGCACGAGGTGCCCGCGACACCGGGACGGCGCGTCGTCGTTGCGATGAACCTGTTCAAGCAGCTGGCCCTTGATCCGATGGCAGCGACGGCAGCGGCGGCAGGCTGAGGCGCGCGCGCAGCCCCGGGCCGGCGTGGGCGTCCAGCATGTCCAGCCGGCCGCCGTGGCGCGCGGCGATGTCGGCCGCGATGGCCAGGCCCAGGCCGCTGCCGGTGCCCTTGGCGCTTTCACCGCGGCGAAAGCGCTGCATGACCACGGGGCGCTCCGCGGTCGGGATGCCCGGCCCGTTGTCCTCGACCTCCAGCCAGGACCCATCGTGCCCACTGCCGCAGCGCACCGTGATGCGCGCGCCGGCACCGGCATAGCTGACGGCGTTGTGGACCAGGTTCTCCAGCAGCTCGCGCAGCAGGAAGGCATCGCCCAGCGCGGGCGCCTCGGCCAGCTCGAAGCCGAGGTCCACGCCGATGGGCAGGGCGCGGTGGGCCCAGTCCTGACCGCACTCGGTGGCGATGTCGCGCAGGTCCAGCGCATTGCCGATGTCGACGCGGCGGTCCTCGGCGCGCGCCAGTGACAGCAGCTGCTGGGCCAGGCGGGCGCTGCGCACGACGCGCTGGCGCAGCCGCTCCAGCAGCGGGTCCATGCGCGGATCGTGCGGCTCCAGCATCGCCAGCTCGATCTCGGTCTGCAGCGAGGTCAGCGGCGTGCGCAGCTGGTGGGCGGCGTCGGCCAGGAATTCGCGCTGCGCGCCGGCCGCACGGCCCAGGCGCTCGAACAGGCGGTTGAACGCCGCCTGCAGCGGCACCAGCTCGCGCGGCAGGCTGGCAGTCAGCGGGGTCAGTCGGTGCAGGTCGCGGTGCTCGAGTTCCACGCTCAGGCCCGTCAGCGGCGCCAGCCCCTGGCGGATGGCCCACCAGGCGGCCAGGGCCAGCAGCGCCACCAGGCCCAGGCCGCTCAGCGCCACCAGGCTGCCAATCTGGCGCTGCAGCGCGTCGCGCTTGTGCAGGGTCTCGGCCACCAGCACCTGGCAGGCGCCAGCACCGCAGGCGGCACCCAGCTGCACCAGGCGCAATTCACGGTCGCGCAGCCGGACATCGCCATACCAGACGCCGCCGGCCGCCTGCGCCGGCGGCCGCGGCTGCAGATCAGTCAGGCCGGCATCGCCCTGCAGTACCTGGCCACCCGGCGCCAGCACGAGATAGAAGACATCGTCCTGGCGGTCAAAGCGCAGCGCCCGGTCCATCGTCGCGCTGACGTCGACACGCGGCTCGCCGCTGCGCAGGTCGATCTGGCCGGCCAGCGTCAGGGCCGTGTCCTCCAGGCCTTCATCGAGCCAGCCCTGCGCGCTTTGCTGCACTTGCCCGAACAGCGCCCAGCCCAGCAGCGGCAGCGCCACCAGCAGCGGCAGCATCAGCCAGCCGAACAGCCGGCGCTGCAGGCTGGACCGCGCCGGCTTGGCCACTGGGGTCAGCCTATTTCCTCAAGCAGGTAGCCCAGGCCGCGCACGGTGCGCAGCTGCACGCCGCCGGGTTCGATCTTGGCGCGCAGGCGCGACAGGCAGACCTCGATGGCGTTGTCGCTGACGCCCTGGTCCCAGGCATTGCTGGCCAGCGCGATGTGCTCCTTGGGCACCACCTTGCCGGCGCGCGCCATCAAGAAGCCGAGCACGTCCCATTCGCGCGCCGACAGCGGCAGCGGCTCGCCATCGATGTAGGCGCGGCGCGCCTCCTGGTCGATGCGAAGGCGCGCGAGCTGCAGCTGGTTGCTGGTGCGCGCTTGGCTGCGGCGCACCAGCGCGCGGGCGCGGGCGACCAGTTCCGTCAGCGCGAACGGCTTGACGAGATAGTCGTCGGCCCCGCCTTCAAGCCCGCGCACACGGTCTTCGACGGCGTCGCGCGCGGTCAGGATCAGCACCGGCACCGCCAGGCCATCGGCGCGCACGCGGCGCAGCGTCTCGAACCCGTCGACGCCGGCCAGCCCGATGTCCAGGATGAGCAGGTCGTAGGCGTCCTCGCGCAGCGAGCGCGGCACCGGCTCACCGCGGGCGGTGCAGTCCACCACCCAGCCCTGGGAGCGCAGCGCGCGGGCGGTGGTCTCGACGAGTTGTTCGTCGTCTTCTACGAGCAGGATGCGCATGGTGCCGCAGTATGGCGCGGGTGCCCGCCGGGGGCGCTGACACAGGGCTGTCGACCGCGCTGGACTACCATGGCCCGGACTTCAACGAACAAGCAGTCCATGAGCCAGATCCACTTCATCGGCGGCGAGAAAGGGGGCGTCGGCAAATCGCTGGTCGCCCGCGTGCTGGCCCAGCATTTCATCGACCGCGGCCTGCCTTTCCTGGGCTTCGACACCGACCGCTCGCACGGCGCGCTGACGCGCTACTACACCGACTTCGCCGCGCCGTTGCTGCTGGACGCCCACGACAGCCTTGATCCCGTCATCGAAGCCGCCGCTGAACAGCCGGGGCGCCGCGTGCTCGTCGACCTGGCCGCGCAGACCCAGGGCGCACTGACGCGCTGGCTGGAGGAGGCCGGCGCGGCCGACGTGGCCGCCGAACTCGGCGTGCAGCTCAACTACTGGCATGTGATGGACGCGGGCCGCGATTCGACCGACCTGCTGCGCGCCTGGCTGGACGGCCCTGCCGCCGCGCTGCCCCTGGTCATGGTGCTCAACGAGGTGCGCGGTGAACGCTTTGAGCTGCTGGCCGCCAGCGGCCTGCTGGAGCGGGCGCAGGCGCAGGGCGCCCGCGTGATCCATCTGCGCAAGCTGCCGGACTCGCTGCTGCAGAAGGTGGACGGCGCCGGTGCGAGCTTCTGGGCCGCCTTGCAGGGGCCGGGCGGCCTGGGGCTGCTGGACCGGCAGCGCGTGCGCGTCTGGCTGCAACGCATCGGCAGCGAGCTGGACGCCGCGGGCGTTTGAACCCGGGCGCAAGCCCAGGCTAGCGGCTGCCGAACTCCTTCAGCGACTGCCTGAGCCGCTTGCGCCCGTCGCTGTTGGTGCCGCGGTAGATCTTCAGCGCCAGCGCCAGGAACTGCTGCTCGGCGGCCGTCAGGCCCGTGGGTTCGCGTTCCTCGTCGAGCCAGCCGGACGGCTTGTCGCCGTGGTGCTCGATCTGGCGCGCCAGCTTGTCGCCGATCGGGCGGGCGCCGCTCTTGGCCATCGACCATGTCGCGCCGCTGACGCCGATGCGCGCCGCCCACGCGGCCTCCAGGCCCTTGGGCGGGTCGCCAACGGTGATGCGCTCTTCGGCAAAGGTCTGGAACAACGCGAGGGCGTTGAGGCGGCGGATGGTGGCGGGGCTGGACACGGGTGGCTGTGTTGGGCGGAGTGTTGTGAAAACACTTCACATGCATTCTAGGTGGCGCGCCGCACTTGACCGATGCCGTGAACATTCTTAACAATGCGCGGATTCGCTCAAGGCACTTGAGCTTTCCCCATCACCCCAAACAACGACCGAGCCGCTTTCGCGCCCTGCCATGAACCGCCATCTCGCCACCGTCATCGACCTCGCCGGCTCCCTGAGCCGGTGCGATGCCGCGTTGCTGGCGCAGGGATGGCAGCCGGCGGGCATGTCCGCCCCGGTCGCCTGCGCCCACGACTTCGGTCGTGAGGGTGATGACACCCACACATCGGGAGAAGGACCCGGCTAGCGCCGCCCTTCCACGCTCACATGAGGCCCGGTATCCGCAAGGAACCGGGCCTTTCGTTTTTTCCGCTGTTCAAGCGCCGAGGTCGCCTTGGCGCGGCTGCCTAAACGCAGCGCCTGCTCTTTCACAACTCGCATCGAGTGCTGCCCGACCCCATCGGCGCGGCGCTCAAAACCGGCAGGCGCCGAGGCTCGTCCTCGGCGGCCCTGCCCCATCTCGGGTGTGCCCACGCACAAGCACCGGCCGGCCCGGTGTGCATGTGCGCTCGGGCGGCCGCCTGTCGCGTGCAGCGACGCATCACTGGCTTGCGCAGGCCGGTCGCGTCGCGTGTGGACACAGCCGAGATGGTCAATCGACCTGACCCAAGCCCCGCGGCGAACTCACGCCGCGAGAGGCGCAAACCGGCCGCAACGATTGGGCGGCGTCGGAACCCGTCACCGACAACCGTCACCACCGGAGCCCATCATGAAAAAAGCCCCCTGCGCAGCGGCTGCTTTCGACGGCGTGAACCGCGCTCACTACCAACGCTGATCGGCGCGCCGCCCTCAACCATGCCCAGACTGAAAGGAGGTCACCATGCACGACGTTTTGCAGTTGGACATCACCGGCCTGCCCCAGGCCTGGATTTCGGTGGAGCAGGCTGCCTGCCTGGTCGCCACCGGCTCGGTGGTCTGGAGCGCCGGCGAACAGCCGCTGACCGTGCTGCGAGGCGGCGTCAACGCGACCACCGGTCGTCAGTCCAGGCTGGCCGTGCCGCCGATCGTGGCCTTGCGCGGCGCATCGAGGCTCAACCTCTTCGACGTCGTGCCGAGCTTCCGCAAGGGCAAGCTGCTCAAGCGCGACCGGCACACCTGCGCCTATTGCGGCGCCGTCCAGGACCCTCGTGCGCTGACCGTGGACCACATCGTCCCGGCCAGCCGCGGCGGCCCCTTGAGCTGGATGAACACGGTCGCGGCCTGCCGCGCCTGCAACTCCCGCAAGGCCGCCCGCACACCGGACGAAGCCCGCATGCCGCTGCTGTTCGCGCCCTTCGTGCCCAGCCGCTTCGAGGACTTCATCCTGAAGGGCCGGCATATCCGCGCGGACGTGCACGACGGGCTGGCTGCGCGCCTGCCCAAAGGATCTCGCCTCAGCTGAGTCCTCAACGGGTCTGCCGCACCAGGCAAGGCTCACCCCCGCCGCCTCGTGCACAGCAACGAGATCGTCAACATCTGGGAGTCCATCGGCGCCCAGGTCTACTACCAACAGGACAAGGACTGGTTCTACCGCGCCGGGAAACGGCGCTGGATCACCCTGAACGGCAACAGCGGCTGGCACCGCATCGAGCGAGCAGGCAAGCGCATCAGGCGCGGTGCCCTGCACGTGGCCTGATGGCCGAGCCAGCCGCGCAAGGAGAAAACACATGCAACCCCAACACATCCACGAAGACGTCCCCGGCGGCGTGCCGCTGAAGATGTGGACGCAGGGCGTACCCGTCGAGCCGCAGGCCAAGCGCCAGTTGCAGAACGCGGCCCGCCTGCCCATCGTCTTCAGGCACATCGCCGCGATGCCGGACGTGCATTTCGGCATCGGCGCGACCGTCGGCTCGGTCATCCCCACCGTCAAGGCCATCATCCCGGCCGCCGTCGGTGTGGACATCGGCTGCGGCATGATGGCCTGCAAGACGACGCTGAGGGCCGAGGACCTGCCCGACAACCTCGGTCCGCTGCGCACCGCCATCGAGCGCGCCGTGCCCCACGGCCGCGCCCCCGGCAACCGCGACCCGGGCGCCTGGCAGAAGCCGCCGGGCTCGGTCAACACGGCCTGGGCGCAGCTGGAGCCCGAGTTCACCGCGCTGTGTCGTGACTACCCCAAGATCGCCAAGACCAAGCACATCCAGCACCTCGGCACGTTGGGCTCGGGCAACCACTTCATCGAGGTCTGCCTGGATGAGGCCGGCGCCGTGTGGTTCATGCTGCACTCGGGCTCGCGCGGCGTGGGCAACTTCATCGGCACCATGTTCATCGAGCTGGCCAAGCAGGACGCGCTGCGCCACCAGGCGAATCTGCCCGACCGCGACCTGGCCTATTTCGAGGAAGGCAGCCGCTACTTCGGCGACTACGTACGCGCGGTCGGCTGGGCGCAGAAGTTCGCGGCCACCAACCGCGAGGTGATGATGAAGCGCGTCATCGAGGCGGCCAAGACCGTCATCCACAAGAACTTCCAGGCCCACATCGAGGCGGTGAACTGCCACCACAACTATGTGCAGAAGGAAACGCACTTTGGCCAGCAGGTCTGGCTGACCCGCAAAGGCGCGGTGAGCGCCAAGGCGGGACAGCTGGGCATCATCCCCGGCAGCATGGGCGCGCGCAGCTACATCGTGCGCGGCAAAGGCAACCCGGAGTCGTTCGAGAGCTGTTCGCACGGCGCCGGCCGCGTGATGAGCCGCGGCGACGCCAAGTGGCAGTTCACGCTGGCCGACCACCGCGCCGCGACCGAGGGCGTCGAGTGTCGCAAGGACAAGGACGTCATCGATGAGACGCCGGCCGCCTACAAAGACATCGACGCCGTCATGGCCGCCCAGCGCGAGCTGGTGGACGTGGTGCACACCCTCAAGCAGGTCGTCTGCGTGAAGGGCTGAAAGGGCAGAAACCTCTTCCACACCGCTTCAGGGCGCCCGACTTCGGTCCGGCGCCCTTTTTTATGTGCATTCCGCCAGGGAACCGGGAGCAAGCGGGCTGTCACCCAGCCATATCGGCGCACTACGATGCCGCCCTCGGGGAAAGAATCACCATGAAGCTGCTCGCCAAGTTCAATCTGGTCTACCTGCTCGTCATGAGCCTGGGTATCGCCGTCAGCGGCTACATCGCCCGCAGCCTGCTGCAGGACAACGCCCAGCAGGAGGTGGTCGGCAGTGCGCGCATGCTGATGGAGAAGGCGCTGGCCGTGCGGGCGTACACCAACACCCAGGTCCAACCGTTGCTGGCCTCGCAGATGGCGCATGAGTTCCTGCCCCAGACGGTGCCCAGCTATGCCGCCACCGAGGTGCTGAACGCGCTGCTGGCCAAGCACCCCGAGTTCGCCTACAAGGAGGCGACCCTCAACCCCACCAACCCGCGCGACCGCGCCACCAGCTGGGAGGTCGACATCGTCGGCCAGTTCCGCACCTCGGCCGAGTTGAAGGAGACCGTCGGCACGCGCGACACCCCCGCCGGTACGTCGCTCTACATCGCCCGGCCGCTGCGCATCACCGACCCGGCCTGCCTGAGCTGCCACAGCAGCGTGGACGCCGCACCAGCCACCATGGTCGCCAAGTACGGCCCCGCCAACGGCTTCGGCTGGAACCTCAACGAGGTCATCGGCGCGCAGATCGTCTCCGTGCCGCTGGGCGTGCCCATGCAGCGGGCTGACCAGGTCTTCAAGGTCTTCATCACCTCGCTGGTCGGCGTCTTCATCATCGTCGGCATCGTGCTCAACATCATGGTCTGGATGCTGGTCGTGCGCCCCGTCACGCGGCTGTCGGCGCTGGCCGACCGCGTCAGCCAGGGCGACCTGGATGCCCCCGAGTTCGCGGCCTCGGGCAGGGACGAGATCGCCACCCTCTCCGACTCCTTCTCGCGCATGCGCGCCAGCGTCGTGCAAGCCATGAAACTCCTCGATGCCTGATGAAGTCGCCCTTTTGAACGTTGGCCGTCGGGCCGAGCGCCGGGCCGCTCCCAAGCCGGCCCGCGCGGCGATGTGCTTGCCGGTCGACCCGGCAAGCATCGCCATCCCCTCGGGGGACCGGCCCGCGTACCCGCGCTATGAGGGGCTCACGTGACTCACCCGACTCAGCTCGGCAAGTACCGCATCACCGAGGTCCTCGGTGAGGGCGCGATGGGCGTCGTCTACAAGGGCTTCGACCCCGACATCCAGCGCACGGTGGCGCTCAAGACCATCCGCACCCATCTCGACGCCGACGACGACAGTCCCGGCGCGCCGGCCTCGCGCTTTCGCAACGAAGCCCAGGCCGCCGGCCGGCTGATGCACCCCGGCATCGTCGCCGTCTACGACTTCGGCCGCGCCGAGAACGTCGCCTACATCGCGATGGAGTTCGTCGAAGGCCGCTCGCTGGCGAGTTATCTCAGCGCCAAGGTCAGGTTCACCGATACCGACATCCCCGGCATCATGAGCCAGCTGCTGGATGCCCTGCATCATGCGCACGACAAGGGCGTCTGGCATCGCGACATCAAGCCCGCCAACATCATCATGACGACGGCCGGGCGGCTCAAGGTGGCCGACTTCGGCATCGCCCGCATCGAGAGCACCCACCTCACCCAGACCCATTACATGGTGGGCACGCCCAGCCACATGGCGCCCGAGCAGTTCCTCGGCAAGCCGATGGACCGGCGCGTCGACATCTACGGCGCCGGCGTCGTGCTCTACCAGCTGCTGACCGGCCGCGCACCGTTCGCCGGCACGACCGAGGCCCTGATGTACAAGGTCGTCAACGAGATGCCACTGCCGCCGTCGATGGTGGAAGGCGCCGAACGCCCCGGCTGGTTCGACACCATCATTGCCCGGGCCCTGGCCAAGCGCGCCGAGGACCGCTTCTCGAGCGCCGAGGACTTCAAGCAGGCCCTGGTCGACGGCGCCGGGCAGGGCATCGACGACACCGCCTGGGAAAAGACCGTGATGCTGGCGCCGCCGCGGCCGCGCGCGGCTCAGCCGCTGGCCACGCCCACCGTCGCACCGCCGTCGACAGCCGGCACCTCGTTGCCCAGCTCCAGCGCCGGCACCGCCAGCGCCCCGACGCCTTCGCACTGGGACAAGGCCCAGCTCACCCAGGCCGAGCTGACGCTGGCCAAGCATGTCGGCCCGCTGGCCAGCGTGCTCGTGCGCCGCGCGGCGCGTGAATGTGCGGACATCAACGAGCTCTACAGCAGGCTCGCCGAGCAGGTCACCGACCCGCGCGCGCGCGACGCCTTCCTGGGTCAGGCCAGCCTGGTCACCGGCGGCCAGCATCGCACCGCCGGCGGCACGGCCGGCGCGCCTTCGGCCGGTGGCTCCAAGGGCTCGCCGGGTTCCTTGGGCTCAGCCGGCTCGGCCTCGGGCACGGCCATCGGCGGGCCGCTGAACGAGGCGGTCATGGACAAGGCCCAGACCCTGCTGGCCCAGCATGTCGGGCCCATCGCCAAGGTGCTGGTCAAGCGCGCCGCCAGTGGCACGGACAGCCGCGCGGTGTTCTTCAACCGGCTGGCCGAGGCGGTCAACGACCCGGCGGCCCGGGCCAAGCTGATCGCGGCGCTGGGCAGGCTGGCCTGAGCCTCAGCCACCGGCCGCGAAGTGGCGCCGGTAGTCCGCCGGCGTCAGACCGCTGCGCAGGCGGAACTCGCGCGTGAAGTGCGATTGGTCGGCATAGCCGCACAGGAAGCCGATTTCGGCCAGCGCCGTCGCGGTCTGCATCAGCCACCAGCCGGCAGCGCGGTAGCGCGCCTCGGCCAGCAGCGGCCGAAAGCCCGTGCCCTGTCGCTGCAGTTCGCGCTGCAGGCTGCGCCGGGCACGGCCCAGTTCGCGAGCCAGTTCGTCCATGCCGGGCGCGGCGGGCAGGCGGTTGACCAAGCCGTTGAACAGCGCCTTGACGTCGCCAGGCCAGGCCGCATCGGGTGCCAGCTCCTGCGGCACCGCACCGGCCGGCAGCGGCGGCGCGGCATGCGCGGTCCATTCAATTCGCCATGCCTGGCTGGCGCGTTGGCCGATCGCAACCGCCAGCGCCGCGGCGTCGCAGTCGGGGTAGACACGCGCCTCACCCGCCCAAGCGATGAGGCCGCGATGCCCGCAGGCTTGCAGAAAGGCCACCAGCACGCCCAGCACGACCAGGTCCTCCGCTGCCTGCGGCGGCGCCTGCGCGCGCAGCGACACATGGCGCAGCTGCGCCTGGCCGTCGGCCATGGTGACGATCTGCACGCGGTGACGGGAGTGGATGTAGCGCTCCAGCCGCCCCCAGCGCTCGAACAGGTCGCGCGCGTCGCGCGCCGAGGCCAGCGCGCGGTGGCTGGGTTCGTGCGTGAAACGGTGCAGGCCGCGGCCGAGCAGGGCCAAGCATTCGAAACCGCCCGCCTGCACGGCCTGCCGCAGCAGCTGGCGCTTGGCATCGAGGGTGACCGTCGCACCGGCGGGCGCCGCGGCGGCAGGCGCCAGGCGCAGCTCGCGCATGCCCTGGGCC
>NZ_JBQVNP010000098.1:0-19093 GCF_052436255.1 Roseateles sp. | reverse complement strand
GCGCAGGGGCAGCAGGCACGGCAGCGACGACGGGCGCGGGTGCCGGCGCTGGCGCCGGGCCGGGAGCCGGCGCGCGGGGTGCGGCACTGCAGCCCACCAGCAGGGGCGCGACTAGCCATTGCGCAGCGCTCAGCAAACGGTTCTTCGTGGACACAACGCCTCCTCTTTCAATGAATCTGTTGTCTGCGGGATCTCGCTTCAGCTGAGGTCAGTGCAGCGCGCGATAGATGTCTTCGGCCAACTCTCGCGAGATGCCTTTCACGCTGCAGAGCTCATCGACGCTCGCACCGGCCACGCCGCGTACACCGCCAAAGCGCTGCAGCAACTGCGAGCGCTTCTTGGGCCCGACGCCAGGCACGTCCTCCAGCCGCGAGCCCCCTGTGCGCGTCGCGGCGCGCTTGCTCCGCATGCCGGTGATGGCAAAGCGGTGGGCCTCGTCACGGATCTGGGCGACCAGCATCAGGGCGGCCGAGTCGCGACCAAGGTAGACCTTCTCGCGGCCATCGGCGAACACCAGCTCCTCCAGCCCGACCTTGCGACCGTCGCCTTTCTCGACACCGGCGATCAGCCCCAGGTCGAGGCCGAGCTCCTCGAAGACCTCGCGCGCCATGCTGACCTGGCCGCGGCCACCGTCCACCAGCACGAGGTCGGGCAGCCGCGCGGTGCCGAGCTGGGCGGCCTCGGCCATCTTGCTGTAGCGGCGTGTCAGCACCTGGCGCATCGCCGCGTAGTCGTCGCCGCCGGTGATGCCTTCGATGTTGTAGCGGCGGTACTGGCTGCTTTGCATCTGGTGGTCCTCGAAGACGACGCAGCTCGCCATCGTCGCCTCGCCCGCCGTGTGGCTGATGTCGAAGCACTCGACGCGGAACTTGTCGATCTCGGCGACCGACAGGTCCAGTGCATCGACCAGCGCGCGCGTGCGCGCCTGTTGCGAGCCTTCCTCTGCCAGCAGCCTGGCCAGCGCCAGCTCGGCACCCTTGATGCACATGTCCTGCCAGACGCGTCGCTGACCGCGCGGCTGGGCCTGCACGGTCACGCGGCTGCCGAGCTGCAAGGCCAGCGCATCGGCCAGACTGGTGGCCACCGGTTCACTGACGATGATCAGGCTGGGCACGGGCGCGGCGAGATAGTGTTGGGCCATGAAGGCTTCGAGCACCTGGCGTTCGACGGAGAGCTGTTCCTCGTCGTCCAGATGAACGGCCGTCGCCTCGTCGACATGCTTGGGGAAGAAGGCGCGGTCGCCGAGATGCCGCCCGCCCCGCACCATCGCCAGGTTGACGCAGGCACGCCCCCCCTGCACCTTGACGGCCAGGATGTCGACATCGCGGTCGCGGCCGGTCGCACTGCTCTCCTCGATGACCTGCTGTTGCAGCACCTTGGACAGCGCCTGGATCTGGTTGCGGACCTCGGCCGCCAGTTCGTAGTCGAAGCGCTCCGCATAAGCCGCCATCTGCTGCTGGAGCGCTGCCATCACCTCGTCCGTCTCGCCGCGCAAGAAGGCTTCAGCGCTTCGCACATCGCGCGCGTACTCGGGCGTCTGCCCGACGGGCACGCAGGGCGCCGAGCAGCGCTTGATCTGATGCAGCAGGCAGGGCCGGCTGCGGTTGTTGAAAACGCTGTCCTCGCAGGTGCGCAGCTTGAAGACCTTCTGCATCAGCTGGATGGATTCCTTGACCGCCCAGGCGCTCGGGAAGGGGCCGAAGTACTTGTGCCGCTTGTCCACCGCGCCGCGGTAGTAGGCCATGCGCGGCCAGGCGTGCGAGGTCAGCTTCAGATAGGGGTAGCTCTTGTCGTCGCGGAACAGGATGTTGAAGCGCGGATTCAACGTCTTGATCAGGTTGTTCTCAAGCAGCAGGGCCTCGGCCTCGGTGCGAACCACAGTGGTCTCCAGCCGCACGATGCGCGACACCATCACGCCGATGCGCGTGCCACCATGGTTCTTCTGGAAATAGCTGCAGACGCGCTTCCTGAGGTCCTTGGCCTTACCGACATAGAGCACGTCGCCCTTGGCGTCGAAATAGCGGTACACGCCGGGCATGGCCGGCAGCGAATTGACCTCGTTGAGCAGCTTCTCGCGCACCATGCGCGCGTCGCGCTCGGCGGCTGCGCTGCGTTCCTGTTCGGACGGCTGGGCCTCTGGGGTATCTGGGCTGGAAGGGGGCGGGCTCGACATCGGCCGGATTTTCGCCTGGGACAATCCGCCCGATGGATAGCCGCCCGCTTTGGGACCTCTTCTGCCGCGTCATCGACAACCACGGCGACCTCGGCGTCTGCTGGCGGCTCGCGTGCGACCTGGCCAGACGCGGTCACGCCGTGCGGCTGTGGGTCGACGATGCGTCGGCGCTGGCATGGATGGCGCCTGAGCATCCCGCCGGTATCGAACTGCGCGCTTGGCCGGACCAGGATGTGCAGGTGCAGCCGGGCGACGTCGTCGTCGAAGCCTTTGGCTGCGAACTCCCACCCGCCTTCGTCGCGCGCATGGCGGCCTGTCCGCTGGCGCCGCGCTGGATCAATCTCGAATACCTCAGCGCAGAAGATTACGTTGAACGCAGCCATGGCCTGGCGTCACCGCAGTTCAGCGGGCCCGGCGCGGGCTTGGTCAAGCATTTCTTCTACCCTGGTTTCACGCCGCGCACCGGCGGCCTGCTGCGCGAGCCCGGGTTGCTCGATCTGGTCGATGGCTTCGACGGCGGCGGCTGGCTGGCGCAGCAAGGCTGGGCGCCACGGTCGGGTGAACGGGTCGTCAGCCTGTTTGCCTATGCCAACGCGGCCCTGCCGGCGCTGCTGGACACGCTGGCTGAACAGCCAACGCTGCTGCTCGCATGCCCGGGGCCGACGCAGGCAGAGATCAGCGGCCGGCCGGGTTTGCGCAGCATCGCCCTGCCCTATCTGCCGCAACCGGACTACGACCGCCTGCTGTGGTCCTGCGACCTGAACCTGGTCCGCGGCGAGGATTCTTTCGTGCGCGCGCAATGGGCCGGCAAGCCTTTCGTCTGGCACATCTATCCGCAGCACGACAACGCCCACCACGCCAAGCTGGAGGCCTTCATGGCCCGCGCAGAACTGCCAGAGGCCTGGCGAGCGTTGTGGCGCGGCTGGAATGGTTTGGCCGCCTTGCCGGCTTCGCTGACGGGGCTCACGGAGGCGGCCGCTCATGCGCCGGCCTGGCGTGCGCAGTTGGCCGCGCAGCCCGACCTGCTGAGCCAGCTGGACGCGTTCGTGGGGGCTTCCCGCTAGAATCTCGGGCTTTGCCGCGCCAAGCCAAGAGGGGATCTGGTGCGCAGCCTGCCGGCCAGCCGGCGCTCTACCTCGCAATACACCATGAAACTCGCTCAAGAAATCCGCGCCGGCAACGTGATCATGCAGGGCAAGGACCCGATGGTCGTCCTGAAGACCGAATACAGCCGCGGCGGCCGTGGCGCCGCTACCGTGCGCATCAAGATGAAGAATCTGCTGAACGGCGCCGGCGCCGAGCTGGTCTTCAAGGCTGACGACAAGATGGAGCAGATCATCCTCGACAAGAAGGAGTGCACCTACACCTACTTCGCCGACCCGATGTATGTCTTCATGGACACCGAGTACAACCAGTACGAGGTCGAGGCCGAGAACATGGGCGACGCCATCTCCTACCTCGAAGACAGCATGGCCGCCGAAGTCACCTTCTACGACGGCAAGGCCATCTCCATCGAGCTGCCCACCAGCGTCGTGCGCGAGATCGAGACCGAGCCGGCGGCCAAGGGCGACACCTCGGGCAAGGTCATGAAGCCCGCCCGTCTGAAGGGCACCGGCTTTGAAATCTCCGTCCCGGCTTTCGTGGAAAACGGCGACAAGATCGAGATCGACACCCGCACGCACGAGTACCGCAAGCGCGTCTGAGGCCGCCGCCTTCGCAGTCAAAACGCCCGCAGCTTGCGGGCGTTTTGCTTTATTCAGCAGCGTCGGACAGGTCGGTTTCCACTTCGGCGTCGATCTCGCTGTCGAACTCAGCCGTGCCCTTGACCGGAATCCAGGGCCGGTCCAAAGGGCGGTAGATGCGGCTGTGCAGACGGGCCAGGCGGTCCGAGCGCCCGATGGCGTTCATCACCTGCTCAGGCGAGATGAGCATCGCAAACGGGTCGGCCAGATTCGGGGTGGTGGTCAGCATGGTGAGCCTCGGGGTAAGTCGATGGCTTCACTGTAGGCAGGCGACCCGTTTCACGACAGTCGGCCCAATGCGCTTGGCCCTGTAAGACTTTCCCTTACACGGCCGCGCGGGCGAGCACTATTTGGCGGAGTTGGCAGCATCCGCTGCGCGCTGGCGTTCTTTCATGAGGCGGCGCAGCTCGGCGGCCAGCTTGTCGCGCTCGCCGCGCTGGGCGAAGTCGGCCGCAGTCAGCTCCTGTTCGTTGGCCGCACGCGGCTCCGCACCGGCCTTGATGAGCAGCGGCACGAGGTCGGAGTTGCCATAGCGGGCCGCCATCATCAGCGGTGTCGTGCCGTTCTCCGAACGCGCATTGAGCTCGGCACCCTGCGCGATCAGGAAGGCCGCAACGCCGTTGTCGGGGCCGCTGCAGGCGTAGTGCAGCGGCGTCCAGCCGGCCCGGTTGACGGCAGCGCCGCGCTTGACCAAGGCCTGCACCGCCGGCAGCGCGCCGCGGATGGCCGCGATCATCAGCGGCGTCTCGCCCTCGGCATTGGCCTCGTCCACGCGGGTCAGCGGCGAGGCCAGCAGGCTGTCGAGGGCGCGTTGCGAGCCCTCGTGCACGGCCACGAAGATCGCCCTGCGGCCACGCGCATCATGCTGATTGGGATCCACGCCCTTGAGCAGCAGGCCCAGCACGGTGCGGCCATCGTCCATCTCGGCGGCCTTGACAAGGTCGTCAATGGGCGCCGCCTGTGTCAACAGCGCGGCAGAAAGCGTAAGGCCCGCCAGCCAGGACTTCATAGGACCTCCGGCAATCGAAACAACCGCCGTGTGTTGGCCGTCGTGAGCGCGGCCAGCTCGGGCACGGGCAGGCCGACTGCGTCGGCCACGGCCTTCGCCACGTGCGGCACATAGGCGGGCGAATTGGTCTTGCCCCGCAAGGGCACGGGCGCCAGATATGGGCTGTCCGTCTCGATCAGCACGCGATCCAGCGGCAGCAGCTTCAGCAGGTCGCGCAGATCCTGGGCGTTCTTGAAGCTGACGATGCCCGAGAAGGAGATGTAGTAGCCGCGCTCGACCGCGGCCAACGCCACCTCGGCGGTCTCGGTGAAGCAATGGAAGACGCCGCCGGCCGACTCGCCGCCCTCCTCGTCCAACACGCGCAGCGTGTCGGCGGCGCTGGCGCGGGTGTGGATGACCAGCGGTTTGCCGGCCTGCCTGGCGGCGCGGATATGCACGCGAAAGCGCTCGCGCTGCCAGGCCATGTCGTCGATGCTGCGGCCATTCAGCCGGTAGTAGTCCAGCCCGGTCTCGCCGATGGCGACGACGCGCGGCAGCGCCGCCAGCCGCACCAGTTCGGCCACGTCGGGCTCGCGCATGTCCTCGGTGTCGGGATGCACGCCCACCGTGGCCCAGAGCGGGTCGTGCCCAAGCGCCAGCGCGTGCACGGCCTCGAACTCTTCCATCTGCGTGCAGATACAGATGGCCTGCTCGACCTGGGCGGCCTGCATGTCGGCCAGGATGGCGGGCAGGTTCTGCTTCAGCTCGGGGAAGCTGAGGTGGCAGTGCGAATCGATGAACATCCGGCTAGAGCGTCTGCGTCGGCTTGCTCGAAGAGATCGCGGTGCCGAGGATCTCCTCGATACGCACGCGGATGGCCCGCGTCTTCTCGTCGCCCGGAAAGCGCACGCCGACACCCTGGGTACGCCCGCCGGAGGCATTGGGCGGCGTCAGCCACGCCACCTTGCCGGCCACCGGATAGCGCTGGTTGTCCTCGGGCAAGGCCAGCAGCAGATAGATGTCTTCGCCGAGCTTGTAGTCGCGCGTGGTCGGCACGAACAGGCCGCCATCGGTGAAGGCCGGAATGTAAGCTGCGTACAGCGCCGACTTCTCGCGGAAGACGAGCTGGATGACGCTGGGCCGCGCGCCGGCGCCGGCCGCGCCGCCCACGGTTGGCAAAGGCAGGCTGCCACCCATCTGGCTGGGCTGGAATTGCGGGTTGCCGGGCTTGGGATTGGCGTCACTCATAGGCTGAGTGTATTCAGCGCGCGGCCGCCATCATGGCCGTCTGGGCTTGCGCGACCAGCGCCTCGATCCATAGCCCCGCGTTGAGTGGATGTTCGGCATGGCGGGCCGCACGGCGCAGCTCGGCGTCCCAGGCCAGCAGCGGCGCCGCCCTCCTGGGCGACGGCAATGCGGCCGCGGCAAAGAACTGGCCCGGCTGACCGTGGCTGCGGCGCACCAGGTCGTGGCACAGGCGCTGCAGCGCGTCGATGACGCGCGGGGGCGCCCAGTCGGACAGGGCCGCTACCTCGCCACGCGCCACGCGCTTGGGGATGGCTTGCCAGGCCGCATCGGTCAGCCCGGCCTCGGACCAGGCCAGGGCCTGCTGCGGCCGGCCGCCGGTCGCGGCAAGCAGGCCCTCGGCGCCATCGACACCCTTGGCCGCCAGCCAGGCCAGGGCGGCGGTGCGCTCTGGAAGTGGCAAGGGCAGCGGCTGGCAGCGGCTGCGGATGGTGGGCAGCAGGCTGGCACTGTCGTGGCTGGCCAAGGCGAAGCGCAGCAGGCCCGAGGGCTCCTCCAGCGTCTTCAGCAGCGCGTTGGCCGCGATGCCGTTGAGCGCCTCGGCCGGGAAAATGACGACCGCCTTGGCCCGACCGCGTGCCGACGTGGCCTGGGCAAAGGCCAGCAGGTTGCGCACCGCCTCGACCTTGATCTCGCGACTGGGCTTGGCCTTGCCGGCCTTGGGCGCGTCGGCTTCCTCGAAGGGCAGGCCCAGCGACTCGCGCGCCGAAGCATCCAGGGCTTCGGGCAGCAGCAGCTGGAAGTCCGGGTGGGTCCCACTGGCGAACAGCTTGCAGCTGGCGCAATGTCCGCAGGCCGGCTGCGCTTCGGCGCGGTCTTCGCAGAGCCAGCTCTGCGCCAGCTTGACGGCCAGTTCCAGTTGCCCGACACCGGCCGGCCCCTGCACCAGCAGCGCGTGCGAACGCGCCCGCGCCAGCGCATCGGCCAGCGGCGCTTGCAGCCACGGCAGATCGGCGTTCAGCATGCGGGGTAACGCCTTTCGAGCACGGCGAGCACCTGGGCCGCGACCTGCGCGACCGTGCCGCTTGCATCGATACGCACGATGCGCCCGGGCGCCCCGGCTGCGCGGGCCGCATAGCCAGTGCGCACGCGCTCGAAGAACGCCAGGTCCTGCTGCTCGATGCGGTCAGCCTCGCGCGCGCTGGCGCGGCGCGCTGCGGCCTGCTCCGCGGGCAGGTCGAACCACAGCGTCAGCTCGGGCTCGGTGCCCTCCTGCACCCAGTCGGCCAACGTGTTCAGCACCGACAGCGGCAGGCCGCGGCCGCCGCCCTGGTAGGCAAAGCTGGCGTCGGTGAAGCGGTCGCAAAGCAGCGTCTTGCCAGTGGCGAGCGCGGGCTTGATGACCGTTTCGACATGGTCGCGGCGGCCGGCGAACATCAGCAGCAACTCGGTGAGCGACCCCATCGGCTGGCTGAGCACGATGTCGCGCAGCGTCTCTGCCATCGGCGTGCCGCCGGGCTCGCGGCTGAGCTGCACATCGGCGCCACGGGCGCGGAACCAGTCGGCCACGGCCTGGATGTGGGTGGACTTGCCGGCACCGTCGATGCCTTCGAAAGAAATGAACCGTCCCGTCACTTGCCGCCGCGTTGGTATTTGTTGACCGCGCGATTGTGCGCGGCGAGGTCGTCGCTGAATTCGCTACTGCCATCGCCACGGGCAACGAAATAGAGCGACTTGACGGGGGCCGGGTTGAGCGCCGCCTGCAGTGACGCGGCGCCCGGCATGGCGATGGGCGTCGGCGGCATGCCACCGCGGGTGTAGGTGTTGAAGGGCGTGTCGGCCAGCAGATCGCGCTTGCGCAGGTCGCCATCGAAGGTCTCGCCCAGGCCGTAGATGACGGTCGGGTCGGTCTGCAGCGGCATGCCGATGCGCAAGCGATTGATGAAGACGGCGGCGACGCGGCTGCGATCGGCCGGCGTGCCGGTTTCTTTCTCGACGATGGAGGCCAGGATCAACGCCTCGTCGGGTGACTTCAATGGCAGGTTGGGCGCCCGCTTGGCCCAAGCAGCAGCCAGGCGCTGCTGCATTGCCGTATGGGCGCGCCTGAGGACCGTCAGGTCGCTGACGCCACGACTGTAGGCATAGGTGTCGGGGAAGAAGCGGCCTTCGGGAGCGATGCCGGGGGCACCGAGCGCGGCCATGATGTCGGCATCGCTCATCTGCGCCGTCTTGCCCTTTAGCGCCGGCGCGGCGGCGAGCGCAGCGCGGACCTGGCGCCAGTTCCAACCCTCGATGAGGCGCAGCTGCTCCATGACCTGGTCGCCACGCACCATCTTGTCCAGCAGCGCCCGCGGCGTGATGCCCGCGTGGACCTCGTAGCTGCCGGCGCGAATCTGCTTGGCCTGGCCCGACCACTTGAACCATTGATAGAGGAGGCGTGCATCCGTCTGCACGCCGGCGGCGACCCAGGCGCGGGCGACCTCGGCGGGGTTGGTGCCGGGCTCGATGGACAGCTCCACCGACGGCGCCGTCAGGCCCAGCGGGCTGCGCAGCCAATGCCACACGGCACCTGCGGCCAGCGCCGCGATCAACAACAAGACGAGCAGCGCTCGCGACAACGACTTCATGCCCTGTGGAAAGCCCGGTCAAAAGGGCGCTGATGATAATTGCCGCCATGTCCGAGACCCTTCAAACCTCCCTACTCCGACTCAGCGACTGGGGCGTGATCCGCGCCCAGGGCGCCGACGCCGCCGCTTTCCTTCACACCCAGCTGACCCAGGACTTCGCGCTGCTCGACCGCGAGCACGCTCGGCTGGCCGGTTTCTGCACGGCCAAGGGCCGGCTGCTGGCGACGATGGTCGGCTGGCGCGGCGGCGATGACGAGATCCTGCTGGCGCTGCCGGCCGAGACATTGGCCGCCACGCTCAAGCGACTGTCGATGTTCGTCATGCGTGCCAAGTGCAAGCTCAGCGATGCGAGCCAAGAGTTCGCCGTCTACGGCCTGCTGGGCGCGCCGACCACCGAGGCCTGGACACTGGTGCGTGATGGCGACGCCGTGCAGATCACCTTACCGGGCTCGGGCCGCGCGCTGCGCGTGCAGCCGGCTTCATCGCCGGCGCCGGCCGGCGCCGCGATGTCGTCCGATGACTGGGCGGTTGCCGAAGCGGCGGCCGGCATGGCCTGGGTGCGCGGCGCGACTGTCGAGGCCTTCGTGCCGCAGATGATCAATTTCGAAGTGCTGGGCGGGGTGAACTTCAAGAAGGGCTGCTACCCCGGCCAGGAGATCGTTGCGAGGAGTCAGTACCGCGGCACGCTCAAGCGGCGGCTGCAGGTCTTCAAGACCGACGGCGCCGCCGAGATCGGCCAGGAGATCTTCAACAGCGCCGACCCGGAGCAGCCCGCCGGGGTCGTTGCGGGCTGCGGCTCGCGCGACGGACGTACGGTGATCGCCGCCGAAATCAGGCTCGCGGCGCTGGAAGGCGGCAGCCTGCATCTGGGCAGCGCTGCCGGCGCGACGCTGCAGCACTGCCCCCTTCCCTACGACATCCCGCCACAGGACTGATGCAGCTCTACGTCTACTACCGCGTTGCCGCGGAACACGTCGACGACGCCCTCACCGCGTTCCGCAAGGCGCGCGTCGAGGCACCGATCGAACTGCTGCAAAGGCCGGAGCCGGACGCCGACGGGCGCTGGACTTGGATGGAGGTCTACCCGGAAGGCTGGGGCCATCGCGAGCCCCAGACCGCCGCAGCGATGGCGCCGTGGCTGGCCAGCGAGCGCAAGGTGGAGCGGTTCGAGATGCTCGGCTAAAGAGGTCGCACCATCTCCACATGCCCGATGCCCGCCTCCTCGAACGGCTGGCCGCGCCGCTGGAAGCCCGCGCGCAAATAGAAGTTCTCCGCCGACAGTTGCGCATGCAGCAGGACTTCGCGATAGCCGAGTTTCCTCGCCTCGGCCATCAACGCGTCCAGCACCTGGCGACCGATCTGGGTGCCACGCATCGGCCGCAGCACCGCCATGCGGCCGATCTTGGCGACGCCGGGCACATGCTCCAGCATGCGGCCGGTGGCCAGCGGCATGCCGAAGCGGTTGCGGGCCAGGGCGTGCAGGCAGCTTCCATCGGCGGCGTCCCATTCCATGTCGGCGGGAATGCCCTGCTCGTCGATGAAAACCTGGTGGCGGATGGCGCCAGCGGCGTCGCCGTGTTCGCTCCAGGCGCCCAAGCTGACCTCGATGACGCTTTGCCCAGCCTCGAAGCCATGGACAACGTCGCGCAGCGCGTCGGGCAGGCGCTGCGGCGTCTGGGCGACAGGGTCGGCGAAGACATAGACCATGTCGGCCTGCACCAGCAACTGGTCGCCACGAAAGACGGCGGCGTCGACCTTCATCGAGCTGTTGCCGAACTCGCGGCAGCGGATGCCGATGTCCAGGCGGTCGTCGTAGCGGGCCGAGCCGAGATAGTCGAGCGCGGCGCGACGCACGAAAAGGTCACCGCCGAGCCTCTTCATCGTGTCTGCATAGGGCAGCGCCAGCGCGCGCCAGTAGGCGCTCATCGCGGTGTCGAGATACGTCAGGTAATGGCCGTTGAAGACGATGCCCTGGGCATCGATCTCTGCCCAACGCACGCGCAGGGGTTCGAGCAGTCGGAAGTCTTGGCGTTTCATGGCTTGAGTTGTTCTTTGATCGCGGTGGCGCAGAAGTCGATGGCGGCAATGGCTTCGGGCAGGCTGCGGCCCATCTTGATGAAGTCGTGGGTGACACCGCGCGCCAGCTCCAGTTGCACCGGCACGCCGGCCGCGCGCAGCACGTCGGCATAGGCCAGGCCTTCGTCCACCAGCGGGTCGACCTCGGCCAGCAGCACGGCGGCGGGCGCCAGGCCGCCGTGGTCTTCGGCGTGCAGCGGCGCAAAGCGCCAGTCGGCGCGCTGGTCGGCATCGATGTAATGGCCGAAGAACCACTCGATGGACTGGGCGTCGAGCAAAAAACCTTCCGCGAAGCGGCGGTGCGAGTCGTGGCTCATATGGCTGTCGGTGCCGGGTGTGATGAGCAACTGCAGCGCCAGCGGCAGGCCCTGCTCGCGCGCGAAGAAGGCGCAGCCCGCAGCCAGCGTGCCGCCGGCACTGTCGCCACCGACGGCCAGGCGTGAGCCGTCCAGGCCGAGGGCGCCCGCCTGCTGGTGCAGCCAGGTCAGGCCCGCCCAGGCGTCGTCGACGGCAGCCGGGAAACGGTGCTCGGGCGCCAGGCGGTAGTCCAGCGCCAGCACGGCGGCACCGCTGCGCAGTGCGAGCTGGCGGCACAGGCTGTCGTGGGTTTCAAGGTCGCCGATGGTGAAGCCGCCGCCATGCAGATAGAGCAGCACCGGCAGCCTGTCGCCGCTGGGGGCATACAGGCGCGCGGGGCGGCCGGCGGCTTCGAGGTCTTCCACCCGGGCCAGCGGCGCGCGCGGCAGGTCGAGGATCTCGGCGCCCATGCGGTAGGCGATGCGGGCCTCGCGCGGAGTCAGCGAATGAAAAGGCGGCCGGTTGGCGCGCTGGATGCGCGTCAACAGTTCGGCCATGCGGGGTGACAGGAGTGGCTGGGGATTCATTGCGGCCGCATTGTCTGCGGCGGCACCCACGGGTCGCGCAGGGGCGCTTGGAAGGCGGGCTCTGCGGTCGGGCTCGCGCTGCCGGGCTGCTGGGGCGTTCCGGCGCGGTCACGCATGACGACGGGCCGCGCCGGCGGCGTCGCGGGCGATCAGGTGGCCGGCGGTGGCTGTGTAGCTGAGCGTGTGGCCGTTGGCCGTCAACGTCTTGGTGCTGACGGCGGCAGCTTCCACGGCGCCAGGCCGGGATGCGTCGGCAGCGGATGAATACACCGTCGTGTCGGTCAGGCCGGGCTGGCTATCGACCGGCGGCGAGGATGGCGGTGGCGCTGACTCCCCTCCCCCACCACCGCCGCAGGCGACCAACACGACCGAAAACGCCAGAACCAGCAGAGTCGCACGCATGACGGCGAGTCTAGACACGCCGATCTAGGATGCGCAAAGACATTCAATGCGGAGCGACCATGGCCCAGATCCTCTACCTGACCCGCATCGAGATCGAGTTCGGCGCCAGCCGGCTTTTGCCGGCCGAGTGCGAGCGTATTGGCATCCGCCGCCCACTCGTCGTGACCGACGCCGGCGTGCGCGCAGCCGGGGTGCTGGACGAAGCGCTGGCCGCCTTCGACGTCAAGCCGCCCGTCTTCGACCGTACGCCCGCCAACCCGACCGAAGCTGCCGTGCGCCTGGCGGTCGAAGTGGCCAGGGAGTTCGACTGCGACGGTCTCATCGCCATCGGCGGCGGCTCCAGCATGGACCTGGCCAAGGGCGTGGCCATCGCCGCCACGCACGAGGGACCGCTGACCGACTACGCCACCATCGAGGGCGGCGCGGGGCGCATCAGCCCCAAGGTGCTGCCGCTGATTGCGGTGCCGACAACCGCGGGCACCGGCAGCGAGGTCGCACGCGGCGCGATCATCATCGTGGACGATGGCCGCAAGCTCGGCTTCCACAACTGGGAGCTGCTGCCCAAGGCCGCCATCTGCGACCCGGCGCTGACGCTGAAACTGCCGCCCGCGCTGACCGCTGCGACCGGCATGGACGCGATTGCACATTGCATCGAAACCTTCCTCGCGCCGGCCTTCAACCCGCCGGCCGACGGCATTGCGCTGGAGGGCCTGCGGCGCGGCTGGCAGTCCATCGAACGCGCCACGCGCGACGGCCAGGACCGCGACGCGCGCATGGACATGATGTGCGCCAGCGTGCACGGTGCCATGGCCTTCCAGAAGGGTCTGGGCGCCGTGCATTCGTTGAGCCACGCGCTCGGCGGCCTGAATCCGCGGCTGCACCATGGCACGTTGAACGCCGTCTTCCTGCCGGCCGTGATCCGCTTCAACGCCGCAGCGGAGAGCGTGCGGCGCGACCGGCGCATCGAGCGCCTGGCGCAAGCCATGGGCCTGGCGGGCGACAGTGCTGACGCGGTCGCCGACGCGATCAGCGCCTTGAATGCCAGGCTGGGCCTGCCCGGCGGCCTGGCGTCGATGGGCGTGGGCGGCGATCTGGACGAGCGCATCATCGAGCGCGCGCTGGCGGACCACTGCCACAAGACCAACCCGCGCATTGCCACTCCCGAGGACTATGTGGCCCTGCTGGCCGCCTCGCGCTGAGCCGATCACGCCGGCGTCGGGATCACGATCTGTGACGTAAGCCGCAGGCGCGGGCGGCGTGGCGAGCGGCGTGGGCCGATCAGGCGCGAACATCGCCGGTTCATCAAACGAGGAGACCGCCGTGTTCAAGCTTTCCATCGGCAAGCGGCTGGCGCTGGGCTTTGCGCTGGTGCTCGCGCTGGCAGCCTGCGTCATCGCGCTGGCAGCGTGGCGACTGACGTCGACCGCCGCGGCCACGCGGCAGATGATGGCCGAACCGTTGACCAAGGAAAGACTGCTCGCCGACTGGAACCGCAACGTCAACGCCGGCGTGCGGCACAGCATGGTCATTGCCAAGAGCCCGGACGCTGCGCTGGCGGAGCTGTCCAAGGAGGACACGGCGCAGTCGGCCAAGTCGTCCACCGACCTGCAGCAGCGCATCGAGCAGCTGGTCCGCTCGCCCGAGGAGCGGGCGCTGTTCGAGGCCATCGGCAAGGCCAGGCAGGTCTATCTGGCGTCGCGCGACGAGATCGTGAAGCTGAAGAAGGACGGCCAGGCGGATGCGGCGGGCAAGCTATTGACCGATGTCTTCGTGCCGGGTTCGCAGGCCTATCTCGCCCGCTTGCAGGAATTTCTTGATCACCAGCGCAAAAGCATCGACGAGACCGCCGCCGCCATCGACGCAGCCAACCGCACCGGCCGGCTGCTGCTGCTGGCGCTCGGCGTGGCGATCCTGGGTCTGGGCATCGCGGCAGCCTGGCGCATCACGCGCAGCATCACGCTGCCGCTGGCGGCGGCCAACGAGCTGGCCGAGCGTGTGGCCGACGGCAACCTGATGCGCTCGGGCCAGGGCATGGTGGCCCGCTCGGACGAGATTGGCCAACTGCAGACGACGCTGCGCCGCATGCGCGAGACCTTGTCGCAGGCCATCGGCAGCATTCGCGACTCGGCCGAGTCCATCGGCACCGCCTCGGCGGAAATCGCCAGCGGCAACCAGGACCTGAGCGCGCGCACCGAGAAGGCCGCGTCGAGTCTGGAACAGACGGCCAGTGCGATGGAGGAGCTGACCGGCACCGTGCATCAGTCCGCGGCGTCGGCCGGTCAGGCGAATTCGCTGGCCGCGTCGGCCGCCAGCGTGGCCCAGCGCGGCGGCGAGGTGGTGGCGCAGGTGGTGCATACGATGGACGAGATCAATGCCAGCTCGCGCAAGATCGCCGACATCATCGGTGTCATCGACGGCATCGCCTTCCAGACCAACATCCTGGCGCTGAACGCGGCCGTCGAGGCGGCACGCGCGGGCGAGCAGGGCCGGGGTTTCGCCGTCGTCGCCAGCGAGGTGCGCTCGCTCGCCGGCCGCTCGGCGGACGCCGCCAAGGAGATCAAGAGCCTGATCGGCAGCAGCGTCGAGCGTGTGGACGCCGGCTCGCGGTTGGTGGCCGAGGCGGGCAAGACCATGGACGAACTCGTCGGCGCCGTGCAGCGTGTCAAGGACATCATGGGCGAGATCACGACCGCAACCGCCGAGCAGTCAGACGGCATCGCCCAGGTCAATGTCGCGATTGCCCAGCTTGACCAGGTCACACAGCAGAACGCCGCGCTGGTGGAGGAGTCGACCGCCGCGGCAGAGAGCCTGCGCGAGCAGGCCACGACCCTGAACGCCGCGGTCGGAACCTTCCAGGTCGCGCGCCGCTGAGCCGGACGAAAAAAGGCCCGCTTGACGCGGGCCGTGAAAGTCAGGAGTTGAGGCTGACGATTTAACCGTGCTTGGCGTCGAAGAACTGTTCGTCTTCCGTCGAGCCCTTCAGTGCGGCCGTCGAGGCGTTGGCCTCGATGGTCGTCGTGACGGCATCGAAGTAGCCGGTGCCGACTTCGCGCTGGTGCTTGACCGCGGTGAAGCCCTTCTCGGCGGCGGCGAACTCCTTCTCCTGCAGCTCGACAAAGGCGCTCATCTGGTTGCGTGCATAGCCATGGGCCAGTTCGAACATCGAGTAGTTCAGGCTGTGGAAGCCGGCCAGCGTGATGAACTGGAACTTGTAGCCCATGGCGCCCAGCTCGCGCTGGAACTTGGCAATGGTCGCGTCGTCGAGGTTCTTCTTCCAGTTGAACGACGGCGAGCAGTTGTAGGCCAGCAGCTTGCCGGGGAACTTGGCGTGGATGGCGTCGGCGAAGGCCTTGGCAAAGGCCAGTTCGGGCTTGCCGGTCTCGCACCAGATCAGGTCGGCATAGGGCGCATAGGCCAGGCCGCGGCTGATGGCCTGGTCCAGGCCGTTGCGGGTGCGGTAGAAGCCTTCGACGGTGCGCTCGCCGGTGCAGAAGGGCTTGTCGTTGTCGTCGATGTCGGCGGTGACCAGATCGCCCGCTTCGGCATCGGTGCGGGCGACCAGCAGGGTGGGCGTGCCCATCACGTCGGCGGCCAGGCGGGCGGCGACAAGCTTGGCAACCGCCTCGCGGGTGGGCACGAGCACCTTGCCGCCCATGTGGCCGCACTTCTTGGCGCTGGCCAGCTGGTCTTCAAAGTGCACGCCGGCGGCGCCTGCTTCGATCATGGCCTTCATCAGCTCGAAGGCATTCAGCACGCCGCCGAAGCCGGCTTCCGCGTCGGCCACGATGGGGGCGAAGAAATCGATGTCGTCCTTGCCTTCGCTCCACTGGATCTGGTCGGCGCGCTGGAAGGTGGCGTTGATCTTCTTGACGACCTTGGGCACCGAGTCCACCGAGTAGAGCGACTGGTCGGGGTACATCTCGCCATTGCTGTTGGCATCACCGGCGACTTGCCATCCCGACAGATAGATGGCCTTCAGGCCGGCCTTGACCTGCTGCATGGCCTGGTTGCCGGTCAGGGCGCCCAGCGCGTTGACAAAGGGCTCGCTGTTGACCAGACCCCAGAGCTTTTCGGCGCCGCGCTTGGCCAGCGTGTGCTCGATCTCGATGGAACCGCGCAGGCGCACCACGTCGGCGGCGCTGTAGCCGCGGGTGATGCCCTGCCAACGCGGGTTCTCGGCCCAGTCTTTTTCAAGGGCCGCGGTCTGTTGGTCACGGGTGAGGCGGGTCATGGATAACTCCTTGCTGAACATCGAAAACCGATGCCGCAAGACTAGGTCTTGACCCTGGCCTTGTGTGGCCTCAAGTCTTATATAAGACAAAAAACATTTTTCTTTAACAACAACAACTTAACTTGCGCATTTCAAATAAAGAAATGCAATTCACCATAATGAGAAATCTTGTGGCGGTGCAGCATTGCTCCTTTTCGCGATCTGAAAAGTGACTTTCGAATCGTGAGAGGCAGCCCCATGAAAATCCGGCCGATCCCCCATCCTTGCGCCGCCCATGACTGTCTTGATAACGCCTCGCCTGCGACTTGAACCGCTGGACGACAGCCATTTCGACGGCTTGTTCCGCCTGAACAGCGATCCGGTCGTCATGCGCTACATCACTGGGCGACCGGACATGCCGGCCGACACCCAGTCCATGATTGACCGCGTGAAGGCCCGCTGGGCCGAGTTCGGTTACTCATGGTGGGGTTTCATGCGGCGAGATGACGGCGATCTGATAGGCACCGGCTGCATCCAGCACCTCAACCGGGATCCGGCCGAACCCCTGGAGACCGGCTGGCGGCTGCGGCGGGACGCCTGGGGCCAAGGTTTTGCCAGCGAGGCGGCGCGCCACATGGTCGGCTGGGCGTTCAAGACACTCCAGCCCCAGTTGGTCTGCGCCGTCTGTCAACCGGACAACACGCCCTCGTCCGCCGTCATGGAGCGCTTGGGAATGACCTTCGTCGGCATCGGCCGCTGGTACGAGATGGATTGCAAGCGCTACGACATCACCGCATCGCAATGGGTGGCAAGCCCAGCTAAAACACGCTACGACGCTGAGGCATAGTTCGATGCCTCGCAATCACTGTGCACGGAGGACCTATGGCCAACACCGAACAACGCGGCAACAAGATGACAAAGAAACCCAAGAAGGACACAGGCCCCGGCAAGGCCGCGGGCTCGGACCGTCCGGTGCCGCCGATGACGGCCGTCCTGCCTAAAGGCAAGGAAGCCAAGCTGAAGAACAAGTGAGCGCGTGGGTGCTGGCCGAGATCAGAGGCCGCCGATGAAGTAGCGCTTCAAGCCGGCCAGCACCATCTCGACCGCAATTGCGGTCAGTACCAGGCCCATCAGCTTCTCGATGGCCGACACGACCGAATCGCCCAACAGCTTGCGGATGCGATCCGCGAGCACCAGCACCAGCCCCGACACCAGCAGGGCCGCGCTGAGCGCACCGATCCACTCGTAGATGCGGTCAGGCTGGCGGGACGCCAGCAACAACACCGTGGCCATGGCCGAGGGCCCGGCCAGCAAGGGCACGGCAAGCGGAAAGATCAGCGGCTCCTTGCCGGGCTCCAGCCCATAGGCTGACTCGCTCGATCCGCCAAAGATCATGCGGATCGCGATGATCATCAGGATGACGCCGCCGGCCACCTCCAGCGAGCGCTCAGACAGGTGCATGACCCGCAGGAAGCTCTCGCCGAGGAACATGAAGGCGAACAGCACGCAAAACGCAATGCCCACCTCCCGCATGGCCACGCGCGTTCGGCGCTCTTTGGGCACCGCGCGCATAACCGAGATGAAGATGGGCAGGCTGCCGAGCGGGTCGAGCACCAGCAAAAGCAGGATCAGGGCCGAGAGGAAGCTGTGGTCCATCGGCCCGGATTCTCAACGCTGCATCAGAAGCGGTAGTGCGCCCGCGCGAAGTAGGACGCGCCGTTCAAGCCGAACTGCACGCTGTCGTAGTAGAAGCCGTTGTCGGTCTCGTCCGGGTTCTGGCGCGTCGGCTTCACGTTGAAGACGTTGTTGCCACCGACGCTGAGCTTGAGCGCGGGCGTGGCCTGCCAGGTCAGACCCAGGTCCATGGAGGTCTTGGGCTTGTAATGCAGGTTGGGCACCGGCGGGCCGGAGAAGGTGCCCTGGGTCTGGCTGCCGAAGTGGATGAGCTTGGCCTCGGTCGTGAAGGCGCCCTGCGCGTACTCGAAGCCCAGTGTCGCCTTGGCGCGCGGGCCGCCCTGTTCGATGAAGAGACGCTCCCGCTCGGACAGCAGCACGTCCTCGAAGCCCTGCAGCAACGTGGGCGCATTGACACGGGTGACCGTTGTGCGGCTGATGTTCAACGCGAGGAAGGTGTTGAGCTGACCCACACCGAGCTTGCTGCGGTTGGACGCCGTCAGGTCCAGGCCACGCGTGCGCGTGTTGATCGAGTTGACAAAGAACTGCGCCTGCCCCACCCCCAGCCCTTGCAGGATGGCGCCGAGCGCCGGGTAGTTGTCGGCGTCGAAACGGCCTGACAACACGATGCGGTCGCGGATGTTGATCTGGTACAGGTCGGCCGTGATGGCCGTGTCGGCACTGGGCTTGAAGGTGAAGCCCACGGTGAGGTTCTTGGATTTCTCCTGCTTCAACGCTGGCACGCCGGCCGCGTTGGCGATGGCGCTGCCGTTGGGCGCGAGCACGACGTCGAGCGGCTGGCCGCTGATGAAGTCGGTGAAGGTGGACGAGAAATAGAGCTGCTGCAGGCTGGGCGCGCGGAAGCCGGTGCTGGCCGCGCCGCGCAGCAGCAAGGCGCTGCCGAGCTGGTAGCTGCCTGAGAGCTTGGCCGTGGTCGTCGAGCCGAAGTCGCTGTAGTGCTCGGCACTGATGGCGGCAACGACCGTCACCTGGGACGTCAGATTGGCCTCCCACTCCAGCCACACCGCCCGGCAGTTGCGGCAGCGGTTGGGCGCGTCGGACGGCTGAAAGC
>NZ_JBQVNP010000097.1:0-19308 GCF_052436255.1 Roseateles sp. | reverse complement strand
GTGTCGAGCTGGGCCGCTTCACGCTCGCCGCGGGTGCGGATGGAACAGACACCAGCTTCGGCGGCAGCCTCGTCGGCAGCGGCGGCCTCACCAAGCTGGGCGGTGGCCGCTTCACGTTGACCGGCACCGGGGCGCAGACCGGCGCGACGCGCGTGGCGGCGGGCGAGCTGCTGCTGGCGGGCGCGCTCAACGTGGCCACCGCGGTGAGCGTGGAGGCCGGCGCGCTGCTGACGGTCCAACAAAGCGCATCCATCGGTTCGCTGGCCGGCGCGGGCACGGTCGACCTGCAGGCGCCCGGCCTGAGCCTCGGCAGCAACGGCGGCAGCACGCGCTTCGACGGCATGCTCAGCGGCAGCGGCGGCCTCACCAAACTCGGCGCGGGCGTCTTCACGCTGGCCGGCCGCAACACGCTGGCCGGCGACCTGCAGGTCGATGCGGGCACGCTGCAACTCGATGGCGCGGGCGTCTTGCCGGCCGCGGCGGGCGTGGCCGTGGGCGGTGGTGCGACGCTTGAGCTGCTGTCTGAGCAGTCGCTCGGGGCCCTGTCGGGCAGCGGCCAGGTGCTGCTCAACCCGCACACGCTGACGCTGGGCATCAGCGGCCGCGACAGTCGCTTCGACGGCGTGATCCAAGGCAGCGGCGGCCTGAGCAAGGCGGGCGCCGGCACGCTGACGCTGGGCGCGGCCAATCTCTACACCGGCGCCACGCGTGTCAGCGGCGGCACGCTGGCCTTGGTGGCCGCAAGGGCGCTCGCCCTCGACAGCGGCCTCGTCATCGACGCAGCCGCACGCGTGGCCGCCAGCGCCAACCAGGCCGTCGCCTCGCTGGGCGGCGCCGGCGGCCTGGCATTGGATGGCGCCACGCTGGCCACCGGCGCCGATGGCCGCGACAGTCGCTTCGACGGCGTGGTGAGCGGCCGCGGCGGCCTTGTCAAGCAGGGCGCCGGCACGCTGACGCTGACCGCCGCCAGCCGCAACAGCGGCGCGACCCTCATCGAGGCGGGCACCCTGCGCCTGGCGGGCAGTGGCAGCCTGGGCGCTGGCGACATCCAGAACCAGGGCGAGCTGCGCCTGGACCGTGCCGATGCCATGACGCTCGACCAGGCCGTCAGCGGCAGCGGCAGCCTGGTCGTCAGCCAGGGCCAGGTGACGCTGGGCAACGCCGCCAACAACTACACCGGCGCGACCCAGGTGCTGGGCGGCAGCCTGGTCACGACGGCGGCCGAGCGCCTGCCCGATGCCAGCGCCGTGCAGGTGGCCGCCGGTGCGCAACTGCAGCTCGGCGGCAACGAGACCATCGCCTCGCTGCAGGCGGCCGGCAGCGTGCGGCTGGCGGGCGACCTGACGACGCGCGCCGAACAGGTCTACACCGGCAGCCTGACGCTGGCCAATGCCGCCGGCCTGACGCTGGCCGGCACGCTCATCGACGCCAGCCGCAGTCGCAACCAGTTCGCCGGCGCGCTGCTGAGCCTGAGCGGTGGCCAGGCGCTGCTGTCGCTCAACGAGACGCTCCAGCTCGGCCAGGTCAGCCTGAGCGGCGGTGGCCGCATCGAGGCCGAGCGCCTGGCGCTCAACGGCGCGCTGCAGCTCAGCGGCGGCAGCCTGAGCCTGGTCGCCAGCGCCGCACCCGACGACGCCAAGGCCACGCCGCTGGCCCCGCTGCAGGTGCCCGTCGCCGGCCAGCCGCTGGCGGTGGCCGAGGCCACCGTGCAGCAGGGCGCCAGCGGTGTCATCACGCTGGCGGAGGGTGCCAGCCTGCAGGTGGCCGCCGGTGGTGGCGGCTCGGTGCTGCTGGGACAGGATGGCAACAGCTTCAAGGGCCAGCTGTCGGTGCTCAGCGGCACCGGCTACAACACCGCCTGGGCACCCAATGTGCGCGGCGCCCAGGCCGTGCAGTCGCTGGTGCGCGTGGCCGGGCGGCAGGTGCTGATCGGCGGCAGCGGCATCGAGGCCGACACCGTCCACATCCGCGCCGACCAGCTCGCCACGACCGGCGGCGCCAAGCTGGTCGCGCGCCTGCCCTTCGACGAGATCGTGCTCGGCAGGGCGCTGTCCGCACCCGGCATGACGCTGGAGCTGGCACCGGGCGCCTTCGGCCTGCCCGGCAGCTTCGGCAGCATCAACGGCCAGCCCATCCAGGTCGAGGTCGGCTCGACCGACACCGGCGCGCGCACGACCGGCCCCAATGCCGGCTACCTGACCGTGCTGCCCAAAGCCGGCGCGCAGGGCTCGACCGCCGTCGTATTGGTCGGCCCCAAGGTGGGCAGCGCACTGGCGGCCGGCGGCCCGGGCTATCGCTTCTTCCACGACGGCGCCAGCCAGCCCGTGGAGATCCCGGTCGTCTACAACGGCGTGCTGCCATTGACGCCCGCTGCCGCCGGCGCCCTCTCGTCCATCAACGGCGATGCCGAGGACGCCCGCCGCGCGCGCTTCCAGGAAACCGTGCGCACCGAGAACGTCACCGTGCGCCTGCGCTCGGGCGTCATTGCCGAGGTCGGCCCCGGCCGGCCGTCCACCCAGGGCAGCGAGGGTGCAAAACCGCCCGAGCAGTGCGATCCTTCGTCCCAGCCCGTTCTTGGCTGCAAGTAGTCGTTGGCTTCATGACCCCCTCTCCCGACTCCGCCGTCTGCCTGCCGCGCCGCCATGTCTGCGGCACGCTGCTGGGCAGCCTGGCCGCGCCCCTGCTGCCGGGCATCACCGCGGCCGCCGCGCCGCTGCCCAGCACCGAGGTGCGCCTGGCACTGCTGATGGGCAACCGCAGCTACCCGACGCCCTTCGACCTGCCGCCCATCCCCAAGAACCTGCGTGACATGGAGGCGGTGCTGGCGCGGCGCGGCTTCCGGGTCACGTCGGCGCTGGACCTGGACCTGCCCGCCGCGCGCCGCGTGCTGGAGCAGTTCATCGCCGAGGCGGCCGCCAGCCCGGCGGACGCGACGGTGTTCTTCTACTTCGGCGGACACGGCATCCAGGTCGACGCGTCCAATTTGCTGCTGCCTGCGGGCTTGAGCCCGTCGGCCAAGGGTGAGCTGCTGCAGACCGGCAGCGTGCAGCTGCTCAGCGACGTGGTGCGCCGCCTGCCCGCGCGGCGCGAGGGCATGATCATTGCCGTCGTCGATGCCTGCCGCACCGGCCTGCGCGCCGGCGAGGTGGTGGGCCTGAACCAGGTCGAGGCGCCGCCCGGCTGCCTGATCACCTTCTCCACCGGCGCCGGCAAGCCGGCCATCGCGCCGGCGGTCGAGACGCAGAACACCTTTTACACGGGCTCGCTGGTCAAGCTGATGAACAGCGTGTCCGACCAGACCACCTTCCCCGAGCTGATGCAGCTGGTGCGCAGCGACGTTCGCGAGACCATGCTCAACCATCCCGTGGCCGCCGTGCGCGAGCTGGCGCAGGACCCTTTCATCGCCGACCACACCCGCGTGCGCCTGACCGTGGAGCCCAAGCGCGAGGGCGCTGCAGCGCCGGCGGGGCCGGACATCAACGAGGAGGCCGAGCTGAAGAAGCTGGAGCAGCTCGCCTGGCCGGCCGAGGTCGTGCAGGTGGCCGATGCCTTTTTGAAGGCGCGGCCCGACAGCCCCTTCGCGCCCGGCGTGCAGGTGGCGCGTGATGGCGCGCGTGCCGCGCTGGCTGCGCTGCGGCGCAACGATGTGCGGCTGTTCCGGGCCGCCTTCTCGCTCAACGAGGACATGCCCAACGAGCAGCGTCAGGACCTGCTGCGCTGCGGCCGTGGCGACAAGGATGCCGCCGCGCGCATGGCGTGGCGCTTCCGCGGCGAGAGCAGCGGCGGTGGCGATGGCTACGGCCGCGCGTCCTCCGCACAGTCGCGCTACGAGGGCTGGATGCAGTTCGCCGTCGCCCTGGGCAACGGCATTGCGAGCTACGAGCTGGCGCTGCATTTCCGCAAGAACGGCCAGCCGCTGCTGGCCTCGCAGTTCGAGGCGCGCGCCCGCGATCTGGGCTACACGCCGCCGCCCGATCTGGACAACGTCAGGAAGTAGCCGGGGAGCGAGGGCGCGGCAGCCTGTATCAGAGGCTTGCCATCGCATCGCAAGCCCGCGTCCTACACGGCGGCTTGCGCCGCCGGACGACGCTTGTGGCACCGGAACTCAGCAGCGTGGTGCCCCATGAGAAACGCATCGCCAGCCCTGCTCGGCGCCTTGGTCGCGATGGCTGCTGCCGGAGCCGCATGCGCGCATTCAGCGCCTGCAGCGTCGGCTGCGTCGGCAGTCGCGCCTATGACCGCGGCCTCCCGCGTGATGCCACCCCGCAACCCGGCCATCCTGGCGTCGGAGAACGCCAAGGAGCCAGGCGTGCGGCGGCCCGAGGAACGAGTGATCCCACAGCTGTCCGTGCCGTTCACGGGCAGGAACGTCGGCGCCACCGCTGCATCGGCGCCTGCCGACAACCTGCCGGGTGCCGTCAACGACGGTGCCGCCCGCTGCATCGCCGCCCGCAGCGCCAGCGAGAGGGCTGCATGTGAGCGCGCGCTGGCGGCCTCAGCGCCGGTGAAGGTCCAGCGTTGAATCGCCACACAGGAGAATCCGATGCCTGTTCGCAACCTTTTGTCGTCCCTGCTGATCGGCGCGGTCGCCAGCGCCCGCTCGATGACGCCCATGGCCTCCATCGCGGCGGCCCGCCTGGCTGGCCGCCGCACACCGGGGCAGTTGGTCCTGCTGGACCGCCCCCTGTTCAAGTTCGGCGCCCTGGCGATGGGCATCGCTGAGCTGCTGGGCGACAAGATGAAGACGGCGCCCGACCGCACCGTCTTTCTCGGGCTGCTGGCGCGCGTCATGAGCGCCGGCATCGCGGGTGCGGCACTGGCGCCGCGCGGCCGGGAAGGCGCAGGCGCGGCCGTCGCGGTCACCACCGCCGTGCCGCTGGCCTATGCCACGCTCGGCGCCCGCAAGCAGGCCATGGCCCGCATCGGCCAGACCCGCAGCGGGTTGATCGAGGACGCGCTGATCGTCACGGCGGGGATTGCTGTCGTGGCATTGGCGCTGACGCCGAGGCGCCGTTGAGCCTGGCCGCCGCGGGCTACTTCTCGGCCAGCTCGATGGCGTCGCCGCACCTGCCGGCACGCAGGCGCGCCAGGTGCAGGCGGACGAGCGGATCGTCGGGCCGGGCGCTGGCCAGCGCTTCGAACGCGGCGAGCGCCTGGTCGCTGGCGTCGCGCATCAGCTCGAAAGCCTGCTGGTAGGCGGCGTCGGGCTGCTGCGGCAGCGGTTCGTAGGTCATCAGGTAGCCGCTGCGGCCGGCCAGGCGCAGCCGGCCGATGGGGCGGGCCGGCGCGCCGGGGCAGCCGGCCAGCGTGGCCTCGGACACGCAGATCAGCGTGCCCAGGTACTTGTTGGCGCCTTCCAGCCGGGCGGCGGTGTTGACCGGGTCGCCCAGCGCGCGGTAATCGAAGATGGCCTCGCCGCCGAAGTTGCCGACCGTCACCTCGCCCGTGTGCACGCCGATGCGCGTCTCTGAAAACTCGATGCCCTGGCGCGCCAGGTCGTCCACGTAGGCGCGCGAGAAGGCGTGCATCTGCAGCGCGCAGCGCAGGGCGCGCTGCTCGTGGTCCTTCTGCTCGACCGGCGCGGAGAACATGATGGCCACGGCGTCGCCGACGATGCGGTCCAGCGTGCCGTCGTGCTCGAAGGCGATGGCGATCATGCGGTCGAGGTAGCCGTTGACCAGGCCGACCGCCTGCGCCGGGTCCATGCCCTCCATCAGCCGCGTGAAGCCGGCCAGGTCGGTGAAGACGAAGCTGCAGCGCTGGCGCCGGCCTTCCAGCACGAGGGCGTCGGGGTGGGTGATGAGATAGTCGACCAGGTTGGGCGAGACATAGCGCGAGAAGGTCTGCTTCATCCAGCGCTGCCGGCGCTCGCTCTGCAGGTAGCGCATCACCGTGGTGGGGATGAACACCAGCGCCATGGCCAGCATCGGCGTGACCGCATCGATCAGCACGCCGCCGTGCACGAAGGCCGCCCATGCTGCCCCGCCCACGGCGCCCGCCAGCGCGAGAAAGCCCGCCGACGAGGCGGCGGCGCTGCGCTTCATCGCCAGCAGGCCCACCACCGCGCCGCCGATCAGCGTGACGATCCATTCGAGCGCCGGTGTCCAGCCCGGGCGGCCCAGGGGCTGGCCGGCAAGCACCTGCTCCAGCGCCTGGGCATGGACTTCGACGCCGGGGATGATGCCGCCCAGCGGGCCGAAGCGCAGGTCCATCAGCCCCTGGGCCGAGGTGCCGACCAGCACGATCCTGCCCTTCAACGCGTCCGCCGGCAGGCTGCCGTCGAGCACGCGCCAGGCGGGGATGTAGCGCGTTGGCTGCGGGCGGGCGTAGTGCACCCAGAGGGCGCCGCTGGCGTCGGTGGCGATGACCCGCTCGCCGATGCGCATGTCGATGACGCCGCCGCCGTCGCCGGCGCTGCGCACGGTGTAGTGGCCCACGCCCGCAGCCAGCCGCAGCGCCTCGGCCGCGAGTGAAGGCACCAGCCGGCCGTCCAGACTCAACACCAGCGGCACCCGGCGGACGATGCCGTCGACATCGGGGATGAAGGTGATGGCGCCCTGGCCTGCGGCGGCCTGCTGCAGGTCGGGCAGGTTGGCGACGCTGGAAGTGAAGGCCGGCAGGAAGGGGACGGGGTCGCCACCGAGCGGGAAGTAGCCGGCCTTCAGCGTGAGTCCGTCGTCACCCGGGGCAGTGCCCGGGTCAGCGCCGGCGGGCGGCGCAACGGGCGGGCGGCTCAGGCCGAAGCCGAGCACCACATTGCCCTGCGCCAGTGCCCGGGCGAGGGCGGCATCGCCGCCGTCCACGGCGCTGCCGTCGCGCTCGGCGTAGATGACGTCCACGGCCACCGAGGCTGGCTGCCGGGCCGTGATGGCGTTCAGCAACTGCGCCATGCGGTCGCGCGGCCAGGGCCACTGGCCGATGCGGCGCAGGCTTTCTTCGTCGATATCGACGATGCGCACCGGCTGTTCGCCGTACGGCCGGGGCTGCCAGCGCTGGAACTGGTCGAAGCTGGCGTAGCGCAGGCCGCGCAGTGCCGCCGGGTCGGCCAAGGCCATGAAGAACGCCAGCAGCAGCATGCCGAGCGGCACCGCCCAGGCCCAGCGGGCCAGACCCGGTTCAGCCCTGGGCGACTGCATGCAGGCTGCCGGCCAGCGCGGCGTGCATGGCGTGCACGCAGGGCAGGAAGAAGCCGCCGATGTAGCCCTGCCGCAGCACGCCGTCCATGAAGGCCAGCTTGTCGCGCGCGCCCAGCGGCCGGCCCCATTCGCGCGCCAGCCGCTCCTGCACGCGCAGCGCATGCCCGTCGTCCAACCCGATCGACGGCAACACATCGGCCTCGCACAGGATGCGCGCGAGCTGGGCCAGTTCGGGGTCGGTCGCCAGCGCGGCGAGTTCGGGCGCCTCTGCCGGTGCCGCGAACGGCATGGCGGCGCGGCCCGCGTGGGCCTGGCAGGCGGCTGCCATGAAGGCGGTGCCGCCGCCGGTCTCGGTGGCCAGCACCAGCACCATCAGGCGGTCGGTCTGCGCAGCGGCCAGCCCCGCCGCAGCCAGCAGCGCGCGCATGCTGTCGACGCTGGCACGCTCCTGGACGAAGGCGGCATGCGGGCGACCCGCGTGGACGGCGTCGTGCATCAGCGCGGCCAGCACGACGAGCTGCGTCGCCGGCGTGCCCAGCCGGGCCAGCAGGCACAGGCCATAGGCCGTCAATGCGACCTCGCAGAAGTGCTGGCGGTTGTGATAGCTGTGGCGGTCGAAGGTGGCCGGCTGCGCGTCGATGGCGGCGGCCACGGCCGCGCCGGCACGTGCCAGCGCTGGATCAGCGGGGTCGCCGCCGCCGCAGAGATCTGCGCTCACCTGGGCGTTGACCCACTGCAGCTTGTCCGACCGGTGCGCGACATGCTCGAACAGCAGCAGCAGTTCGCCCGCAACGCGCGGCGCGGCGCCCGCCGCGACCGCCGCCCGCAGGCCTGCCATGGGGTGCTCGGCGACGGCGCTATGCATGCGGCACCGTGGCGCAGAACGGCGTCGGGTCGCTGACATCGATCTGCTCGGCGTGGAGGTGCTTGTGCGCAAACGCCAGGTAGACGCCCGAGCGCAGGAAGAGGTTGAAGATGTCGGCGTCGATGTGCGTGCCAGCCATGCGTTGCATGATGGCCAGTGCCTCCGACAGTGGCTTGGGCTTCTTATAGGGCCGGTCCGCCGCGGTCAGGGCTTCAAAGATGTCGGCCACCGCCATGATCCGGCTCGGCACGGACAACTGCTCGGGCCCGAGCTGGCGCGGGTAGCCCTGCCCATCCATGCGCTCATGGTGGGTGCCGGCGTACTCCGGCACGCGCCGCAGGTGTTTGGGAAAGGGCATGCGCTCCAGCATCATCACCGTGTGCACCATGTGCTCGTTGATCTTGTAGCGCTCCTCGCGGGTCAACGTGCCGCTGCGCACCGACAGGTTGTAGAGCTCGCCGCGGTTGTAGAGGTGCTCCGGCACATCCATGCGAAAGCCGAAGGCGGGATCGAGCCGCTCGCCTTCAGGCCGCACCACGATGTCGCGCGGGCGGTCTGCCAGCAGCGGTTCGGCGCAGGGCAGGGCGCGCACCGGCTCCGCTGCGCGCGTGGCCAGCTCGACCGCCGACAGGCCCAGGCGGTCGTCGAAATGCCGCGTCCACTCGCGTGCGCCGATGCGCGCCAGCGCCTCGATGGCGTCGTCCTCCAGCGCCTCGTCGCCGACGTTGCAACGGGCGACGAACTCGAAATCCTGTGTCAGGCGCGCGAGTTCGGCGGCATGGGCGGCCTGCTGCGCCTCGCTCCACGTGCCGGCCAGCTGCGCCTGCAGACGCGCGATCTCGAGGTCGCGCTGCAGCACCTCGAAACGCATCCGCACCTCATGGATGCGGTTGTGGATGGTTTCGAGCTTGGTGGCCTTGTCGATCACGTACTCGGGCGTCGTCACCTTGCCGCAGTCGTGCAGCCAGGCGCCGATGCGGAACTCCTCCCACTCACGCTCGGAGCGGAACGCGAAGTGCCTGAACGGGCCCTCGCTGGCGTCACACGCGGCCTGCGCCAGGCACATCGCCAGCTCGGGCACGCGCTCGCAATGGCGGCCGGTGTGCGGGCTCTTGGCGTCGATGGTGGTGGCGAGCACGCGGATCAGGCTCTCGGTGAGCTGCTTCTGCGAGTCGACCAGCTCCAGGTTGTCGAGGGCCACCGCCGCCTGCGCCGCCAGCGCCTCCACCAGCGCACCCGCCTCGGGATCGAAGGGCACGATCGCGCCCGTGAAGGGGTCGAGCGCGTTCATGAACTGCAGCACGCCGATGGGCGATCCACCGCGCGGCGCGATCGGCACGGTCAGCATGGAGACCGTGCGGTAGCCGCTCGCGTCGTCGAAGGCGCGCGTGCCGCTGAGGTCAAAGCGCGTCTCGGTGTAGACATCGTCGATGCGGACGGCCTGGTTGTGCAGTGCCGTGTAGACGGACACATAGTTCTCGTTGGGATTGCCCGTGCCCGGGTCGTACAGCGGGATCTGCGTGGCCGGTAGCGGATCGCTGCGGGTGCGCAGCTCGAAGCGCAGCGTCTGCTGGTCGGTCACCATGTACATGGTGCCGCCGTCGCAGTTCAGCAGGTGGCAGCCCTCGCTGAGCAACTGCATCAGCAGCGCCGCGCGGTCGCGGCACATCGACATCGCGATGCAGGTCTCGATCAGGCCGTTCAGCCGCAGCGAACGCGAGGACAGCTCCGCGCCGAAGCGGTTCTGCTCCATCGCGCTCTTGCGGCGCAGGCGCCGCAGCTCGGCCAGCGTGGACAGGCGGCGCGCCACCTCGGCGACGTCGGCCGGGCAGCTGATGCAGTCGCTCACGCCTGCGTCGAAGGCACGTTGCTGCTCGCTGCCTGCGCACCCGCTGGCGAGCATGACGATGGGCAGCACGGTCGCGGGATAGCGCGCGCGGATCGCGGCGGCCAGCGCAACCGCGGCGTCAAAGTCGGACCGTGCATCCAGCACCACGGCGTCCCAGTCGCCGCAGTCCACCTGCGCCAGCGCCTCGGCCGCGCCGCAGTCGCGAACGCCGAAGCGCGCACGGCGCAGGCCGTCGATGAGGCTGCGGTCCGCATTCGGCGCCGTGCCTTGGACGACCAGGATGCCGCCGGCCGCGCTCGTGCACTCGGCACCGAAAGGCGCAGACGTCTGATCAGGAGCGGGGAGGCTCATGGATTCAGCGCTTGAAGACGATGACGCCGGAGACGTTGCCGAGGCGGCTGTCGAAGCCGTAGATGACGCCGGCATGCGTCCCCGCCGAACCCGCGATCTGACCGATGACCGAGACGTTGTTGCCGAGGCTGCCGGTGCAGCCGCTGCGGCAAGCGGTTCCCGTGCTGGTGATCAGCGAGATGCCTGCAAAGGTCGACAGCGAGGTCTGCGTCGCCGTGCCGGTTAGCGTGAAGGTCTGGCCGGGTACCGGCACCGTCAGCGTGTAGATGGCGGTGCCCGAGGTTTGCAAGGTCAATGCGGCGGTAAAGCTGCCGCTGGCGCTGTTGACGGTTCCAGTGGCGACCATGCTGCCGTTGGATTGGACAGTCGGTGATGTCGACGCGAACGACGTGAACTGCCCCGCCGTCGGCCCTGTCGGTGTTGACGTCGCGGTGAAGTATTGCAGGCTGGTGAGGTTGCCATTCCCCGCGTCATTGCGGTTGCCACCGGCCTGCCCGCCGATCCAGCGACCCCAGGCGATGACGCCGTCCACGCCAGCGTCGGTCGGTGTGCCGTTCTGCAGGATGGTCCTGCCGCTTGAGGCGTCTTTCAGTGCCAGCAAACCGCCGCTGGCATCGAACTGGGCGGTGCCGCCGATCAGTTCGACCGCGATGTCGCCCTTGTCATTGCTCGAGACCAGGCCGGCTGTGACTTGTGACGTCGGGTCCGGCGGCGGCGTGGGAGTGGGAGCCGGGGCGGGCGAGGGAGCAGGTGCAGGCGCGGGAACGGGCGCAGGCGTTGGTGCCGGGGTTGGCACGGGTGCTGGTGCCGGCGCGGGCGCCGGTGGCGGAACGGGAGCGGGCGCCGGCGTTGGTGCCGGTGCAGGAGTTGGGGCGGGCGCAGGCTCTGGAGCCGGAGCCGGAGCCGGAGCCGGAGCCGGAGCCGGTGCTGGTGCAGGAGCAGGCGTCGGTGCAGGAGCAGGCGCCGGTGCGGGAGCAGGCGTCGGTGCAGGAGCAGGCGCCGGTGCGGGAGCAGGCGCCGGTGCAGGAGCAGGCGCCGGTGCAGGAGCAGGCGCCGGTGCAGGAGCAGGCGCCGGTGCAGGTGCAGGTGCAGGTGCAGGTGCAGGTGCAGGTGCAGGCGCCGGTGCGGGAGCAGGCGCCGGTGCAGGAGCAGGTGCAGGTGCAGGTGCAGGCGGGCTCTGCGCCTGCATGGCCAGCTCCTGGGCCGTCTTGTCGCCAGACGTGGGCCGGGCTGTTTCAGGGGCCGGGCTGGCTGCCGGCGATGGTGGCGCAGCGGCGTCGGCGCCAGCCTCGGTGGTGGCCTCCGCGGGCGCTTCGGCGGCATTGGCTGGCTGCAGGTGCAGCAGCGGCTTGGCGCTGACGTTCGGTTTGACCGACCGGTTCGGCGCAAAAGCCGACGACCCCTTGGGCACGTCGACGCAGCCGCCGTCGTTGCAGACGGCCACCAGGCCGCCGATCACGCCGACGCGCAGGCCGTTGTCGACGTTGGCGGTGTACTCGGTGCCGCGGATGCCGATGGTGCCCGACTGCGTCTCGAGCTTGTAGTTGTCGGTGCGGGGCTTGCCGATGCTGCCGCTGATCGTGCGCAGTCCGCCGCCCAGCAGGCTCATGAAGCCGCGCTCATCGTTGCCCGCCGGCCCTGCCAGGCGGTAGTCGTCCAGCCGCAGCGTCGTGCGCTCGCCCAGCGCCATCATGGCGCCGTCGACCATGCGCAGTTGCACGCGGCCCTTGGTGGTCTGCACGGTCTCGCCCGACTCGACACGCTCGCCGGTCTTCAGCTCGCGCACCACGCCCTTGGCCGAGACGACCCGCACCTCACCGCTGGTGAAGATGGCCGTGGCCGCCGGTGCCCCCCAGGCCAGGCCGTTGACGACGCAAAGCGCCGCCATCGCCAAGGCATTGCGAAGGCAGTTGGCAGGTGCAGGCGTGCGGCCGCGATGCCCATCACGCCGGCTCGGCGGTCCCTGCATGCGGCTCATTGGAAACTCCTGTGGGCAGTGATCTGGAATACGTTGCGCGCGTAGTCGTACAGCACGATGTTGGACCCGGCCCGCGAGCGGCGGGCCTGCGCGGCCACCTGCCACCGCGGGTCGGCGGTCCAGCGCAGCCCGGCGGCGACGTCGTTCTGGCGATCCTGGCGGGCGAGGTCGAAAAAGGGTTCCGTGCCGCCGTAGCGGCGCCGCTCGAACTGCCACTCGGCAAAGCCCGACAGCGCGGCGCCCAGCCGCTGCTCCATGCCCAGCCGCAGGCCCACGCCGTGGTGGCCGAAGTGCGCGGCCTCGGCCTGGTGGCTGCGTTCACGCACGCCATAGGCGCTGCCGTAGGCCAGCGGGCCGGCGGCGCCGAACTGGCGCGCCAGCCCGAGCCCGAGCAGCAGGCGGTCGGTATCGCGCTCGGGCTGGCGCTGGTAGGCCTGGCGCGACCACTGCCCGAACATGCTGGCCTGCGCGGCGGCGTCGAGCTGCGATTGCCACTGGGCGGTCGCGCCATTGGCCGTGCGATACAGGCTGCCGCCCACCCAGGCCGTGTTGTTTTGCAGCGCTATCAAATGCCTTTGCGTGCCGGCCGTACGGCGCAGGCCGGCGGTGGCGTCGAAGAAGACGGTGTTCATGTCGTGCGCGTCCTGGCCCGCGGTGGCGCGCATGTTGGCCGCCCCCACCAGCGTCCACGCGGGCGACAGCGCCTTCTCGGCACTCACGCCGCCCGCGGCGGAGGCCACGAGGTCATGGCGCTGGCGGTTCTCCGGCGCAGTCTGGAAGACGATGCCGCCGAAGGCGGGGATCGCGAACTCACCCTGGTTGGTGGCGCTGTTGACGTTGCTGTCATGGGCCGCGCCGAATTCCACGTAGCCCGACAACTGCGGGGCGGCAGGCGGCGCCACCTGGTTGACGACGCCGATCACGCGCTCGATGGCCGCCGCCACGCCTGCGGGCAGATCGGCGCTGCGCGCCAGCCGGAACTGCTCGCGCGCGGCGTCGGCATCACCCGCTGCCAGATAGGCGCGCCCCAGCTCGGCACGGGCCAGCATGTCGTCCGGCTGCCGCTGCACGACGCGCTCCAGCGCAAAGATGGCACGCGTGACATGGCCAGTGTCCAGCGCGGCGAGGCCCAGCAGGTAGTCGAAGCGGGCATCGCCCGCCCGCGCCATCTCGGCGTCGGCCAGCAAAGCGTAGGCACCGGCGGCATCACGCCGGTTGAGCTTGGCGCGCGCCTCGTCCAGCAGCGCATCCTGCGCGTTGGCATGAGTGACCAGGCAGGTCAGGGCCACAGCGAAAGCGGACAGTCGGGCGCCCCACCGGAGCCCGGCGCTCTCCGTTCTGAAAAACAGCTGGAGCAAAGACATCCTCGTGCACGTTGATATCAATGCCTGGCGGCATCGCGGGTCGCAACATCTTCGGCCAAGCCAATCTGTCTGATGGCTTGCAGCCGGGAGGACCCGTGACGTCCGTCGCGGATGTGCTGGGGCAGATGTAACCAAGTTGTGCTGACTGCGCGGCAACTGGCCGCCTGCCCAAGCCGCGTGGCCGGAGCCGGCAGCCGGGCGGGCAGCAAGGCCCTGAAAAGTGGCGTCGGGCTTCTCGAAGGCGTGGCCAACGGCGCCGGCCGTCGCCATGCGCGTCCGCGCTCCTTGGCATCACCCTCGAACGGGGGAAACTAACACTCTGGCGCTACGGCATGCGCTCACGATTCAAACCAACGCCCATGAGAAAACTGCTGCAGTCCCTGCATGACCGCCTGCCCGACTGGGCGGCAGATTGGCTCGACACGCTGGTGCCGTTACTGGAAGTTCTGCTCATCAGCGTGGCCGCATGGCTGGCGATGCGACTGGCCCGACATCTGATGGGCCGCGCCAGCCGCACCTACGGCCTGCCCGTCAGTTTTGCCGCCCTCTTTCTGCGCGTCGCGGCCGTGCTGGTCTACGGTGGCGCACTGCTGTGGGCGCTGGAGCGGTTCGGCGTTTCGGGCACCGTGCTGTGGACGGCGTTCACCGGCTTTGCCACCGTCGCCGCGGTCGCCTTCTTCGCGGTGTGGAGCGTGCTGTCCAACCTCTTCTGCGCGCTGCTCATCTACGTCACACGCGCCTTCCGCGTCGGCGACGTCGTCGAGTTGCTCGAACCCGGCGGCACGCCCCTCGTCAAGGGCAAGGTCGCCGACATCAACCTCGTCTACACCACGCTGCGCGAAAGCGGCGATGCGAGAAATGGTACGCAGCTGCAGCTGCCCAACAGCCTCTTCTTCCAGCGGGCCTTGCGGCGCTGGCATGGCGATGCGGCGGAGACGGCCGGAGAGGCGGACGGTGGCTAGGGCGAGACCTTTCGGCCCACCGGCCGACCGTTGCAGGACCGCCTCGGTTCTGTAACCGCTGCGCGCGCGAGCTTCAAGGCGTCGCTGTGGACAACAACGTTGACCAAGGCTGACTGCTGTCTTTCGTTGCTGACCTGCTGGTCGCCCGCTTTCGACCCTGAGCAGTCAACCATCAACTTCCTGAGCAGTCGTTAAGCGAGCAATCGATTGCCTACAACAAGGACGCACTGAACGAGAAATGCCTAAGTGGCACTTCCCTTCTTGCGAATCGGCTTCTTGGCGTTGCGTGGGCTGTGTCCGCTAGGACATTCAAACGCGATAACCTCGACGTGCTTCTTGCCGAAGGACGCTACCGTGAGTTCATCGGCTCGCCTCATCAAGACCTGCCGTAACTCATCAAATGACAGTGCCTGCTTTTGGAATGGGAAGCGCGCTCTTGACCCTTGATGCATCACTACAAAAAGGCCGTGGTTCGACTTCTTGTCGCGCAGATAGTCACGTGTCAGCTGCCACTCCAGGTCGAAGAGCAGTGAATCGACAGTGCGGTCCTCTGCAATCTTGAGCTCTAAGGTCGCCATGTGTCGCGGAGTCTCGGCGCAGATATCTGGCATCGTCCTGTCTGCCAATTCGCTTTCGCGTTGGACGGAGTAAGCCTGCTGGGACAGCAGTTCCAGCTCGCGAGCAAGCCACAACTGCATATCTCGCTCCTTGCCCTTCTTCAGCAGGTTGCCGATATGAAAGCGGCCCGACAAAGCGTTCTGGACTGCTGACCTCGTGTCGCGCCTTACTCGTCGCCAGAGAGACTGTTCGTCGTCGACTGGCAACGCCATAGCGTCCCGTGAAAAGTCAACGAACTGTGCAGTTGTCCAGGCATGCGGCAGAGCAGCCCGTTCGGCAATGCGAATAGCCAGCGCATCGAGCATGTGCGCTATCGGCGCTTCATCCTTGCAATTGAAAGCAAGCCGCCTGGCTGCCACGTAAGCAGCGTGGCAGCCCAGCGCTTCAATCATCCCGAGGATGGAATTGCGAAATTGGCCCGCGTTGTCTCTGGCATTGGGCGAGAGCACCCCTGTGCGATATGGGTCCGTCGCCGGCGGTGCGGCCAGTGCAATGACTTCATACAGTTTCTCAAGGTGCGTCGCCAGCTCTTCGCTGTTCGACTCTGTGCCCGACAGAGGGCTCTCCCTGTTGCTTGACCAGTGGCTCGCGAGTCCAACAATCTCCGCTCGCCTGGTCGGCTCGCCGGCGCATTCGGCGAGAAATGTCAACGCGGCTCCGGGCTGAACCCGCAGCCAGGCGGAGAAGTAGGCGGCAAAATCATCGCGCCGCTCTTGCCAGCACTGACGGCTCCTTCCATCCAGGAAGGCCGCAAGTTCTGAATCGTCATGCCACTTGCAGAGCGCGGTGATGGCCTGCTCGACCTCATAGTATGAATTGCATGCGCCGGCTTTCAGATAGGACCAAACTGCCGCCCTGCAGCGGGTGTCCCCCGCGACGAGCTTGTCCGGAATCCGTGCCACGACATGTTTGGCATGCTCGGCGGCTTTCGGCGATGTCTTCCACCGCCCAACTACTGAAGCGTAGAACGCATCGCATTCGTCGAGCCGCGTATCCACCATGAACGCCACAAAGGGTGGAAACTGGTTCAGTTCGTAGAGGCTGTAACGCATCGCCTGTTCGGCCTCGGCCACAGTCAGTGTCTTTGCGGCATAGGCGTCTACCACCTCGGCAACAACCCCAGCGAGGCCGGCGATCGTTTGTGGATAGACGGTTTGAGGGTTGTTGACGTCTTCGAGGGGCAGATGGTCACGCCAAAGCCGGCGAAGGCCGGCTTGCACGGCCGCTGACACCACCGTTCCATACTTGGCCGCCAACAAATTCCACTGTTCAACTCCGAGTGAAGTACGGAGTCGTCCGCCGGTTGCGACGTGAACTAGGCGCGTGAACATCGCCGGGTCTGCGCAGGCCGCGATTGTCTTGGCCTTAGCCTCGACTTGCGCCTTGTCCACAGCAAATGCCGGCTTGCTGTGCGCCGACCTATCGGGCGCTCGCCGCTCAGCCGGTGGCGACTTGCGCGGCGCTACGCTCTCAATCAGACGCTGGAGCTGGCCCACAAGCTCGGCGTCCGGCAACTCGGTCTTGAGCTGCTCAAGCGTTTCGATATCCGCCTCGGAGATGTGGGCGTACAGCGCCGCCGTGTGGCTTCTCAGCTTCCACAGTTGCTCTTTGCCAAGACCCCCCACCAGGCGCCGGACCGCCAAGCGCTGCAGGTCTGGCCGAACACGTATGAGCGGCGGAATGTCGTCGAAGCGGTCAAAGTCTCGTTTTTCCGCTTGAAGTCGCACGACCTCAAGGGTGTCCAACAGTCCGACGTAGTCGGCCTCGGACAGGTCATCCCGGCTGAGAAGTGCCGCTACCGACGAGACGAGCAGCTTCATCGTTGCGTCGGCCTCGAGCCCTGAAATGCCGGCGGCTGCCTCCTTGAGCGTCGCTACTAAGGCCAATGCATCGGCCTTGGATGGGTCGTACTCAATGAGGTCTTGCACGTACACCGACGCCGCGACCGACTCGAACAAGCCCGAACGCAGCACCCTGCGAAGATGGTCCAAGCTGCGAGACCGCTGAAGAAGCGATTGAAGCGAGATCGTTGCAGCTCTGGCGTTGAACAAGCCGCGAGCGAAAAGCCCGTCAACCGCCCACTCAACATCGGCCGCGCGTCCGCACTCCCCGATGGCATCCACCGCGCGCACCCGCGCCGCGTCCGATGCACGTGGATTGGTTAGCTGCCGTTTCAATGCCGGCAAGGCATCGACACAACCTCGGCTTGCAACCATGCGGGTAAGCAGGTCCCAGCACTCGTCGTTGTGGGCGAACTCGTCGATGCTCGATACCACTGTCGGCACGAGGTCAGGCCGCATCGCTTGCCAGTAGTCGTCGGACGTGAGCCGAACCGTCCGGTAGAGGAGCGCACGACCGCTCGACAGGAATTCGATGGTCTTTCGCAGGGCTGCCTCCGCCAGCGGGTACGGCAGGCCAGAGAGGTCGCCATACAGCAGCACAGCGTGTGGGGCCACATCCAGAATCCGACGTGCGAATTCAGAGTCCATCGACGACAGCCATCCCGCCACCACCTCGAATTGGGAGGGAATGAGCTCGCCTGCGAACGACGTCACGACAAACAGGTCCAAGACATCGTCCACGCTCATGGACCCGGACTTGATTCTCCTGACTAACCACTTTGCGACCAAGAAGGGCTGCAACTCGGATGGCAACAACTTCAGACGCTGGATGCCCGAGTCAATGAAGAACGGGAAGGTCTGCAGCAGGGTCTCGAAATTGGCGGGTCGGTGGGCCAGCGCTTCGCGTAACGACACCGCACCGTCGTCGCTCGGCGAGGCGCGCAGAGCAAACAGATACTTCTGACAAAAGAACGACGCTGCGCACAGGCGTTCGATTTCACGAAAGACGTTGTCTTCCGAAAACACCGTTGCTTGCCGGCGGCGCTCGAACCCCATGCGGACGAGTTCGCTGACGGCGGCCTCGTAGGCGCGAAGCCGGCCATCTCCCGGCTGAAGCTTGGGAACAACGCGCGCCAACCAGCCCAGCGAACCCGGGTTGCGAAGCGCAAATGCCAGCCCCAGATTCCATGCCTTGTCCTGCAGTGCAGCCGGACGCTCTACGCCGTGAACTGACTTCAGCAGCCTGTTTGCCTGGCCCTTCGTCAGCTGAGGCAGCGATGCAAAGATTAAAGCGCTGCCCGGCTTGGCATCGTCCGTCGCTTCGAACAAGGAGGCTGCGGTGGCCTCGGCTTCCGACGGGTCACCGAGCACGACCACTTGCTCGCAAAGACCATCACGAATCGTGTCGAGTACATCGGCGGAGGACCACGACCCCGGCCGGCTGGACACCACAAAGCGCGAGCGCCGAAGCGCAGGCAGTCCTAAGCAGGACGCCACCTTGTTGATGCAGACGAGCAATGCCTTGTCGTCGCACAATTCCGCCTCGTCCAGCGCGTCCAGCAGGAAGATGCCTTCGGTGTCACCTTGACACCATTCATCGAAGGCCGACCTGTCCGCTCCCATGGCAGCGTCGACCGTTGAGCGTACAAGCGTCCCGAGGTCAAGCATGAAGCACGCCCGGTCCTTATCGCGCAGTCGACGCCGGAGTAGCTTTAGCTCGGAGGTCTTACCGCAGTGAGCAGGGCCCACGAGCAAGCACACGCGATGCTTCAGCAACTCGTCCCAGGTGGTCTCGACCGCCGAGCCCTCGGCGAAGGCCTCGAAGAGCGCAGCGCCGACCTTTGCATCCCTTTCACCTTCGAACGGGCGCATCGGCCTGCGTCCTAGATCAATGAGGGAGGTGTGTAGTGGTTGCTCAGTCATAGCGTGGCACTGCTGCCCAGCAGCGCCGCTGTGTTTCGACCTTGGCGATTAGGCCAGATTGGCTTGGTATGGCGCGCACTGCAAAATGCCGCGTTTCACCGTTTGCCAACAGGCGGCTGGATCCAGTTTCTTACCCTCCAGTGGCATTGATTGGCCGGATTGGGGAGCTTGCGTCCGTGTCTGGTCCTGGCCGAAGAGCGCACCTCGGACGGCACTGACGAACGGCCGCTCCCGTTGGCTGCCAGACCGTCGTTCACAACCGCGACACGGGGTCTGACGCGCCCGCCTCGCCGCCGCCGGATGCCTGTCAAGTCGCGGCTCTCAATTGACCGCGTACTCGTTGATCGGAAACTTCGTGTCCACCAGCGCCTTCCACTCCGGCATGGCCTTGAGGCCGTGGTCGCGGTAGTGGCGCGGGTCG
>NZ_JBQVNP010000096.1:0-19876 GCF_052436255.1 Roseateles sp. | reverse complement strand
GTGCCGCCCCGCACCGGTTGCAGCGTCAGCGCCTCGCCGGTCCGCCGGCCAGCGGCGCGGCGGTAGACGGTCTGCTGCGCCGCCACCGCCCAGCCGGGCAGGCGCGGCGCCACCGGCACGGGACTGCACAGCACCAGGGAGAAGCGCTCGGCCCGGCCCTTGAAATAGCGCAGTCCGGCGTCGACAAGATCCCACGGTCGGTCATGCCGGCTGCCGGCCACGAAGTTCGCGGTCTCACCGCCGCCAGGGGTCAGGGCGTAGACCCACCCCCGCTGCGTGGTGCGCTGGTTGCCGGCGGCGCGGGCCAGCGGGTCGGGGGCGCCGAATACGTCCCGCAGCGTGCGGCGCGCGGTGTACGGTGTCGGCGCGGTGGCGGGGCGCTCGCGTGGCATGCAGGTGCTGACCGCTCAGCGCTTCACAGCAGGGCTTCGAGCTTGCCGCTCATCTTGTCCAGGTCCTTGTTGAACTGGACGGCGGCTTTTTTCTTCGACGCGTCGGCGCCGGCCGACTTGAGGGCGGCCTTCTGCTGCTCGGCAATGGCCTTCACGGCTGCGGCCACGCTGGCCACGGTGGCCGAGTTCTCGGCCGTCTGGATGGCCTTCAGGCAGCTCGGCATGACGCTGATGAGCCCATCGGTGTCCTTCACGTACTGCGTGTACGCCGCGACGAAGCCGGTCAGCTTGAAGACGGGCGTGCGCTGCATTGCCTTGATCTTCTTGTCGAGGTCGTCGGTTTCCTTGTCCAGCTTGGCGTGGTCTTTTCTCAAGCTCTCGATCCGCTTCAACTGCTCGGCAAGCTTCTTGATGAGGGTTGCTTCGTCTGCCATGGGGGCTCCAGTCGTTGAGTTGGCAATTCCAGTGGCGCAGGCCGGTCAGTACTTCGTCTTGTTCTTGAGGTCCATCAGATGAAAGTACTGGTCCTGCGTCTGCTTGGCCAGGTCGTCGGAGCGGGCGCGCTGCAGGCGGATGAGTTCTTCCTGCTGCTTGAGCGTGCGCTCGTTCTCGGCGATGCGCAGCTCCATGCGCTTGATCTTGACCTGCTTGTCCATGTCCTTGTCGAGGAGCAAGTCCCTGGACGAGTCGTACATCTCGTCGAACACCTTGCCCGCGGCCCAGCCGCCGACGAAGGGCACCAATGTCTTCGTTCCGAACTCGAGAATCAGTTTCATGAAAGCTCCTTGAAGTGTTCCCATCCGCGATGGCCGTGGTGGCTGTAAGCCCCCGGTGGGCTTCAGCCGTATTCGTAAGAGAAATCGCCGTCGGCCACGCCCAGGCCCACGCGCTGCAGCGGCTGGCCGGACGCCGTGCGTGACAGGTACTCGATGGACACCTTGGGCAGCACGGTATTGGTCAGGATGGCGTCGATGATGCGGCCGCCGCTCTCGGCGTTGTTGCAGCGTTTGACGATCAGCTCCACCGCCGCGTCGCTGTACTCGAAGGGGATGCGGTGGTTTTCGGCCACGCGGCGGGCGATGCGGCCCAGCTGCAGGCGCACGATCTTCGCCAGCATCTCGTCGGAGAGCGGGTAGTAGGGGATGGTGACGATGCGGCCGAGCAGCGCCGGCGGGAAGACCTTCTGCAGCGGCTCGGTCAGCGCCGTGGCCAGCGACTCGGGGTCGGGCAGCAGCTCGGAGTCGCGGCACATGTTCATGATCAGCTCGGAACCCACATTGCTGGTCAGCAGGATGATGGTGTTCTTGAAGTCGATCATGCGGCCTTCGCCGTCCTCCATCCAGCCCTTGTCGAAGACCTGGAAGAACAGCTCGTGCACGTCGGAGTGGGCCTTCTCGACCTCGTCCAGCAGCACGACGCTGTAGGGCCGGCGGCGCACGGCCTCGGTCAGCACGCCGCCCTCGCCGTAGCCGACATAGCCCGGAGGTGCGCCCTTGAGCGTGGAGACGGTGTGCGACTCCTGGTACTCGCTCATGTTGATGGTGATGACGTTCTGCTCGCCGCCGTACAGCGACTCGGCCAGGGCCAGCGCGGTCTCGGTCTTGCCCACGCCCGAGGTGCCGCAGAGCATGAAGACGCCGATGGGCTTGTTGGGGTTGTCGAGCTTGGCGCGCGAGGTCTGGATGCGCCGCGCGATCATGTCCAGGCCATGCTGCTGGCCGATGACGCGCTGGCCGAGCGTGGCGCCCAGGCGCAGCACGGCTTCCAGCTCGTTCTTGACCATGCGGCCGACGGGGATGCCGGTCCAGTCGGCGACGACGCTGGCCACGGCCTGCGCGTCGACCGAGGGCAGGATCAGCGGGTGGTCGCCCTGCAGCTCGGCGAGCTGGGCTTGCGCTGCGTGCATGTCGGCGAGCAGGGCGTCGCGGTCGGGTTGGGCTGAAGCGGCTTCGTCCACCGGCTGACCGTCGCCGCGCAGCTTGGCGCGGAGTTCAAGGATCCTGGCGACGACATCCTTTTCCTGCCGCCAGCGGGCTTCCAGCGTGCCGAGGCGGGCGCGTTCGTGGGTCAATTTCTCTTCCACCGACACGCCGCGGTCGCCGACATGTACGCCCACCTGGGCCTCGCGGCCGATGATGCCCTGCTCGATCTCCAGCGACTCGATGCGGCGCTTGCAATCCTCCACCTCGGCCGGCATCGCATGCTGGCTGACGGCCACGCGGGCGCAGGCGGTGTCGAGCAGGCTGACCGCCTTGTCGGGCAACTGGCGGGCCGGGATGTAGCGGTGCGACAGCTTGACGGCGGCTTCAATGGCCTCGTCGAGCAACTGGATCTTGTGGTGACCCTCCAGCACCGTGGCCACGCCGCGCAGCATGAGGATGGCCTTCTTCTCGTCGGGCTCCTCGACCTGCACGGTCTGGAAGCGGCGGGTCAGCGCCGGGTCCTTCTCGATGTATTTCTTGTACTCGGCCCAGGTGGTGGCGCCGACCGTGCGCAGGTTGCCGCGCGCCAGCGCAGGCTTGAGCAGGTTGGCCGCGTCGCCCGTGCCGGCCGCGCCGCCGGCGCCCACCAGGGTGTGGATCTCGTCGATGAACAGGATGATGGGCGTGGGGCTGCTCTGCACCTCGTCGATGACCTGGCGCAGGCGCTGCTCGAACTCGCCCTTCATGGAGGCGCCGGCCTGCAGCAGGCCGATGTCCAGCGTCAGCAGCGTCACGCCCTGCAGCGGCGGGGGCACGTCGCCACGCGCCAGGCGCAGCGCGAAGCCTTCCACCACGGCCGTCTTGCCGACGCCGGCCTCGCCGGTCAGCAGCGGGTTGTTCTGGCGGCGGCGCATCAGGATGTCGACGATCTGGCGGATCTCGTCATCCCGGCCGGTCACGGGGTCGATCTCGCCCTTGCGGGCCTTCTCGGTCAGGTCGACGGTGAATTTCTTGAGCGCCTCCTGGCGGCCCATCGCCGCGGGCGCCATCGCCCCCTCGGCCTGGCCGGGCTGGGCGGCGTTCAATGCGCTGCCATCGGTGGCGCCCAGGCCCGCCTCGCCGGTCTTGCCGACGAGGCTGGGCAGCTTGTCGGCCAGGTCGTCGGCCTTGATCTTCTCGAACTGGCGCGAGATGCCCACCAGCGCATCGCGTAGCGTGCGCGTGGACAGCAGCGCCAGCAGCAGGTGGCCGCTGCGCACCTGGGCGTCGCCGTACATCAGCGTGGCGTAGACCCAGCCCTGCTGGATGGCGTGGGTGATGTGCTCGGAGAAGTCTTGAATGGCGGTGGAGCCACGGGGCAGGCGGTCCAGCGCGGTCGTCACATCGCGAGCCAGTGCTGCGGCGTCCAGGCCGTAGTGGCGCACGATGGCGGCCACGTCGGACTCGTTGTTCTCCAGCAGCTGTGTCAGCCAGTGCACCAGTTCCACATAGGGGTTGCCGCGCAGCTTGCAGAAGACGGTGGCGCCCTCGACGGATTTGTAGGCCAGCGGGTTGAGCTTGCCAAACAGGGCTTGGCGGCTGATGTCGGTCATTTGTAGATCTCCTCGGTGCTAAGTGACCGAGGGGGCCGTTCGGTTCCAGCGTCGAGCAGCAATGAAGGGTTGGGCGCAGGAGAACGGGTAGGCCTGATGCTCCATGTCCCCCGGCCCGCTGCGCGGCCCTCCCCCTTTACCTTCGCATCAGACCCGCCCGCCCTCCCGCTGTCGTTGCATTCGGTTGTCGCGGCGAAAACCCGCTGGTGGCTGAGCCGGGATGCGGGGGCGCGCAATCACGAAGGTAAAGGAGGAGGGCCGCGCAGCGGCCCGGGGGACTGAGCCCGGACTCAAACAGTCCTGAGGACTGTTTGCGCCTGGCGAAGGATCGGGCCTCTGGCCCGAGCAACGGAGTAGTTGCGCGGCCGCGTCCCGGCGGCACACCCTAATCCAAATGCGCCGGCGCCAACGAAGCCTTCAACGGCGCCCGGCAGATGCTTTCGACATTCATGATCAGCTGATCCGCCCGCTCCCTCGGCCGCCCGCTGTTCAGCCAGGCGCTTCGACCCAACTGCCCAATGCCCCGCTGCCGGCCCAGCGCCCAGGCGGGCACCTCGGCGGGCTGCAGACGCAACTGCACATCCCACGCGAACTCGAAGCCGACGAACTGCCGCACCATGGCCTGCAGGGCTTGGAGCCGCTGGCCCTGGGGCAGGAAGGACTGGAAGTCCGGCCATTTCAGCGGGCCGATGACGATGCGGAACTTGTGCTGCACGTCCCAGACCTGGCGGCCCAGCATGGCGCCGCGGCCCAAGGCCGCGCCGGGGCCGGTGAAGCGGCCGATGCGGGTGCGCTCGTCGGGGTCCAATGTCATCCAGTGGCCGCAGAATTGCTGCACCTGCACCGGCACGCCGAAGCGCAGCGTGATCCATGACTGCAGGCCGTCGGCATCGCGCGCCGAGCGGGCCAGCCGGCCGGCGAAGAAGAGCTTGGGGAAGTCGCCCAGGGCGTCGCGCTCGCGCTGCGAAGGTTCGGCCAGGCCGACCAGGGCGCCGACGTGGCGCACGATGGGCGCGTCCTGCCCGCGGTCCATGCCGACCACCGGGTTGGCACGCGCCCAGGCCCGGTAGAACAGCAGGCCGAAGCGGTGCAGCAGCAGGTCCACAAAGGCGCCGAAGCTGCGGTCGCCATGGTGCATCTGGCGCTCGCGCGCGTACTCGGTCAGGTGGGTGGGCAGGGCGCCGTTGGGGCCGAACAGGCCGATGACGCGCTGTACCAGGCGCGGTGGCCCGTAGGCGTTGGCCTCCAGCCGCGTGATGGGCGTGGGCGCGAAGTTCAGCGCCGCCTCGCCGCTGAAGCGCAGCGGCTCGTCGCCCGGGCGCAGCGCGTCGCCCAGGCGCGGCTTGTGCGGGTGAGCGGCCTCGATGCGGCGCAGGGCCTGGAAGAGGTCGAAACGACCCGGCCGCGCCCGCAGCGCGTCGAAGACCTTCTCGCCCTCGCTCATAGCAATGCTCTGGCGCCGCTCAGGGGCGCCCAGCGCTTGAGCTCGCCCCGCGTGCGCGACACCAGCTGCGTCTGCACGAAGCTGTTCATCGACACATGGCGGCTGAAGTAGTGGTGCAGCACGGCGCCCAGCAGCGTGGCGCTGCCGCCTTCGAAGCACAGCTCGTCGACCTCCACGCGCACCTCCAGCCCGCGGCCGAAGGCGATGGGGCCGGGGGCCGGATGGCGGCGCACCACCGGGCTGGCGCTGACCGCGCGCAGGCCCTCCACCTGGCGCAGCAGGCCGGCGTCATTGCTCTGCGCGAACAGACCCGTCAGCTCGCGCAGGGCCAGCGCGCCGCGCTCGGGGTCCTCGTTGACGAGGGACAGGTAGTTCAGCGACAGCAGCGACAGCAGCCGCCAGGCTTGCGGCCCCTCGCGTGTGGCGCTGACCGGCCTGGACGGACCGGCGACGATGCCCACGCCCTGCACGGGCGCGCGGCTTTCCAGCGTCAGGCCGCCGTCGGCGCTGCCGGCCGGCATGAACAGCGGCAGATCGCGGTTGGTGCAGCGCACCTGGGCGCCGAGCTGGCGCAGCTCCTGCCGGAAGGGCGCACGTTGCAGGTCGACCAGCGACAAGAAGACCTCCGACGCGACATAGGCCGAGCGTGGGCCTTCGCGCTTGCCGCGCTCGCTGATGAGGCGGGGCTCGCGCAACGCGCTGAAGAAGCCCGCGGCGCCGGCCGGCTCGGCATGCGGCACGTCGAACAACGGCAGGAACTTCAGCTCGTCGCTGTCGTTGGAATAGCCGGTGACGGTGGCGACGTCGAAGACCTCGAAGTCGGTGCCGGCCAGGCGGTCGGGGATGACCTGGAAGGCCGTGCTGCTGTCGTCCACCGCGATGCGCTCGGCGCGGCGCTCGAACAGGTTGATGGCCGGCACGCAGTTCAGCGCGAAATTTGCCGGCTCGCCGCCGCCCTCCAGCGAGGCCTCGTAGCGGTCGAACAGCAGCACCAGCTCGAACGTGTTGCCGGCCGCGCGCGCAAAGGCGGGCGCCAGGCCTGCCACGTCGATGAACAGGAAGCGCTGCGGGAAGGCGAAGTACTCCTGCATCAGCCGCGTGCCGGCCAGGCCGCGCAGCGTGACCGGCAGCATGGCTTCGTCGTCTTCCAGGCCCACCGCGCGCACGCTGTCGGCAGCCAGGAAGCTGCGCTGGGCATCCTTGCCGCCGGCGCCGGCCAGCACGCCGACGCAGCGGCAGCTGGCCAGCTCGTGCAGCTTGAGGGCCACGTCCTGCAGGCCGCCCATGAAGAAGCGCAGGCTGCTCAAGGGCAGCTGGGCGAAGCGCATGCCCACGGGCAGCTCCAGCCGCACGCGCACGCCGCTCTTGGGGCGCTCGCGCAGGGGCAGGCCGCTCATGGGGATGTCGCTGGCGCTGAGGAAGTACTCGACGCCGGCGACCTTGACGGGCGTCAACGTGACCGGCTGGGCGGTGCGGAACTCGCAGCGCGTCGGGCCCAGCGCCGTGCGCGGCCCGAGCAGTGCGCTGCCGCGCGGCAAGGTGAAGCCGGCGATCAGGTTGGGGTCGTTGGCCGGCTGCAGCTGCGCCACCAACATCGACGGCAGCGGTGCGGCCAGGTTGGGGCTGACCATGTCCAGCAGGCGCTGCGCGAGCTGCGGGAACTCGGCGTCCTGCTTGAGCTGCACGCGCGCGGCCAGGAAGGCGGCGCCTTCGAGCAGGCGCTCCACATAGGGGTCGGCCACCTCCAGGCCTTCCATGCCCAGCCGCCCGGCGATCTTGGGGAACTCGCGCGCGAACTCGCCACCCATCTCGCGCAGGTAGCGCAGTTCCTGGTTGTAGTAGCGAAGGAGGCGGGGGTCCATGTCAGTCGTTGGAAATGCAACCACAGAGGCACAGAGGCACAGAGACAGTCGCTCTGTGTTTCCTCAGTGACTCAGTGCCTCTGCGGTTGCCTTTGATTGCCATCTTCAGCCTCGCATGTCTCGTACGGCGGCTTGGCCGGTGTCGACGTCGACATCGGCGGCCAACAGCAGCTCCAGCGGCACCGGCTGGTTCCAGAGCTGGCCCTTGATGGTCAGGCGCAGGCTGGTGGGGCGCAGGCCGGTGCTCATGTCATTGAGGATGCGCACCTCGACGCTGGCCGGGTCCAGGCGCGGCTCGAAGCGGATGATGGCCTGGCGCACCTGGGCTTCGATGATGGGGAAGTTGTGCACTGTGAAGGACTGGCCCGTCAGCGGCAGGATGCCGAAGTTCAGCACCGAGTCGCGCGCATGGCTCAGGCTTTGCCACAGCGCGGCGCGCTCGGGGTCGCCATGGTTGGGGTCGGGCTCCTCGCAGACGGCGTTGAACAGCCATGACAGGTCGCGCAGCACGGCCTCACGCAGCTGGCGGCGGTTGAGCACGCGGGCGTCCAACGCCTCGACCTTGCTGCCGGGGTCGTTGTCGGTGAGTCGGTCCAGCAGCGAGGGCTGCAGGCGGTCCTGGGCGCCCAGGCCGGCCATCAGCTCGCCTCGGTCACATCGAAGACGATGTCGCGAATCGTCATCAGGTCATGGTCACCACTGTCGCTGGTCAGCACGCGCTGGCCGAGGCCGGCATAGCGGTCCTCGCCTGGGAGGGGCAGCCACTCGGTCTTGCGCGCCAGGTTGATGAGGCCGTCCTCGCTTTTCTCGGAGCCCGGGTAGCGCGTGGGCACCAGCGCAACGCTGTTGCCACCGTTGGTGAAGCTCAGCTGGGCCGGTGTCCAGACGCAGTCGCGCAGGTCCTCGGGCGCGTCGAAGTGGACCTTGGCCAGGTGCTTGAAGGGCACCCAGGTGTAGTGGCCGTTCAGGCAGACCTCCAGCACGGGGCCCAGGCGCGAGTCGGCGTCGGCCAGCCAGTCGAAGCGCTGGCCGTCGAGGCTGCCGACGCTGGCGGGCGCGGCCTCGAAGGCCTTGGCGGCGAGGTCGGCGGCGAGTTCGGTCTTGCCTTCGGCCTGCTGCCTGAGCGACTCGATCAGCTGCGCCACCCAGGCCTCGGGCTGGCCGAAGACGACGGGCGTTCTCCTGCCGGCAAAGACTTCGGCGCGCAGCAGCTCGCAGCGGATGGCGTGGCCGACGGTCTCGCGCATCGGGATGGCGAGCTCGTCCAGGTCGGCGACGACGTTGAGCTGCGTGTGCGCGCGCTCCCACTGGCCGAGCACGCTGAGCAGTTGCGACAGGAAGGTGCGCAGCTTGGGGTCGGCCGGCCTGGCGCGCACGGCCTGGGTCAGCTGGGTGAGTGCGGCGCGCGGGTCGCCGGCGCGGACCCGTTCTTCGGCGGCTTGCTGTGGGGTGGGCGTGAGATCAGAAGCCATGGCCGCAATCGGTGCAGAAGCGGGCTTGCCGCGAGAGGGTGATGCCGCAGGCCGGGCAGCTTTTGTGCGTGCTGGCCATGTCGAAGCCGCATTCGTGGCAGAAGCGCCCGCCTTCGCTGGCCGTCTGGCAGTTGGGGCAGGCCGCGCCGCCGCTCGCATTGCCATAGGCGGCGGTGCTGGCGGCGGCGCCTGAGGTCGATTTGGCCGTGCAGTCCTTGCAGGTGCCGCTGCTGCTGTTCCAGCACTCGCGGCCGGTCCATTTGCGGCAGCCGGTGCAGCGCTCGTACAGCGGAGCCGCAGCCGCCATCGCCTCGGCCAGCGCGTCGCCCTTGGCGCCACTGCCGCCCGCTTCGGCGAACGCACCGGTGGCGCGGCTGGCCTTGCCCAGGTCGTGGAACATGAAGGCAAAGCGGCTCAGCCAGCCGGTGATCTGGCCCTTGCGGTAGGGCTTGAAGGCCGAGCGCGAGCTCTCGCCGCATTTCTCGCAGAAGAACTCGAACTGGAAGCCGGCCGACACGTCGCTCACGGACGTGCTGATGTCGCGGTAGTTGGTCAGGGCCATGGTGGAAGACAGCGCTAGATCGGTGAGCCGATGTTCTTCATCGTGAACGCGCGCATCGTGCCCTGCGACGCGGTCTTGGCCGCCGCCTGGCCGGCGTTGCCGTGCGAGTAGTGCGACGGCGGGTTCTTGTAGACATAGGCCAGCGCGCCGAACTCGCAGGTCCACTCCTCCATCATCTCGGTCATCGTGTCGGTCACGGCAACCTGCAGCTGGTAGTCCAGCAGGCGGATCTTCTGGATGGTGAAGACCAGCGAGGTGCCGTCCATGACGGTGGAAGAGCGCTTGTGGATGGTCAGCGTGCCCGACGGGAAGACGTCCCCGGCCTTCATCGAGTTCAGCAGCTGCGTGCTGGCGATGTCGACGCGCTTGGTGAAGGTGATCTCGAAGTTGCGGTTGCGTTCGGCTTCGTCGACCTCCGACTGGCGCTGCGCATAGCGCAGCTCGTCCTTCGTGCGGGCGCGTTCATGGCCCAGGATCTCGTTGAAGGTTTCCTTGTGGGCGGCGCGAATGGCATCGGCCTGCTTGAGGTAATCGGCGTAGATCTCGTCGCGTTCGTCGTCGTCGGCCGCGTCGCGCTGTGCCTTCTGCATGGCCTTGCCGGCGCGGCGAAGCTCACGCTCGGAGTCTTCCCAGGCATGGCGGGCGCGCGTGTCGATGCTGCCGCTCTGGCCCACCAGGTATTTGCGCTTGTTGTAGGCGTCGTCGCGGCCCTCCGCGTTCTTGCGTTCGTTCTCGTTGTGGAGGTTCCAGCGCAGGGACTCGATCAGGACCTGGCCCTGGAAGAGATGGGACACGGCCTCGCCGGTGACCGGCACGCGGCTCGGTCGCAACAGGATCATGAAGATGTCAGCACCGCCGTTGGCCATTGCAAGCTCTTCAAATCAACGAGACGGGGTGGAGGAAAGGCGCCGTGGGCAGGTTGTCCTTGCCGAGCGTCTTCAGATAGGTCATCTTGATGTTCTTGAAGTTCAGCGTATAGGTCTCGATCAACTCCTTGGAGTTGCCGTCGTCGCGAACGTCAAGCACACAACTTTCAAAATAGCCCTGCGTGCAGGCCACCACGAAGCCGGGTTGGTGGATGGCGCGGCCCTGCTGCTTGATGTGCAGCACGGTGATGGTGGCGCTGAGCACGGGCAGGTGGTTGTCCACGCAGAAGTGCAGCTGCGAGGAGCCCACGTCGAAGCGCTTCTGGAACACCAGCGGCTCCATCTTGATGGTCACCGGCTTGCCCAGCCCGGCCATCGCGGCCGCCGCACTCGCGACGCCGGCCAGGCCGCCGGCACGGCCCTTGGGGTCCTTCAGGGCATGCATGCCCCAGCTGAACTCCAGGATCTCGACCGAGCCTTCCCAGCCCTCGAGCAGCCCTTCGCCCACCACCGGCCCGGCGCCGGTGATGAGCTGCATGAAGATGTTGGAACGGCTCATTTCGCCGGGACCGCTTCAGAAGATCAAGCCGATGGCGAGGCGGTGCCGGCGGGGATGTCCCAGTTGTAGGTCTTGGGCGCGCCGAGCTTGCCGGTCTTGTTGTCCTGCGGCTTGTATTCGATCTTGACGGTCTTGAAGACCATCTCGACCTTCTGCTGCACGTTGCCTTCCTCGGTGCCGTTCATCTGCACCTTGGTGATGAAGCAGCCTTCCATCGTCATCGTGAAGTAGGTCTCGGGCGTGGCGCTGCCCGTCGTTTTCATCATCTGCAGCTCGACCTTGGGGAAGGCCTTGCCCGTGCAGATGTAGCCCATGATGACCGTCGACGAGGTGTCGAAGTAGTGTTCCCAGTTCATCTTGCCGGGGTTGGGCTTGCCCACGGAGGCGCCGCCGCCCTTGGTCCAGCTGGTCTCGGCCTCGACTTCCCAGTCCCAGCCTTGGATCTCGATCCACTTCTCCTTGCCTTTCTGGATGGACTCGCCATCGGCCTTGTCGAAGAAGGTGAGGAATGCATTGACTGCCATGTTGGTATCTCCTGTGGGGGTTCAGACTGCGCGGGTTCGGTGGTGGTGTTGGAGGGCTCGCCCTGCTCCCGCGCCGGGCGAGTTCTCCGCGTCGTGGGTCAGGCCGACTTCTCGGACGGCAGCTTGGACACCAGCCGCAAGGACACGGTCAGGCCTTCGAGCTGGTAGTGGGGCTTGAGGTAGAACTTGGACTGGTAGTAGCCGGGCGCGCCTTCCACTTCCGAGACTTCGACCTGCGCCGCCGCGAGCGGGCGCATGGCCTTGGTCTCTTCCGACGAATTCATCGGGTCGCCATCGACGTAGTTGAGAATCCAGCTGTTGAGCCAGTCCTCCATCGCGTCGCGCGACTTGAACGAGCCGACCTTGTCGCGCACGATGCACTTCAGGTAGTGGGCGAAGCGGTTGCAGGCGAACAGGTAGGGCAGGCGGGCGGCGAGGGCGGCGTTGGCGGTCGCGTCCGGGTCGTCGTATTCGGCGGGCTTTTGCAGCGACTGGCCGCTGATGAAGGCCGCGAAGTCGCTGTTCTTGCGATGCACCATCGACAGGAAGCCGTTCTTGCTCAGCTCGGCCTCGCGGCGGTCCGAGATGGCGATCTCGGTCGGGCACTTCATGTCCATGCCGCCGTCGTCGGTCGGGAAGGTGTGCGTGGGCAGGCCTGTCACCGCGCCGCCGGACTCGATGCCGCGGATGCGCGAGCACCAGCCGTACTGCTTGAACGAGCTGTTGATGTTGACCGCCATCGCATAGGCTGCGTTGGACCAGGTGTACTTGCTGTGGTCGGCGCTCTCGGTGTCTTCCTCGAAGGCGAACTCGTCGACCGGACTGGTCTTGGCGCCATAGGGCAGGCGCGACAGGAAGCGCGGCATGCACAGGGCCAGATAACGCGCGTCGTCGCTCTCGCGCAGCGAGCGCCAGGCGGCGTACTCGGGCGTGGTGAAGATCTTGGTCAGGTCGCGCGGGTTGGCGAGTTCCTGCCAGCTTTCCATCTGCATGACGCTGGGTGCGGCACCGGTGACGAAAGGCGCGTGCGCGGCGGCGGCGATCTTGCTCAGCTCGCCCAGCAGCTCGACGTCGGGCGGCGTGTGGTCGAAGTGGTAGTCGCCCACCAGGCAGCCGTAGGGCTCGCCGCCGAACTGGCCGTACTCCTCTTCGTACAGGCGCTTGAACAGCGGCGACTGGTCCCAGGCCGTGCCCTTGTAGCGCTTGAGCGTCTTGCCCAAGTCGGTCTTGGAGACGTTCATCACGCGGATCTTGAGCTGCTCGTCGGTCTCGGTGTTGTTGACGAGGTAGTGCAGGCCGCGCCAGGCGGATTCCAGCTTCTGGAAATCCTCGTGGTGCATGATCAGGTTGACCTGCTCGGTGAGCTTGGCGTCGATGGCCGCGATCATCGACTCGATGGTCTTGACGGCGTCGTCGCTGAGCAGCGTGGTGTTGGACAGCGCCTGTTGGGCCAGCGTCTGCACGGCCTGGGCCACGGCGCCGCGCGCCTCGTCGGTCTTGGGCTTGAATTCCTTGTTCAGCAGTGCCGCGAAGTCATTGCCTTCGAAGGTCACGCCCGCCAGGGCCGATGCTGACTGTTCCGCTTGGGTCATGTTGGAAGCTCCGGTCGTGTTCTTGGGTCTGCGGGCCTATTCCGACTTGGGCGCGTCGGTCAGCGTCTTGAGCAGCGTCGGGTCGGCCAGCACCTTGGCGATCAGGTCGCCGGCGCCGCTCTTGCCGTCCATGTAGGTGATCAGGTTGGAGAGCTGCTGGCGCGCTTCGAGCAGCTTGTTCAGGCCGTCCACCTTGCGCGCCACGGCGGCCGGGGAGAAGTCGTCCATGCTCTCGAAGGTGATGTCCACCGGCAGGCTGCCTTCGCCCGTCAGCGTGTTGTCGACAGCGAAGGCCACGCGCGGCTTCATGGACTTCATGCGCGAGTCGAAGTTGTCGACGTCGATCTCCAGGAACTTGCGGTCCGATACGGGCGGCAGCGGGTCCTCGGGCTTGCCGGACAGGTCCGCCATCACGCCCATGACGAAGGGCAGCTGCACCTTCTTCTCGGCGCCATAGAGCTCCACGTCGTACTCGATCTGCACCCGCGGGGCCCGGTTGCGGGCGATGAATTTCTGGCTGCTCTTGCTCATATCAGTGCTCCTGGCGATCGGGGTTCAAAAGGTCGAAGGCCGCGGGGCCTTGGATGTAGAAGACGACATCGGTGTGCTCATCGCGACTACTGCAGGGTTTCGGGGTCGACGCCGAGCATGCGGGCGACCTCGCCGACGGCCTCGGGCGCGAACTCACGCACCAGCTGCAGGAAGTTGCGGTCGATGAGGCGCTGGGCGCGCCGCAGCAGGTCGGCAGCCGGGTTGGTGGGCTCGTTCTTGTCGAGGTAGGCGCAGACGAGGTCGATGGCGCGCACTGCGTCGGCACGGCTTTCGATGCTGCCGAGCGCGCCGCCGCCGCCGCCGCGGCCACGGCGCACCGGCGCCGGAGCTGCATCGTTGCCGCTGTTGCTGTCGTCGATGCCCAGGTCGCTGAGCATGCCGGCCAGATCGTCCGAATCGGCATCGATGCTGACCGGGCGGGGCGAGACGGCAGCGACGCTGTCGAGCATGTTGCGCAGCGCGGTGAAGTCGGGCTGTTCGCCGTAGCCGAGGCGGGTCGACAGGCATTCCACCAACGCATCCAGCGCGGCGATGGCGTCGGCAGCCTGCGTGTTGACCTGCGGGTTGTCGGCCACCGCGTCGGCCAGCATGTTCTCGATCTGGCCGCGAGAGGGCACGGACTCGTCATCGCGGGCCGTCAGGCCGCCCATCGCGATCTCGATGTCGCGCACGCTGATCTGGCCGATGCTGCGGTCGTTGAGCACCAGGCTGGCGCGCACGTCGCCCAGCGTCGCGTCCAGGCTAGCCAGCTCGTTGAGCACGTTGACGCGGGCGAAGGCGTCGCCATCCTCGGGGCGGGGGTGGAGTTCGTCCCACCAGCGCACCAGCAACTGCTCGAACAGGCGCAGGCCCGGCGCCAGCGCCGCGAAGCCTTCCAGCCGCAGGCGGGCGCGCAGCCACAGGTTGGCGATGCGCAGGTCGCGGCTGCGGCTGTTGAGCGCTTCGGCCTGGCTGTACACGCCACGCCAGTCCGGCGGCTCGGCGGGGGCGAACTGGGTCTCGGGTTTGCCCGCGGCCGCCTGGGTCAGGGCCAGGAAGTCGTTGTCGTATTCCAGGTCGGGGCCGCAGACATCGTCTTCGGCAACGCCCACCAGCCAGGGCGCCAGCGCCGGGTCGCTGAGCGACAGCACCGGGTCGAGCGGCTCATCAAAGGGCGTCGTGTCCATGGGGTTCCGAAGGGCGCTGAGGGACTGGCCCGTGCTTGCCTGAGAGCTGGCAGACGAGGGCTCGGGCGGTGAGTAACCACGGTTGTCGCTTAGTTCCCTGCGCCGCGCCGTCTGCGCGCGGCGGGAACGGAATGGCGCCTGACGTCACTCAGCCAGTTGGGCGCGCGTGCGCTGCGCCTGCCGCCACCCATCACGATGAACTCTCCCGCCTCCAGCACCCCGGACCCGAACAGCGACGACAGCGACGACAGCGACGCGACCATCATCCGGCCGAGCGCGCCCGTCGAGCCGTCGCCGGCGCGCGTCGAACGCGAGGAGGGCGGCAACGCACTGCCCGTGGGCAGCCGGCAGGCCGAGTTCGAGGTCATCCGCGTGCTGGGCGAGGGCGGCTTCGGCATCGTCTACCTGGCACGCGACCACGCGCTGGAGCGCACGGTGGCGTTGAAGGAGTACATGCCCGCCGCGCTGGCGCTGCGCGGCGACGCCTCGCAGGTGCGCGTGCGCTCGGAGCGCCATCGCGACACCTTCGAGGCGGGTCTGAAGAGCTTCATCAACGAGGCGCGGCTGCTGGCGCAGTTCGACCACCCATCCCTCGTCAAGGTCTACCGTTTCTGGGAGGCCAACGGCACGGCCTTCATGGTCATGCCTTATGTCGAGGGCAAGACGCTGAAGGACACGCTCAAGGAGATGCCCGAGCCGCCCGGCGAAGCCTGGCTGATGGACATGCTGGGCTCGCTGACCGAGGCGTTGCTGGTGCTGCACGGCGAGCATTGCTACCACCGTGACATCGCGCCCGACAACATTATCCTGGTCGCCGGCAGCGGGCGGCCGCTGCTGCTCGACTTCGGCGCTGCGCGCCGCGTCATCGGTGACATGACGCAGGCGCTGACCGTCATCCTCAAGCCCGGCTATGCCCCCATCGAGCAGTACGCCGAGGTGCCGAGCATGAAGCAGGGGCCGTGGACCGACGTCTACGCCCTGGCCGCAGTCGTCTATTGCGCCATCACCGGCCGCACGCCGCCGCCGAGCGTGGCGCGCATGGTCAAGGACGGCTACCAGCCGCTGGCCGAGCTGGCGCAGGGGCGCTACAGCGACCGGCTGGTCCAGGCCGTCGATCGGGCGCTGCAGGTGTTGCCGGAGCAGCGCATACAGTCGATGACGGACTTCCGCGAGGCGCTCGGGCTGACGGGCCACTACACGCCCAAGGTGGGCCAGATGGCAACCTTGATCCAGGCGCCGGCCGCTGCGCCGACCCCGGCCGCGGCCCCCAAGCCGGCCAGCCGCGCGCCACTGCCGATCAGCCTCGGGCTGGCCGGCCTGGCCGTCGCGGGCGCGGTGGCCTGGTTCGCGACCCGGCCACCCACGCCTGCAGAGCCCGTGGTGGCCGCGGCGCCAGTCTCCGCAGCCGCGCCGGCGCAGGCCGACCCTGCACCGCGCGATCTGCCGGCGCAGTTCCGCCAGATGGTGGCCCGCCATAGCGAAGGTTTCGACGTGCAGGCCATGGCCGAGCGCACTCGGCTGCGCATCGACCAGGACGACCTGCGCTTCAGCGTCAGCGCCTCGCGCGACGGCTATGTCTATGTGCTGCTGGCCGGCCCCGATGGCAGCCTGGTGCAGCTCTACCCCAACGACCGCGCCAAGAACAACCACATCCGCGCCGGAGAAACCCTGCGCCTGCCCGGCGCCAGCTGGCCGCTCAAGGCCAGCGATCCACCGGGGCTGGAGCATTTCTTCGTGCTGGTCACCGCGGAGCCGCGCAGCTTTGCCCCCTGGGCGACCGACAAGGACCCGAGCTATGGCTTCCTGACGCTGCCGGCCGAGGGCCCGGCGACGGGGGTGGCATCGGGCGCGTCCCACTGGCTGCTGGGCCAGCCGGCGTGCGGCCACGCCAATTGCGCGGCCGAGTACGGCGCGGCGGTCTTCAGCGTCGAGGCCGTCAAGTAGCACCCTGCGGTCGGATGGCAAGGCAAGGAACCCGGTCGATGCCGCCGTTACCTAAGGAAAGCCTGCAGATTCGCCGATTCCCGAGGATTTGCACGGCGACTGCTGACCTCTGGACCATGTTCTGAAACCGACGCCTGCCCCGGCCGCCACCCGTCTGGCGGCGCCGCCCCACCCCGGGATAGGCACCTTTGTGGATGCCGCTTCCGCGGGCCGCCTGCTGTGGGCGAGCTGGGCGGACGGCCGGTTGCAGGTATGCAGCGGGGCCACGCCCGCGCCGCCGGTTTCCAACGAGATCGGCCGGCTTTTTGTCGCGGCGCTGCGCGAGCAGTTCGGCGAGGCGGCCAGCGCCATCGCCGAACGCGAATGGCAGCTCAGCCTGCAGCCCCGTCGCCTGCTACCTGCTCGAACGGTGCGGCATGCAGTGGCCTGCGCGGAGTCGGCGCTCAGCCTGTTGCAGGCCCAGTCTCAACTGCTGCAGATCGAGTTCTCGGCCGTCCTGCTGGGCTGGCGATTCCGGCGCGTTGCCGAGGCGCTGGGCCTCGACCCGGCCAGCCTCAGCGTCGAGCGGCGCCAGGCCCTCGACCAGGTCCTCGGCGCCGAGTTCCATGCCGCACTGCCGGCCGACGTCGACGCGCTGACTTGGCGAGTCAGGACGCTGCTGATGCAGGCCATGCACTGAAAGCCGCGACATCGTCCCGGCCCGCACGGGTTAACCCATGCCCGTGAATGCGGGGCGCAGCGCGCTCGCGCTGTCGCAGCCGGAACCGCGAAGGCGTCTGTTCAGACAAGCCGGCCAATCGGGGCCGTCTCACCTGTGCGGAGCCCGTGATGCAACTCCAGTGTCCTCAGATTCGTCACCCTGCCGTTGCCGACCCGAACGTCATCTTCTCGGAGCTGTTCGGCGAGCATCGGGATCGCCTCTACCGCTTTGTGTTGCGCCACATCGGCAACAGCACCGAAGCCGAAGAACTGGCCCAGCAGGCCTTCGTGGAGGCCGCGCGCACCTTTGAACAGTTCCGCGGTGAATCGCAGCTGTCGACCTGGCTGTATGGCATCGCCATGAACCTGGTGCGCAACCATCTCTCGCGCGCGCCGTCGCGGCTCTATCGCTTCGAAGACGAAACCGCGCTCGACGCCACGCCCTGCAGCCACGCCAATCCCGAGCAGCAATGCCATCTCAACCAGCTGATGGCCTTGCTGCAGACCGAGCTCGACGGCCTGATGCCTGAGATGCGTGAAGTGCTGCTGCTGGTCGCCATGGACGACATGAGCTACGAGGACGCAGCGGCCCTGCTATCGGTGCCCATCGGCACCGTCCGCAGCCGCGTGTCCCGCGCCCGGTCGCATCTGCGCACCAGGCTACAGGCCCGCGGCGCCCAGTTGCCTTTCTGAGGGAGTCATTTCAAGCTGTCCGTGACGACATCCACGGCGCGTTGAGCCTCCCGCTGGGCCCGCCGGCGTGAAGGCTTTCCGATTTGCTGAAATCTCGTATATACTGCTAGCTTCAGTCGCGGGGTGGAGCAGTCTGGTAGCTCGTTGGGCTCATAACCCAAAGGTCGTAGGTTCAAATCCTGCCCCCGCAACCACTTTCAGAGACCCGCCGAGTAGCAGTAGCCGCTCGGCGGGTTTTTCAATTTCGGCCCACGTTTCGCCTGTGTCGGCGTCGCGGCCGATAAGCACCGGGCCCAGCATGTCGGCCAGCAGCGCGCGAGTGCGGTCCCGGTCGGCGTCCTCTTCAAGCACCCGCTGAAGCTCCAGCATCTGGCGCCGGTATCGCGCCGTGATGTCGTCGATGACTTGGCGCGGTGCCGCCTGCGCCTGCTCGATCAGCAGCGCCAGGCGCGCGCGCTCGCCTTCGGCGGTGCGTAGGCGCTGCTGCAGCGCAGGACTGATGCCGACGGCGGCGATGGCATCGACCATACGGCCGATCTCGCCATCGAGCGTGCGGAGCTGGCGCGGTGCCGTCTCAGCATCGCCCGCAGCCTCGCGTTGCGCGTCTGCCATCAGCGCCGTCACTTCACGCTGGAGCATCGTGAGCGCCTCAGGGCTCAGCAGCTCATCGCGAACTTCGGCCAAAAGGCGCTTGTCCAGCGTTTCGCGTCGCACTGTCAGAGCGGAACCGCACACGGCCGGGCCGCGGTCCTTGCGCGCGCTGCAGCCGTAGCGCTCTGCGTTGATCGCTGTGAAGGCGGCGCCGCAGGCGTGGCAGCGCAGCACGCCCGCGAAGAGGGTGCGCGGGATTGCGCCTTTGCCGGTGCGCGTTCCACGCGCTGGGCCACGGCGCGCGCGTTCCTGCACGCGGTCCCAAAGCTCTTGGGTGACGATTCGCAGCTCTGGGGCCTCTCGGGTCTGCCACTCGCTCTGCGGGCGCTCCACGTAGCGCCTGGCGCCCGTCTCCGGGTCTTTCAGCCACTGCCGCCGGTTCCACACCACGCGGCCGACATACAGCCCGTTGTTCAGCATGCCCAGGCCCTTGCCGCTGCTGCCTTGCAGGGCGCTCACGGCCCAGGTGCCGCCGCGCGCGCTTGGCGTGCCGCGCTCGTTGAGCTGGTGGACGATGTGCCGCGTGCTGTGCCCATCGGCAAACTGCTCGAAGACCGAACGGACTACTGCTGCTTCGACTTCGTCGATGACCATGCGCCGGCTCTGGCCGTCTTCCGCAAGGGCACTGGTGTACCCGTAGGTTCGGCCGCCGGCATGAAAGCCCCGCTCAAACTGCCCGGCTAGGCCCCGGTGCGTCTTCTCGCGCAAGTCGTCGAGATACAGCTCGTTCACCAGACCGCGCGCGATGCGCATGACCTTGCGGCCCTTGGCTTCGGTGTCGTAGCCATCGGCCGTGCCAATGATGCGCACGCCACGATGCTCCAGCCGCTTGACGATGGTTTCGGCCTCGCCGATCTCGCGGCTGAGTCGGTCCAGCCCCTCGACGATCAACACATCAAAGCGCTTGGCCAGGGCATCGGCCAACAGCGCTTTGCCGCCGTGGCGCATCGCCAGCGGCGTGGAGCCGCTGACGCCTTCGTCGGCGTGCGTCGCGACCACATGCCAGCCCTCGCGGTCGGCCCGTGCGCGGGCCTCGCGAAGCTGATCAGTGATCGACGTTTCGCGCTGCTTGTCCGTGCTGTAGCGGGCGTAGAGCGTGGCTCGCAGGGTCATGGCTGTTGATCTGGGCTTGTTCCGCTAGCTGTCGTTTCCCAAGAGGTTGTTCACCCGAGGCCGTGGAAGATGAGGGTTCTCACACCAACCCATCGCCACACGGGGAACCCTCGGATGAACAGCCATAAGACTGCCTCATTGACGCCGCGAGGTCGCGCACATTTGGTTAAGAACGTCGCCACTCAAGGCTGCAAGCTTGCTGCTGAGGCGGCAGGCGTGAGCCGGCGCACCGCTGCGCGCTGGCATCGGCGTCACGCGCTCGAAGGCCCCA
>NZ_JBQVNP010000095.1:0-20349 GCF_052436255.1 Roseateles sp. | reverse complement strand
GGCGCATACCGTCGCGGCGAGCCTCCTGGAGCGGGGCCGGCGGCGCCTCGGCGCGTTCCTTGCGTGCGATCTCCAGCAGGCCCGGCAGCTCCTCGGGCACGACGCCCTTGAGCACGCAGAAGTTGGCCTCGGTCAGCGTGGTGCGCTCGAAGTCCCACAGCAACTGCGCACGGTTGCGGCGCTGCTGGAACTCCAGTTGGTGGCGCTCCTGCTCGGCCTGCTGGCGCTCCTGCTGCACGCCCTTGCGGCGCGCCAACTCTTCCTTGGCGGCAGTCAGGTGCTCTTCGCTGATCTCGCCGGCGGGGTTGCCGTCGAGGTCGAAGCGCGTCTTGGCCTGCGTCAGCGCGATCAGATAGCCCGTGCTGCCAGTGTGGCGGCGCAGGAAGGCGCCGAGCTGCGCCTTGCTGAACTTGCCCGGCGCGCGCTCCTGGATGTCGGCCTGCACGCGCAGCTTGACTGGCTTGGGTTTGCCGGTGAACAGCGCAGGGAACAGGGCCTTGAGCTCGGCCGCGGCGTCAACGGCGGGCGCGGGGCCGGCCGCGGACGCGGGCACTGCGACCTCATCGGCCGGGGCCGCCGCGGAGGCTTCTGGCGTAGCGGGAGCGACGGGCGCGTCTACAGGCGCATCGGCGAGCGCTTCGGTCGCAGCGGGAGCCGCCGGCTCTGCAGCTGGCGCGGCGTTGGCGGACGGGGTCACGGGATCGGGAAGATCGGAATTCATCGCAAAGCGCCAGAGACGCGAACGGGCAAGGGCCGGGATTGTCGTTCAGCCGCGCTCAAAGGCCCAGGGCGCTCGTGGGATGGCCCCGCCGCATCGGCCATGGCCATCATTGGCGCGTCGTCGTCAGCATGCGGAGCGCAGCCATGCAGCTTGAAGGTTCATGCCATTGCGGCAGTGTGAGGTTCTCGGTCGAGGCCGACTCGCCAGCGCCTTTCATGCGCTGCTACTGCTCCATCTGCCGCAAGACGGCCGGCGGCGGGGGCTACGCCATCAACCTCGGCGCGCTGACCCACACGATGAAGGTCAAGGGCAAGCGCCATCTGCGCATCTACCGCGCGCAATTGCCCGGCCAGGACGGCAAGGGCACACACACCAGCAGCGGGCGGCGCTACTTCTGCAAGCGCTGCGGCAGCGCGCTGTGGCTGTGGGACCCGACCTGGCCCGAGCTGGTGCATCCCCACGCCAGTGCCATCGACACCGCGCTGCCGGTGCCGCCGGACAACGTGCATTGCATGCTGGGTTCCAAGGCGCCATGGGTGGCTGTTGAAGGCCAGCCCAAAGACCCGCGCTTCGACGCCTACCCCGATCTGTCGCTGGCACAGTGGCACGCGGCGCACGGTCTCACAAGTTAGCGCTCAGCGCGCACCGAAGACCTTTTTCAGGATGGCGCTGCCGGGACCAACCGGGTCGCGCCTGATCTTCCTTTCTTCCTCGCCAATGATGCGAAACAGCCCGTCCAGCGCCATGCCGGTCACGTATTGCTGGATGTTGGCGTCGTCACCGCGCACGAGTCCGAAGCCCGCCGCCTTCTTCGCCACGGCGTTGTACTTGTCGGCCAGGGCGACGCGCTCGGTGGCCTGGGTGACGATGGGCAGGAACTGCGCGTGCAGCGGCTCGCGCGTCTTGTCGGCGAAGAAGTTCGTCACCGAGTCGTCCCCACCCCTGAGCAGCCTCAACCCGTCCTCGACGCTCATGTCCCTGACCGCCTTGACCAGCAGCGGCTTGGCCGCCGGCACGGCGGCCTCGGCGGCGCGGTTCATCGCCGTGACGAGTTCGTCCAGCCGGGCGCCCTGGCCGGTGGCCTTGAGCAGCTTGGCGGCGTCCTTCAGGTAGCCCGGCAGCTCGATCCTGACGAGCGGGTTGCCCAAGAAGCCGTCGCGCCGGCCGAGCAAGGCCACGGCCGCATTGGCGCCGCGTTCCAGGGCCGCGCGGATGCCGGCGTTGGCGTCACCCTCGGTCAGGTTGAGCGCCCGGGCCGGGCGCAGCCACAACAGGGCGGGGGCAGCGGCGATGACGAGGCGGCGTTGCATGGCGGACTCCGTTCAAGGAGAGTCCATCTTGCCACCATGGCACGGTAGACCATGGCGTCGCCCTCGCCCGTCTCCGACGGCGCCCATGTCATCGGGAATGAAGCCTCAATCGAGCCCGGCCAGACGCTCGGTCAGCAGTCGGAAGAATGCGTCGGCGTCGACATGACGCAGTACCTGGGCATTGGCGGGCAGGCCGGTCACACCCCACCAGTCGATGACCGTCATGCCGCGTGTGAGATCGCTGCGGGTTTCGACGCGCACATTGCAGTCGCGGCCCGTGAACAGTTCGGGCTGCAGCAGCCAGGCGATGACGCAGGGATCGTGCAGCGGGCCGCCGTCCTGACCGTATTTCTCTTCGTCGAAGCGCTCGAAGAACTCCATCCAGGCGGCGACGACGCTGCCGGCGCGGTTGCCCAGGCGCCGGATGGCTTCGATGCGGGCCGCCGTGGTCAGCACCTCGTGGGTGACGTCCAGCGGCGCCATCGTGATGGGCACGCCACTGCTGAAGACCTCGTGCGCGGCCTGCGGGTCGACGTAGATGTTGAACTCGGCCGACGGCGTGACATTGCCGCCCTCGAAGAAGCCGCCGCCCATCAGCACGATGCGGCGGATGCGCGTCGCGATGTCGGGCGCCTGGCGCAGGGCCAGCGCGATGTTGGTCAGCGGGCCCAGCGGGCACAGCGTCACCGTGCCGGCCTCGCGCTCGCGCAGGGTCTGGATGATGAAGTCAACCGCGTGGCGCGGGTCCAGGGCCAGCGTCGGCTCGGGCAGGTCAACACCGTTCAGGCCGGTGTCGCCATGCACATGCTCGGCGGTGACCAGCGGCACATCCAGCGGCCGGTCGGCACCCGCGCAGAGGGGCACGTCGACGCGGCCGGCCAGCTCCATGACCTTGCGGGCGTTCAGCGTCGTCAGCCGCAACGGCACATTGCCGGCCACCGTCGTCACGCCCAGCAGTTCCAACTCGGGGCTGGCGGCGGCAAGAAGCAGTGCAATGGCGTCGTCCTGGCCAGGATCCGTGTCGATGATGATGGGCAGGGCAGTCATGCGGCAGGTGCCAGGTCGATGTCGATGGCGCCGAACAGGCTGGTGCCCTCGGCGGTCTTGAGGTCCAGATGCAGGCTGTCACCGGGCGCGAGCGCCGGGTCCAGCGCCCCGAGGGCCGCGCCCACCACCTGGCCGGCACGCAGCACGCGCAGCCGTGCGAGGCGGGCCAGGGCGTCGCCGGCTGCGGCCGTCACCTCGCGCGGCTCAAGCTTGCCGCCGTTGTGCAGCAGGTGGAGGCGGGCCTGCAGGCGGCCGCCCGACCAGGCGCTGCCGAGTTCATCGGGCGTGACGGCCACGGGCGCGCAGTGCGTGGCGATCAGGTCGCCGTCGATGCGCCAGTCCAGGGCAAAAGTCAACAGCCGCAGCGCATCCAGCGCTGCGGCGGCATCGCTGGCGGCGGCCAGGTCGCCGGTGATGGCCGCGAGCGCCGGCTCACCGTGGGCAGGCGCCCGCAGCGGCTGGCCCGGTGCCGAGAAGCTGGCAGCCTCGCGGCGGACGCCGCCGTCTGCATCGACAACCGCCCAACCATAGGCCCGCGGCAGCGGCGCCAGGCACTTGTCAGGCTCGAAGGCGAAGGCATGGCGCAGCTTGCCGTGGTTGAGTTGCACGGCCAGGTCCTCGAGCTGCGGGGCGATGAAGCCCCAGTCGTCGAGCACCTGCTGCAGGCGCGTGGCGATGCCGGTGGCGTAGTGGGCCTGGGTCAGGTCGCGCGACACGACGACGAGATGGCCGTCGCGCGAGCCGTCGGCGTAGCTGGCGAATTTCATGGATGGGGGTTCGCAGAGATGGCAGCATTGTGCGATGCGCGCTGCCCTGCTGTCCTCGCGAGCACGATCCCGCGCCGCCCTGCTTGCGCTGGCGGCCAGCCTGCTCGCGCATGGCGCGCTGCTGAGCAAGGCGCGTGTGCGCGAGGCCCCGGTTGCGCCGGCACGCACCGTCAACATCACGCTGCTGCAACCGCCGACCACGCCCATGGCCCTGCCCGAGCCTGCGCCGGCCGCCTTGCCCGCCCTGGCGGCCCGATCCCCTCGGCCCCACAAGAAAGCGCGCCCGGCGGCCGTGGAGGCGCCCGAGGCCAAACCTGACGCGCCATTGATGCGCCTGGCCGGCCCCGCGACCTGGCACTACCGCCTCCGCCAGGGCGGCCAGGACGGCGCGGCGCTGCTGGACTGGCAGCCGCAGCCGGACGGCCGCTACAGCCTGCGGCTGACACGCCGCATCGGCGAGCGCGCCTTGCCCGCGCTGGAAAGCCTCGGCCAAACCGGCAGCGCCGGCCTCGCGCCGCAGCGCTTTGCACTTCAGCACGGCGGCCGGGACCGCCAGGCCGTCAACTTCGACGCCGAAGGCCGACGCGTCAGCTTCTCAGCCAGCCCGGCCCGGCTGGATCTCCCCGAAGGCACGCAGGACCGCCTGTCGTGGTGGCTGCAACTCGCAGCGCTGGTCCAGGCCTCGCCCGCACCGGGCGGGCGTTGGCGCATCTGGGTGGCCGGCCTGCGCGGCGAGCTGCGCGAATGGACTTTCGAGGCAGTTGACGGCGCACCCGAGGACCCAGGCACCCTGCATCTGCGCCGCCAGCCACTCGGGCCACATGACCCCGGCGTCGAGCTGTGGCTGGACCCGGCGCGCGGCTATTGGCCGGTTCGCTTGCGCCAGGGAGACCCGGAAACGCGCGGTTTCGAGATCAGCTTGTCCGACGTGAACTCCTGACGCTTCCTACACGTTGTCAGCGCGGGGGATGACCCGAACTGCGGGGCGTTCTGCCAGTATCTAAACCAACCGGGGCTTGAATCCCGCGCCGCCACCCGCAGTTGAAGCCATGAGGAGAACTCCATGCACATGCTCTACAACTCCGACAGCTTCATCGTCGTCCAGTTCGACGTACCGACCACCGCACTCCAGGCTGTCGAGTCGGGCCCGCAGCTCAATCGCGGCGGCTTCGAGATCGTTGACAAGTTTGCCCGCAAGGAAATCTTCATCGAAGGCGCCCTGGCTGAATCCTTCCAGCAGGGTGTGCAGGCCCTTATCGATGAAGGTGAGCCGTCCGAGGACGAGCTTGACGCGTTCATCGAGCGCTACGCCCTGATGGGCCAGCAACCGGTCGTGATGCACTGAACACTTGGCAAGGCCGTCTTCCATTGATCTGCGCCCAAGCCTGATACAAGATGGGTCCACGCCGACCGCTGCCGGTCGCGACAGGAGCCCATTGAATGGTGAAGCGAGCCGCCGTAGAGACAGCCTCCCGGGCTTCGGCCCGAGTGCTGCCTTCGCCCGGCCTGGACAGCGCCCCGGTGCTGGACCGCATGTGCTCGCAGTTCGTGCTGACGCTGACCGTCAGGCACGCCGGCCGCTTCAACCTGCGGCGCGATTTCAACGGCCTGCTCTCCTTCACCGGCCGCCACCTTGTCTGGCCGATGCGTGTGCTGCAGCGGCTGCGCGGCTACCTCGGCCAGCGCTGCGCGGGCAACGAGCTGTGGCGCGGGCATGAATCGCTGAGCGACGAGGTCTTTCTGGACCGCTACGGCCAGTGGAGCGGCCCGTTCTCCGAGGCCACGCTGTTCTTCTATCTCGACGAATACGTCAAGGACGCGCCCAAGGACATGATGGCCTTGCTGGCCACGACCTGCGAGCACCTGGACCACCAGCTCAAGCGCGAGTCGACGCTGGTCGAGAAGAACATCGCCGCCTTAGGCACACTGCTGCAACTCAACCCGGCCGAGCGCGCCATCCTGCTGTACGGGACGCTCGCCCGCTACCAGCGCGAGTTGCGCGGGGCGCTGGTCGAGTTCAAGGTCAACACGGCGCTGGAGGCCTTCGCTGCCATCGCCGCGGTGGCCGGCGTCGACGAGCGCGAGGTCGCCGAGGCCCTGCGCGCAGGCTCGCGGCTCGAGCGCATCGGCATGGTCGAGAACCTGATCTCCGAGCACAACATCACCGATCTGGCCGACCTGATGAAGGTCAGCGACCAGTTGCCGCCCGTGTTGATGCGCGAATACCAGGGCCCGCACGACCTGATGGCCGTGTTCACGCGGCCGGCGACGCTGAGCGCTCTGGGCGCCAGCGATTTTCAGTTCGTCAGCGAAGACCTGGCGCTGCTGCAAGGCCTGCTGACGCGCGCCGTGGCCACGCACGCCACCGGCGTCAACGTGCTGCTCTACGGACCGCCGGGCACCGGCAAGACCGAGCTGGCCAAGGTGGCCGCCGCGGCCGCGGGGCTGGACCTGTACGAGGTTGAATACGCCGACCGCGACGGCAATTCACTGTCTGGCCGCGACCGCTATCGCTCGCTGCAGATCAGTCAGGTCTTCCTGAAGGCCAGCGCCAACGTGGCCCTGCTGTTCGACGAGGTGGAGGATGTCTTCCCGCCGCTGTCCAGCGACACGGCCTCGCTGCTGAGCCGGCTGGATGCCAGCGGAGAAGGCGGTGCCGGCAACTCGGTCAGCGGCAAGGCCTGGGTGAACCAGATCCTGGAGACCAACCCGGTGCCGGTGATCTGGGTGACCAACCGCATCGAACAGATCGACCCGGCCTTCCGCCGCCGCTTCCAGTACCACCTGGAGCTGAAGTCGCCGCCACCCGGCGCACGCCGGGGCCTGGTCGCGAAGTCACTCGGCGAGGTCACGGTCAGCGAAGACTTCGTCGGCAAGCTCGCCGAGCGGCCGGGCCTGACGCCGGCGCAGATCCGCACTGCCGTGCGCTTCGCTCAGTTGGCCGGTTCGGCGGATGAGGCCGAGAAGCTCATCGAGCGCCAACTGGCCAATGCCGACAAGGCCCTCGGCCGCGACGACGTCAGCCACGCCCGGCCCTGCGTGACGACCTATGCGCTGGACCTTCTGAATTGCGAAAGCCGCTTCGAGATCCCGCGCATCGTCGAGGCGCTGCGCCGCAAGGGTGCGGGCCAGCTGTGCTTCTACGGCCCGCCCGGCAGCGGCAAGACCGCGTTGGCGGAGCACATCGCCCAGCGCTTGGGCCGGCCGCTGATGGTCAAGCGCGCCAGCGACATCTCCAGCAAATTCGTCGGCGAGACCGAGCAGAACATGGCGCGGATGTTCGAGCTTGCACAGGCCGAAGGCGCCGTGCTGCTGCTGGACGAGGCCGACAGCTTCCTGCGCAGCCGCAAGCGTGCGGAGCGCAACTACGAGGTCAGCGAAGTCAACGAGATGCTGGCCGGCATGGAGCGCTTCAACGGCCTCTTCATCTGCACGACAAATCTCTTCGACGACCTGGACGAAGCGGCGCTGCGGCGCTTTGCCTTCAAGATCAGGTTCAAGGCGCTGAAGCCCGAGCAGCGGCTGGCGATGTTCGAGCGCGAGGCGGGCGAGGCGCCGACCGCTGAGCAGCGCTCACGCCTGGTCGCGATGGACTGCCTGACGCATGGCGACTTCGCGGCCGTACGAAATCAAGTCGAGATCCTTGGCGAGGCCTTCGCGCCGGATGAGTTCCTGGCTCAGCTGGAGGCGGAGCATCGGACCAAGCCCGAGGTGCGAGAGCGGCGAGGGATCGGCTTCAGAGCGGCTTGAAGTAGTAGCTCGTCGAACACGGCACGCCCTCGGGCATCAACGCGTAGTTCGGAATGTCGCCCGCCCTCCGCCAACCCAGCCGCTCGTAGACGCGGGACGCATCGCTGCCGGTGACGGTGTCCAGCACCAGCGTCGTCTTGCCCAGCTCGCGCGCCTTCACTTCCAACGCCTTCAGCAATCGCTCTGCAACGCCGTGTCGTCGCATGCGGCGGTGCACGAGCATCTTGCTCACATCGGCGCGGTGCGGCTGGTTGTCGGGCATGTCGACGACCAAGGACAACGTGCCGCAGATGCGCCCGGCCGCGTCTTCGGCGACAAAGAGATGGCGCTCGCCAGCCACTACGCAAGCAGCGACCTTGCGCCAGAAGGCTTCGGGGCGGCCCTCGGCCAGCGGCAGCATGAAGCCCACCGATGCGCCGCCCTCGACGCAGTCGCGCAGCACTTCGGCCAACTCGGGCACACGGGCCAGCGCCTCGGCGCCGTCAAGTTCTCTGATGGTGCTCACGGTCATTTCCAGTTCCTTGCCTAAACACACGGCCGCCGCATTGCCCGCGTAGCGGCCGAAGTTGTCGATGCGACGGTAGCCATGGCGCTCATAGAAAGCCACGGCGCGGCCGTTCACGGCGCGTGTCTCCAGCCACACCGCGCGATAACCCAGCTCGCGCGCGGTCGCCTCCAGGTGGGCCAGCAGCGCAGCGCCCGTGCCTCGGCCGCCGGGACGGGCATACATGCGTTTGAGTTCGGCCACGCCGCCCTGCAGCGGCCGCAGCGCACCGCAGCCAATCGCGCGACCGTCGCCGTCCCGCGCCACGACGAAGCGGCTGCGTGGCCCGCGAACGTCGTCGGCCGCGAAACCACTGCGGCCGCTGTCGCCGGTGATGGCCTGCAACGCGGCGGAAAGTTCATCCAGCAGCACACGCGCGTCGGCGTGCTCCGGGTCGAGGGCGGCAATGCTCGGCGTCATGCCTCGGCGCCGGTCAACGCCACGAGGTAGCGCGCCGGCTTGGGACCGGGGTTGTGGAAGCGGATGGGTGCGTCAAGCCGCATGGCCAGACAGTCGCCGGGGTTGAGGCTCCAAACGTCCCCGCCATGGCCGATCTCCATGACGCCGTCGATCATCCAGACGAGCTGGTGGATGTCGGCATCGCGCTGCGAGGTCTCGAAGGCGACGCGCTGGCCGGCAGGGAAGACGACGTCCACCAACTGCAGCGGCGACACGCCCGCCGGCGAGACATTGCGGCGGCGGTAGCCGGAGGCGGGGTCGTCCCAGACGGGCTGGTCGGCCACGCGCACCAGCGGCGACCGTGCGGCCGGTGGAGCGCCGGCCTCGAACATCGAGGCGACGCTGACGCCGAGCGCCGACGACAGCTTGTCCAGCACCACCGCCGTCGGGCTGCTCTGGCCGCGCTCGATCAGCGAGATGTTGGAGCGGCTGACGCCGCTCTTGTGGGCCAGCGCGTCCAGCGACAGGCCGGCGGCCGAGCGCAGCCCATGCAGGCGGCGGCCGATGCGTTCAGTGATGTCCATCTGTCCAGTTTACTGGAAACATTCCTCCATCAAAATGGAATGGCGCGTTCGACGGCGCGGCGCCAGGCCGGGTCGGGCCAGCGCCGGCCAAGTCGCCAGGCCGCGTGGGTGAGCTTGATGACGTGGGCATCGGGCTGCTCGCAGGCGGCCGAGATCAGCGCCGGCCAGGGGCGGCTCGGCGGGCGGTCCAGCATCAGCGCGGGCTCGGCGCCACTGGCCAGCAGGCCGGCTGCGGCGGCGACGCTGAAGCCGCGCGCCAGTTCAGCCAATGGCCACCAGGGCTCCAGCACGGTCATGGCGTGGCTTGCCGTCAGCAGGTGCAGCACGGTGAAGTTGCCGGTGGACGCGTAGGTGCGCGCGGCCAGTAGCGCGAGATCGCGTAGCGTGTCCGGCCCGTGGCGCAGCCGACCCGCCAGGGCCGCAAAGCCGGGCGAATCACCCCAGACCCGCATGCGACCGGTGATCAGGCTGCCCGCCGGCAAGACCGGCCGCGGCAACGCCGTCAGCGCGCTCAGCCAGTCGGTCATCTCAAGCAGCGGGCCGTCGGTCGTCGGCAGTGGCATGAAGTGCGACGCCCAGTGCGCCAGGCCGGCGGCCAGCTCACCCTCGTGGCCGGCCAGCACGGCGTGGCCGGTGCGGATCAGGCCGTGGAAGGCAATGGCGCCGGCGCCGGGCAGCAGCATCGGCAGGGCCTCTGCCAGGGCACCGGCGGAACCCAGCTCGGCAATGCGGGCCTCGAAGTACGCACGCCAGGCGGCGTCACTGTCTGCGCGGCCGAGGTCACGGTCGACCACGATGCGTGCCGGCCGGGCCGCGGTGCGCGGCTCCAGCAGCGTCTCGCCGGCTTCAGTGAAGGCCTGCAGCCGCGCGGCCGAGGCGCCCAGCTCCAGCAGCGCCTGCTGGGCCATGGGCAGGTGGTTGCTCAGTTGGCCGCGGTAGGTGGCCGACAGCGCCTGGCCGGCGTCGAGCAGGTGGTGCAGTTGCGCAATCGTCGCGGGCGCCGGAGCGGCGGTTTTCATCAGCATGGACGGCCTCGTCTGTGGGAATATGGCGCCATGCTCGAAGTTGAAGTGGACTTGAAGTCAAGCGCTCCGTTGACCATCGGCCAGCTCGCCCGGCGCGCGGGCATCGCGACGAGCGCCCTGCGCTTCTACGAAGCCCAAGGGCTGCTTGCCGGCAGCCGCAGTGCCGGCGGGCACCGGCAGTACCCGCGCCATGCGCTGCGCCGCGTCGCGTTCATCCGCGCGGCCCAGGCCGTGGGGCTGACGCTGCCGCAGATCAAGGCCGCGCTGGCCACGCTGCCGGACAGCCGCACGCCGACCAAGGCGGACTGGACCCGGCTTTCGGCGGCCTGGGCGCCGCTGCTGGACGCACGCATTGCCGCATTGCAGAAGCTGCGCAACCAGTTGACGAGCTGCATCGGCTGCGGCTGCCTGTCGCTGAAGGCCTGCGCGCTCTACAACCCGCAGGATTCGGTCAGCCAGCAAGGCGCCGGCGCGAGGCTTCTGGGCATCGAAACGACGCCTTGACCCTTTGGCGACGGTGGAAGCTCACTTCCCGGCGAAAATCCCGGGGTTAACCCCGCCACGATCAGCCCCATGAGTGCATTCCACGAAGAGACCGTCCTGACCGTCCACCACTGGACCGACCGCCTGTTCAGCTTCACGACGACGCGTGACCAGGCCCTGCGTTTTTCCAATGGCCACTTCACGATGATCGGCCTCAAGGGCGAGAACGGCAAGCCGCTGCTGCGCGCCTACAGCATCGTCAGCGCCAACTATGAGGAGCAGCTGGAGTTCCTCAGCATCAAGGTGCCGGACGGTCCGCTGACGTCAAAACTGCAGCACATCAAGCCGGGCGACAAGATCGTCGTCGGCCGCAAGCCCACGGGCACGCTGCTGATCGACTATCTGCTGCCGGGCAAGACGCTGTACCTGCTGGGCAGCGGCACCGGCCTGGCGCCCTTCATCAGCATCGTGCGCGACCCGGTGACGTACGAGCGCTTCGAGAAGGTCGTCATCGTCCACGGCGTGCGCCACGTGAACGAGCTGGCCTACCACGACCATCTCACGGTCGACCTGCACCAGCACGAGTTCCTCGGCGAGTTCGCGAGCGAGCAGCTGCTGTACTACCCGACGGTGACACGCGAGCCCTACAAGAACATGGGCCGCATCACCGACCTGATCCAGACCGGCAAGCTGCAGGCCGACCTGGGCCTGCCGCCGCTCAACCCCGAGGACGACCGCATCATGCTGTGCGGCAGCCCGGCGCTGCTCAAGGACATGCAGGAGATGCTGGAGATCCGCGGCTTCAAGGAAGGCAGCACGACGACGCCGGGCGACTACGTCATCGAGCGGGCGTTCGTGGAGAAGTAAGGGCGAAGTTCCTTGGTCAGGTACGACCGTTCCGGAACAAGGTATTCAATGTTTCACCTCGATGTTCTGCTGCCGCCTGCCGAGCAGCGCCTGCTAGGCGCGGGCGACGGTGTCGGGTGGGCCTGCGCAATTGCGCCCAGCCACATCCCGGCTTTTCTACCAGTGGTCTTCCGCCGCGAGAACCGAGGTGACGCCAGCAGGAGGCCGGGTAGGCTTGATGCGAAGGTAAAGGAGGAGGTCGCGAAGCGGCCGGGGGACACGAAGCATCAGGCCTGCCCGGCCTGCTGCGCCCACGATCAAAAGCTCACATCCCCTTGAACAGGTGCGTATAGCTGCGGCTGACCTCGAGCTTCTCGGTGAGCCCACGCACACCCACCAGCTGACGGCCGCGGAAGTCGCGGGTGATGCCGTCGATGGCGCGGGCGTTCACCAGCGTGGAGCGGTGGATCTGCCAGAAGACCTGCGGATCCAGCTCGTCCACCAGCTCCTTGATGGGCTTGCGGATCAGCGCCTCGACCTTGGCGGTCTGCACGCGCGTGTATTTCTCGTCGCTGATGAAGAAGAGCACGTCCTCGACCGGGATCATCTGGATGGCCTGGCCGACCGTCGCCTGGATCCACTGCAGATAGCTCGGCTTGGCGCCGCCGCCGCTGACCTGGGCGGACAGCTTGTGCAGCAGCTGCTGCAGCGGCGCTGACGAGGTCTCGACCGACTCGCTGCCTTCGCGCTGGGCCAGGCGCTTCTTGATGCGCGCCACCGTCAGCTGCAGACGTTCGCGCTCGGCGGGCTTGAGCACATAGTCAGCCACGCCCTGCTCGAAGGCTTCCACGGCGTACTGGTCGTAGGCGGTGATGAAGACGATTTCGGGCACCAGCCAGTCGTCGTCCTCCGGCAGTTGCGCGATCTGGCGGGCGGCGTCGACGCCCGTCAGGCCCGGCATGCGGATGTCGAGGAAGACCAGGTCGGGCTTGTGCTGCCGGGTCAGCTCGACGGCCTCGAGGCCGTTCTTGGCCTCGGCCACGATGTCCAGTTCAGGCCAGACCTCGGTGAGGCGGCTGCGCAGCTGTTCGCGCATCAGTCTTTCGTCGTCCGCCAGGACGGCTCTCACAGGGGATGTAGTCATGGCCGTGGATGCTAGATCAGACTGACACCGATTTGGCCGCGTTGGCACGGCTGCGGTTGCGCAACACGATGAAGGCCAGCAGGCCGAGCAGGATCAGCGGCGAGCCGAGCACCGCCCCGACGCCGAGCAGGCTGGCCACGACCAGGGCGATCACGCCGCCGACGATGAGCAGCGGCAGCGCCAGGCCGAGCAGCAGCACCAGCGGCAGAACGATGACGCAGATGACGCCGGCGACCAAGAGGCCGATGGCAGCACCCAGCCAGTCGCCGAAGTCGCTGCCGCCGAAGAAGAACTCGCCGTCGTCCAGCACGATGTGCATGTCGGGGCCGTGGTGGTTCCACAGCGCGAAGCCGCCCAGCATTGCCAGCAGGACCATCAGCGCGGTGCCGATGAAGAGGATCTTGAACAGGGTTTTCATGCCGTGGCTCCTTCGTCGTTGCGGCTGCGATAGGGCACGGTGATCGTGACGACCGTGCCGGTGGGTTGGTTCTCGGTGACGGTGACGCTGGCCTTGCTGCCGTGCAGCAGCTGCAGGCGCTCGCGGATATTGGCCAGGCCCACGCCGGTGCCGCTGGTGGCGGCGCGGCCAAAGCCCAGGCCCGTGTCGGCCACCGTGACGGCCAGCTTGCCGTGCACGATCTCGGCCTTGACCTTGAGCGTGCCGCCCTCGGCCTTGGGCTCCAGCCCGTGCTTGATCGCGTTCTCGACCAGGCCCTGGATCATCATGGGCGGGAATTCGGCAGACAGCAGTCCCTCGGGCACGTCGACCTCGGTCTGCAGGCGCTCTTCCATGCGCACCTTCAGGATTTCGAGGTAGGGCCGGATGACGGCCAGCTCGCGGCCCAGATCGCGCACGCCGCCGTTGGCATTGGCTTCGCGCATGGTGGGCATGGAGGCCCGCAGCAGCGCGATGAGGTTCTTCTGCATCTGGCTGGCGCGCGGCGGGTCGGTCTCGATCAGATGGTCGATGCTCGCCAGCGTGTTGAACAGGAAGTGCGGCTCGACCTGAGCCTGCATGGCGGCCATGCGGGCCTCGATGACCTGGCGCTTGAGCGCCTCGCTCTCGGCGTTCTCGGCGGCCTGCGCGGCCTTGACCTCGGCCTGGATGCGGCCCTTGTACATGGCCTTGATGACGGCGGAGGCCAGCACCCAGAGGATGGCCAGGTCCATCAGCGAATCCCCGGCATGGATGATGGTGACGCGCTTGCGGCTTTGCGCCTGGCTGGCTTCTTCGGCCGCTTCACGCAGGGCGGCCTGGGCTTCGGCCGCGGCGACCTGCGCCTCGGTGACTTCCTCGGCCTCCTGCTTGAGCTGGCTGAGCTGGTCCTTGGCCTGGTCGATGGCGGCGCGGATGTCCTCGGGGCGGGCGCTCCTGGGGAAGTCGATGGAGATGGCGGGCGCCGAGGTGTCATCGGCCGCCTTGGGTTCGCCGTCCTCGTCAACGGCGCTGGCGGCACCGGCACCGGCACCAGCGGCCGCCGGGCGTACCGGCTGGATGCGCACCCCGCGCTCGTCGATCTTGACCTCGTACTGGACGGCGCCCTTCTCGCCATCCTTCTTGGCCGCCTTCTCGGCCGCCCGGCGGGCCTTGTCGGCAGCCTTCTTGGCGTCCGCCTCCATCCGGGCGTGGCGGCGCGCCGCGGCGCCACGGTCGTGGTCCTCGACCTGCTCGCTGATGCGCCAGGTGAACGGCGGCAGGTTCTTCAGCACATTGACGCCGATCAGCAGCGCCAGCGACAGCAACACGAAGCGCTTCCAGCTGATGCCGACCAGCCAGCCGGCGTAGATGTGGAAGTAGCGCACCACCGTGCCGGAAAAACGCTGCCAGCGCGCGATCCAGAGCTTTTGCTGGGGGCTGGGTGTGAAGGAGGGAGTCATGGCCGTGGTGTCGTCGTTGGGGCCACTGTAAGCAGGCGCCCGGGGCGGCGTGGGGCCGGAGCGACACGCAGGCCGGCCCGGGTGACGAACTGCATCGGAGCGCGACAGGCCGGCCGCCCCGCCGGGGCGCCGCTGGGAGCGATGCGGCCATAGTTCACGGACCGCCGTGCGGCGGCCTTCTCTCGGCCAGCAAAAAGCCCGCCGGGGCGGGCTTTCACGAGCGGCCGGCAGGCTCTCTATTGCTTGATCGCCTCGGCCTGGATCAGCAGGCGCACGTTGTCAGGGATGCCGGGCACGCCGTAGGTGATGCCCCACTGGCTGCGCTGGATGGTCGCCTCAAAGTCGCCGCCGCAGACCTCGCGCTTCAGGCGCGGGTGGTCGTAGCAATTGAAGCCGGTGGCGGTCAGCGTGACCGGATGGGTCTTGTCGCGCAGCGTCAGGTTGCCGGTGACGCTGACGAGCTTGTCGCCGTTGAAGGTGAGCTTGTCGCCGGCGAATTTGGCGGTCGGGAACTGCTCGACCCCGAAGAAGTCGTTGCTCTTGAGGTGACCGTCGAAGGGGCCGACGCCGGTGGAGATGGACGTCATGTCCAACGTGACCTCGAAGCGGCCCGTCTTGGCGGCCTTGTCGAAGGTGATGGAGCCTTCCTTCTTGTCCCAGCGGCCCCGCGAGGTGCTGGTGCCGAAGTGCTTGGCCTCCCAGGTCACGAAGGTGTGGGTGGGGTCGATCACGTAGGTGGCGCTCTGGGCCTGAACGGCGCCAGCGGCAGCAAGCAGGGCAGTGAGCAGCAATGCGTTCTTCATCGATGGAACTCCGGGGGGCTAGGAAGGAAGGAGGGCCGAGGTTACAGGCCGGCGAAAGACAGCTTGAACTTGACGGTTACATCGTTGGCGACCATGGAGGTGTCGGTCCATTCGCCGTCGCCGATCTTGAAATCAAGGCGCTTGATGACGACGCTGCCCGAGGCAACACCTGCGGCCACGGTGATGGGCACGGTGACGTCGCGGCTGGCGCCCTTGATGCTCAGCTTGCCGGCGACGTCGTACTTGCCAGGCCCCGTCGGCTTGATGGCGCTGGAGACGAAGGTCGCCTTGCCGTTGCGCTTGGTGTCGAACCAAGGCGCCTTGGCCATTTCGGCGTCAAAGCTGGCGTCGCCCAGCGACACGCTGCCCAGGTCGACCGTGAAGGCGATCTTGCCAGCCTCGGGTTTCTTGGCGTCGAAGTCCAGCGCGGCTTCAAACTTCTTGAACGTGCCGTCGACCGGCACGCCCATCTGCTTGAAGGTGAAGCTGACGTCGCTCTTGGCGGGCTGCAGCGTGGCGGCCTGGGTGGCCAGGGCGCTGGTGGCGACCAACAGGGCGGAAAACAGGTGTTTCATGGGATCCTTTCTTCAGGCGCGACCCAGGCCCATGCGGGCGAGCAGGCGGTCACGGTCAATCAGATGGTGCTTGAGCGCGCCGCCCACATGGGCCGCCACCAGCAGGCCCAGCCCGTAGGCGGCGAACTTGTGGACGAGCTTGAAGACCGCGGCCAGTTCCTTGTCCTTGGGCACGAAGTCGGGCAGCGGCAGCACGCCGAACCAGACGATGGGGAAGCCCGCCGCCGAGCTGTAGGCCCAGCCGGCCAGGGGCACGGCGAAGAAGAGCACGTAGAGCAGGCCGTGCGTCAGGTGGGCGACACGCGCCTGCCAGGCTGGCATGGGCAGGTCGGCCGGTGGGCGGTGCGTCAGGCGCCACAGCAGCCGCAGCGCCGACAGCGCCAGGATCGCGACGCCCGCCCACTTGTGCCAGTTGTAAAGCTTGAGCCGCGTCGGCGAGAACGGCAGGCTGGTCATGTAAAGCCCCACGCCAAGGGCGCCAACGATGGCCAGCGCCAGCAGCCAGTGCAGCGCGATGGCGACGGGGGTGTAGCGATTGGCTGGGCGCATCATGGGCTCGCAGTGTGTTCCTTGCAGGCCGGCAGGCGGTTCACCGGCCTTGACGCCATTGTTCAGCGATTTTGAACGGCGTCCAGGCGGCGCTGCAGCACGGCGCGGCGCGAGGGCTGGACATTGGCGCGCGACAGATCACCGCCGTAGTGAGCCAGCACCCGCCGGTCCATCAGCCGGAACCACAGCGGCGGGCAGTAGGCAAGCAGCAGCAGGCCGGCATAGCCGCTGGGCAGTTGCGGCGCCGAATCGAAATGCCGCAGGGCCTGGTAGCGCCGCGCCGGGTGGGCGTGGTGGTCGCTGTGGCGCTGCAGGTGGTACAGGAACAGGTTGGACACGCGGTGGTTGCTGTTCCACGAATGCTCGGGCGCGCAGCGCACCGGCCGGCCATCGGCACCGGTGGCACGCAGCAGGCCGTAGTGCTCGATGTAGTTGACCACCTCCAGCAGCGAAGCGCCGTAGAGGGCCTGCGCGAGCAAGAAGGGCAGCGCCCCCCAGCCCAGCCAGGCCACCAGGCCGCCATACAAGGTCAGCGTCATCGTCCAGGCCTGCAGACACTCGTGACGCCAATGCCAGGCCGGCAGGCCGCGGCGCGCCAGCCGTTCCGCCTCCAGCGCCCAGGCCGAACGCAGGCCGCCGATCAGCGTGCGCGGCAGGAAGGCCCAGTAGCCTTCACCCAGGCGCGCGCTGGCCGGGTCCTCGAAGGTCGCCACGCGGCGGTGGTGGCCGCGGTTGTGCTCGACGTAGAAATGCCCATAGGCCACCGGCGCCAGCACCAGCCGCGACAGCCAGCGCTCCCAGCGGGCGCGCTTGTGGCCCAGCTCGTGGGCGGTGTTGATGGCCACGCCATTCATGCCACCCACGGTCAGCACCAGGCCGAGTAGGCCCATCGCGCCAAGGGGCCCGGCCGGCTCGCGCGTGGCGATCCAGGCGGCGTGCAGCGTCAGCCCGAACTGCAGCGGGATGAACAGCAGCAGCACTGCCAGATACCAGCGGTCCGCTTCCAGCGCGGGCACGGCCTCGGCCGGCGGGTTGGCGCGATCTTCGGCCAGCCACCAATCCAGCAGCGGAACGAGGCTGTAGATCACGGCGGGCATCAGCCACAGAAACATTACTTTGCCAGTGGACTGGTACTGCCAGAGGTTCATCCAGGCCATGCCCGGCAAGAGCCCCGACAACAGCCAGCCGTAGCGCTTGCGGTCTTGCCAATGGGCGGGTCGCGCGGTCATGAGGGACATCGACATGATGCTGCGCGAGCGAACGAACGCGGTCAAGCGGGCCTCAACCGTGGGTTTGACCCAGTTGCGTCGGATAAGGGCAGCACCAGACAGTCGGGCACGGCGGCGGGCGCCCAGCCGCACGGTTTATCAAGGCGCAGTCAACACTTCAGATCGGAGACAAGCCCATGACCCAGATTCCCAGCGCGCGTCGGCGCTTCATCAAGAAGGCCGCGGTCACCACCGCCGGTGCAGGCGCCCTGGCCGCACCCATGATCTCGACCGCGCAGACCGTCAGCATGCGCTTTCAGTCGACCTGGCCGGCCAAGGACATCTTCCATGAGTACGCGCAGGACTTCGCCAAGAAGGTCAACGACATGGCCGGCGGCCGCCTGAAGATCGAGGTGCTGCCCTCGGGCTCGGTCGTGCCGGCCTTCCAGCTGCTCGATGCCGTCAACAAGGGCACGCTGGACGGCGGCCACGGCGTGGTGGCCTACCACTACGGCAAGAACAACGCCCTGGCGCTGTGGGGTTCGGGCCCGGCCTTCGGCATGGATCCGAACATGGTGCTGGCCTGGCATAACTACGGGGGCGGCAAGGCGCTGCTGGCCGAGGTCTATGCGGCGCTGAACATCGATGTCGTCAGCTTCCTCTACGGCCCCATGCCCACCCAGCCGCTGGGCTGGTTCAAGAAACCCATCGGCAAGCCGGAAGACCTCAAGGGGCTGAAGTTCCGCACCGTCGGTCTGGCCGTCGACGTGTTCAAGGAGCTGGGCGTGGCCGTCAACCCGCTGCCGGGCGGCGAGATCGTGCCGGCCCTGGACCGCGGGCTGATCGACGCGGCCGAGTTCAACAACGCGTCGTCCGACCGCGTACTGGGCTTTGCCGACGTGGCCAAGACCTGCATGCTGCAAAGCTTCCACCAGAGCGGCGAGCAGTTCGAGATCCTGTTCAACAAGGCCAAGTACGACGGGCTTCCGGCCGAGCTGAAGGCGGTCATCGACTACGCCGTGCAGGCGGCCAGCGCCGACATGAGCTGGAAGGCCATCGAGCGCAACAGCACCGACTACGGCGAGCTCAAGAAGGCCGGCGTGAAGTTCTACAAGACGCCCGACAGCGTGCTGCGCGCGCAGATCGCCGCCTGGGACAAGGTCATCGCCGCCAAGGCCGCCGAGAACCCGCTGTTCAAGAAGGTGCTGGACAGCCAGAAGGCCTTCGCCCAGCGCGCCGGCGGCTGGCAGAACGACTACACGGTCGACTACAAGATGGCCTGGAACCACTACTTCCGCGCACCGGCCAAGAAGGCCTGACCGCGGCGACACCAAGGGGCCTCGCGCCCCTTTTTCCTGCCATCACATGAAAAAGCTCCTGCTCGCCGTGGACCATCTGTCCACCTGGATCGGCCAGGCCTTTGCCTGGCTGATCGTCGCGCTGACCGCGCTGATCAGCTGGGAGGTCTTCTCCCGCTACATTCTCAACGCGCCGCACGACTGGAACCTCGATGCGCAGCTGATGGGTTACGGCACGCTGTTCATGATGGCCGGCGCCTACACGCTGGCCAAGAGCGGCCACGTGCGCGGCGACGTGCTCTACGGCTTCTTCCAGCCGCGCACGCAGGCCACCATCGACCTGACGCTCTACATCGTCTTCTTCCTGCCGGGGATCGTCGCGCTGACCTGGGCCGGCTGGACCTTCTTCGAGGACGCAGTGGCCATCCGCGAGTCCACCTTCAGCGCCACGCCGCTGCCGCTCTACCCGTTCAAGGCGGTCATCCCGCTGGCCGGCGGCCTGCTGCTGCTGCAGGGCCTCGTCGAGATCGTGCGCTGCCTGCAATGCCTGCAGCAGGGCTGCTGGCCCAGTCGAGAGCAGGACGTCGAGGAAGTCGACGTCGACAAGCTCAAGCAGATGGTCCACGCCGAAGAGGGCCGGCCGTGAAGATACGCAAGGAACTCTGGTTCGGCTTCGCGCTGATGGCGATCATCATCGCCGGCACGGCCTTCACCCTCCTCAATGCCGAGCAGCTCACGCGCGGCCACCTGGGCCTGACCATGCTGGCGCTGGTCGTCGTGGCCATCATGCTGGGCTTCCCGACGGCCTTCACGCTGATGGGCATGGGCATGCTGTTCACCTGGCTGGCCTACGACTTCGACACCGGCAAGACGCTGGCGCTGATGGTGCAGAGCGCCTTCAAGGTGATGGGCAACGACGTGCTCATCTCCATCCCGCTGTTCGTCTTCATGGGCTACCTGGTCGAGCGGGCCAACCTGATCGACAAGCTGTTCAAGAGCCTGCACCTGGCCATGGCCCGCGTGCCAGGCTCGCTGGCGGTGGCCACCATCTTCACCTGCGCCATCTTTGCGACCGCCACCGGCATCGTCGGCGCTGTCGTCACGCTGATGGGCCTGCTGGCCCTGCCGCAGATGCTCAAGGGCGGCTACGACGTGCGCGTGTCGGCCGGCGCCATCACGGCGGGCGGCTGCCTGGGCATCCTGATCCCGCCGTCGGTCATGCTCATCGTCTACGGCGCCACCGCCGGCGTGTCGGTGGTGCAGCTCTATGCCGGCGCCTTCTTCCCCGGCCTGATGCTGGCCGGCCTGTACGTGCTGTACGTGGTGCTGCTGGCCAAGCTCAAGCCCAAGCTGATGCCGCCGCTGTCGGCCGAGGCGCGTCATGTCGCGCTGCCGCCGCTGGCCGAGCGACTCAGCGG
>NZ_JBQVNP010000094.1:0-20568 GCF_052436255.1 Roseateles sp. | reverse complement strand
CCTGGGCGTGGGCGCCTCGGGCTGGATCCTGCAGTTCACCGGCTTCGATGCCAAGCAGGACATCCAGACGCCGGAGGCCATCTTCTGGATCCGCATCCTGCTGTCGGGCATCCCCGTCATCGGCCTGGTGCTGGCGCTCGTCGCCATCCTGCGCTTCCCGCTGACCGAGGCGCGCATGCTGCAGATCCGCGGCAAACTGGAAGCGACGCGGGGCACGGTATGACGCTGTCACGCCGCATGGCCTTGCAGGCCGCACTCGCGGGCGCGGCGGTCACGCCTGCGCTGGCCGCGCCGCGCTTGGCCGCCGGCATCGAGGGCCAGCGCAAGGCCGACCTGGGCGACGGCACCTACCTGAACCCCATCGTCGCGGGAGACCATGCCGACCCCACCCTCCTCAAGGACGGGGCCGACTACTACATGACCTTCTCGTCCTTCCAGTCCTACCCGGGCGCCGTCATCTGGCACTCGCTGGACCTGGTGAACTGGACGCCGATCACGGCCGCGCTGACGCAACCCATCGGCACGGTCTGGGCGATGGACCTGATCAAGCACCAAGGTCGCTTCTTCATCTACATCCCGGTGCTGCAGGATGCCGGCACGGGCATCTACGTCATCCACGCCGACGACATCCGCGGGCCGTGGAGTGCGCCCATCGACCTCAAGATCCCCGGCTGCATCGACCCGGGCCACGTTGTCGGCGAAGACGGCAAGCGCTATCTCTTTGTCAACGGCGGCCGCCGCGTACGACTCAAGGACGACGGCCTCGCCACCGACGGCGCGCTGGAAGACAACGCGTGGAAGCCCTGGCAGTACCCGAAGGACTGGGTCGTCGAGATGTTCGCGCCCGAGGGTCCCAAGCTGTTCCGGCGCGGGGAGTGGTTCTATTTGATCAGCGCCGTCGGCGGCACCGCCGGGCCACCTACGAGCCACATGGTCACCCTGGCGCGCTCGCGCTCCGTGCACGGGCCCTGGCAGGACGCGCCGAACAACCCCATCGTGCGCACAACGAGTGCCAGCGAACCCTGGTGGTCGCGCGGCCATGCCACCGTCGTCGAGGGTCCGGCCGGGGACTGGTGGATGGTCTATCACGGCTACGAGAAGGACTTCCGCACGCTGGGCCGCCAGGCGCTGCTGGAGCCGGTCGAGTGGACGAAGGACGGCTGGCTGCGCGCCAAGGGCGGCACGCTGGACCGGCCGCTGCCCAAGCCGCGCGGTGGCCGGCCCAGCAAGGCCGGCTTTGCGCTGTCCGATGATTTCTCATCTGGCAAGCTGGGCCTGCAATGGGCCTTCCACGCGCCCGGCCCCGACGAGGCCAAGCGTCTGCGTTTCGAGGACAAGACCCTCGTCATCCGCGGCAAGGGCAAGGCCCTGCCCGACTCGTCGCCGCTGACCTGCGCCTGCGGTGACCGCAGTTACGAAGTGAGCGTCGAGCTGGAGATCAGCGGAAACGATCCCAACGGCCACGGCGGCCTGGCGCTGTTCTACGAGGAGCGCGGCCATGTCGGCATCGCCTTCAGCACGACGCAGATGCTGACCTACGGCTACGGCCAGGAGCATGGCTGGATGCGCCAGAACATGGCCACGCGCCGCGTCCACATCCGCCTCCTCAACCGCGAGAACGTCATCACCTGGCACTACTCGCACGACGACGGCAAGACCTGGACCCAGCATTCCTGGCAGATGGAGGTCTCGGGCCTGCATCACAACGTCTTTGGCGGCTTCGTCAGCCTGCGACCTGCGCTGTTCAGTGCCGGGGCCGGCGAGGTGCGCGCCCGCAACTTCACCTATCGAGGACTTGCCACATGACATCCCGCCGCCAAGTGATTGCCGCCGCTGCCGCCACCGCCGCCCTGCCGCTCGCCGCCCACGCACAGCCGGCCCCACGCCGCATCGTGCTGGACCTGGCCGAGGCCACGCAGCCGCTGGACCGCTTCTTCGACCACTGCGTCGGCGCCGACTACCCGGGCACGCTGTTCCGCGAGGACTCGCTGGCGCAGCTGAAAACGACGGTGGACGAACTGGGATTTCGCTACCTGCGCTTCCACGCCATCTTCCACGACGTGTTCAAGACGGTGACGCGCGACGCCGCGGGCAAGCTGGTGTTCGACTTCACCGGCATCGACAAGCTCTACGACGCGATGCTGGCGCGGCGCATCAAGCCCTTCATCGAGCTGGGCTTCACGCCGCTGGCGCTGAAGACGTCCGACCTGAAGATCTTCTACTGGGCCGGCAACACCTCCCACCCTGAACCGACCGGATGGGTCTCGCTGATCGACGCCTTCACGCGCCACCTGCTGAAGCGCTATGGCGAGAAGGAAGTGCGCAGCTGGTACTTCGAGGTCTGGAACGAACCCAACCTCGACGGCTTCTGGGAGAAGGCCGACAAGCAAGCCTACTTCGACCTCTACACCCGCACCGCCAAGGCCATCAAGGCGATCGATGCGCAGTTGCCGGTCGGCGGCCCGTCCACGGCCGGCGCGGCCTGGGTGCCGGAGTTCCTGGCGCATGCGAAGGCAACGAACACGCCGGTGGACTTCATCACCGTGCACACCTACGGCGTGGACGGCGGCTTCCTCGACGAGTTCGGCAAGGAAGACCTGATGCTGCTGGCGACGCCCTCGGCAATAGTGGGCGACGTGAAACGCGTGCGCAAGGAAATCGAAGCCTCGCACCTGCCCGGCCTGCCGCTGTACTTCACCGAATGGAGCAGCAGCTACAACCCGCGCGACCTCGTGCACGACAGCTACATGAGCGCGGCCTATGTGCTGACCAAGCTGAAAGCTTCACAAGGCCTGGCGCAGAACATGAGCTACTGGGTCTACAGCGACCTGTTCGAGGAACCCGGCCCGCCGGACGCGCCCTTCCACGGCGGCTTCGGCCTGATGACGCGTGAGGGCGTGCGCAAGCCGACCTGGTTCACCTACAAATACCTGGCCGCCCTGGCGGAACTCAACGGCAATGAGGTGCCGAGCAACGACGCCTTCACCTGGGCCGCAACGGATGGCCGGCAGGTGAATGCCATCGTCTGGGATTGGCGCAACACCGACCAGAAGGTCAGCAACCGCAGCTTTTTCGGCAAGCCACGGCCGTCCAGGGACGTCGGCACGGCCACCGTCGAGCTGCGCAACCTGAAACCCGGCCGCTACCAGCTGACCCAGCAGCGCACCGGCTATGAAGTCAACGACGCGCACACGGCCTATCTGAAGATGGGCTCGCCCAAGACCCTCGACGCCAAGCAGCTCGCCACACTGCAAGGTCTCACGGCGGACAAGCCCGAAGTGCGGCGCGAGCTGGTCGTGGGCGCCGCCGGCACGGCCACCTTGGCCCTCAAGCTGCGCAGCCACGACGTCGTGCTGCTGAGCCTGCAGAAGGTAGGCGCATGAAGCGACGCAACGCGCTCGTGGCGCTGCTGCCGCTGGCAGGCTGCGGCGGCGGCGCCGCCGCGCGGGCTGCGTCCACACCCGCACCGGCACGCCCCGGCATGCGCGACCTGACCAGCCTGCAGCTCAGCAAGCTGATGGGCTCGGGCTGGAACCTCGGCAACGCACTCGAAGCCATCGGCGGCGAGACCGCGTGGGGCAATCCCGCCACGTCGCCGACGCTGATGAACGCCCTCAAGGCCGCCGGCTTCAAGACGGTACGCATCCCCGTGTCATGGAAGCAGTACGCCGACGCCAGCGACACCATCAGCGCGACCTGGATGGCCCGCGTCGCCGAGGTCGTGGGCTATGCGCGGGCAGCCGGCCTGTTCGCCATCATCAACATCCACTGGGACGGCGGCTGGATGCAGCCCACATTCGCCGCCCAGGCGATGGCCAATGCCCGCATCACGAAGTTCTGGACGCAGATCGCCAACCACTTCAAGGGCTTTGATGACACGCTGCTGTTCGCCGGCACCAACGAGGTCATGGTGGAGGGCGACCACGGCACGCCCAAGGCCGAGTATGTGCAGGTGCAGAACGGCTTCAACCAGCAGTTCGTCACCGCCGTCCGCGCCACCGGCGGCAACAACGCGGTGCGCCATCTCGTCGTGCAGGGTTTCAACACCAACATCGACCACACCCTCGCCTTCGCCGTCATGCCAACCGACACGGCCAAGGACCGGCTGATGATGGAAGTGCACTACTACGACCCCTACAACTTCACGCTCAACGAGAAGAGCAAGCTTTGGCAATGGGGCGCCAGCGCGACCGACCCCAGGGCCAAGGAGGCCGGCTTCGACGAAGCCTGGGCCGACGCCCAGTTCCAGAAGATGAAGACGGCCTATGTCGACAAGGGCATTCCCGTCATCCTCGGCGAGTTCGGCGCCATCCGCCGCACCGAGTACCCGGGTGCCGAGGCCTATCGCCTGGCATGGAACAAGCACGTCGCTCGCTCCGCTTGGCAACGCGGCCTCGTGCCGGTGTATTGGGACGCCGGCGCAGCCACCCAGAACCACAGCATGGGCCTGTTCAATCGCACGAGCGGCGCCCAGGTTCACCCCGCCTTGATCAAGGCCCTGGTTGACGCGGCAGCCTGACCCCCGTTCAAGCGCCGCCATGTGCTGGTCATCGTGCTCGATCGCATCAGGAAGCAGGCCTTCGACGCGGTGCTGATGGGACATGCAGACGCCCGAGATGGCGGCCTGACCGGCACGCGGCTGATCCGCGCCATGCCCGAACACGCGCGCCTGCCCATCATTGCGATGACGGCCGGTGCGATGGCGACCGCGGTGCAGGACTGCCTGGCCGCGGGCAAAACACCCATGTCAGCACCCCCATCGGCAGAGCGCGAAGGCCTGGGCAGATGTAACAACTGAGCCTCGGCGCGGGCTTTTGCTGCGTTATCGGAGGTACCCACTCGCCAAGAGGATGCTTCCGATGAACCCGACCCCGACATGGGCCGCCGCCGCCCTGGCCCTGCTGGCCGCGACCACCGCCCAAGCGCAGTACGGCGACGCCTATCACGCACCCGACCGCCTGAAGCTGCAGCAGATGGCCGGCCAGCGCGCGCGGCAGCAGGCCGACGAGCACACCGCACGCATCCGTGCCGCCGGCAGCCGGCCGGCGGCCGCGCCGCTGATCAACTTCGGCGCCAGAAGCACGAGCTGGGCGGACACCCGTCGCATGGACGCCCAGCAGCAGGCCGCCGCCCGCATCGACGCCCGCGACCAGGCCTTCCAGGCCAAGCTGCAGCGCATGGAGGCCTTGTTCGCCCAGCGCGGGCTGCAACGCCGCGCCGAGGACCATGAGGGCCTCGTCGCCGCCGCCGTCGACGCTGGCCACGACGCCTACTGGGCGCGTCGCACCTTCGGCGCCAACCGCGCGGAGTACGCCGAGCGCCTGGCGCGAGAGCACGACAAGGCCACCGCCGGCGCCTTCAGCGGCAGCACGCGCGCCAGCTGCCAGGGCGACTGCAGCGAGACGCTGCGGGTGGCCGGCGGCCACAGCTACAGCGGCCAGACGCTCAACGGCCTGCCGCATGGCAGCGGCACGCTGGCCTATGCCGACGGAGGCCGCCTGCAGGCCCAATGGGCGGCCGGCCGCGCCACCGGCCCGATCCGGCTGCAGTACGCCAGCGGCGACGTCTACGAGGGCGGCTTCGACGGCACCCACTTCAGCGGCATCGGCCGCCTCAGCTACAAAGACGGCGGCGTCGACAGCGGCCAGTACGCCGCCGGCCAGCTCGACGGCCCCGCCGAGCGCCTGGTCGTCAGCAGCGACGGCGCGCGCGAGCTGCGCCGGGGCCGCTACAAGGCCGGCGTTCCGGTCGGGGTGCACCACAGCCATTTCGACAACAGCAAGCGCAAGCGCATCGTCGAAGACTTCGACAACCCGGCGGCCAGCCGCGCCGAGTGGGTCGACGGCAAGGTGTTCGTCGGGGTGATTGACGAAGGCGTACCGGTCAGCGGCACGCTGACCTATCCCAATGGCAACGGCTTCACCGGGCTGTTCCACGGCAACGGCACGCCGCGCGCCGGCCTTTTCACCGGCGCCAACGGCGCAGCCCAGTTCGGCCACTTCAGCGAGGCGGCCAAGCGCCATGGCTATGTGGCGCTGACCTATGCCGATGGCAGCACCGCCGAGATCATGCACAACAACAACGCCTGGGCCGGCCCCATCCTGCGCACCCAGGCCAATGGCGACGTGCTGACCGGCACGACGGCAAAGCCCGGCTTCATGGTCTGGGGCGTGCTGCGCGCCAGCGGCGCCGCCGCAAGCGCCGCCCGCCCGGCCGCGCTGACCGAGAAAGGTGAGCTGGTGCTGCTGCCCGAGGCCGAGCACGCCGCGGCGCGCGAAGCCGCGCAGGCCGCAGCGCAGGTCATCGTTGCCGAGCGTGAACGGCTGCGCAAGCTGCTGGGGAGCTGACGCCCGGCTTCAGGCGCCGTCAGGCACGCGCTCGAAGTCCATCACCCAGTTGGTCTCCCAGGTCTGGCCGCCGTCGGCCGAGAAAGCCTGCTCCCAGCGCGGCTTGGGCGTGGCGGTGTCGGTCCAGCGGAAGCGCACGCGCACCGGCTGGCCGCGCAGCTCGTCGTCGCACTGGAACTCGCCCACGCCATCCTCAAAGCGGCCGACCACCGGCGGGTCCAGCCGGTGCGGGTTGCGGCTGTCGATCCACCAGATCGACCATTGCCGCGTGGCCGGGTCGAAGGTCCGCATGGACGCGGCGCGGTAGGGCCCGGTCGGCAGTTCCAGCACGTTGTCGTCGATGTTGCCCAGGCCGCCGAGCAGCGGCCACATGCGGCAGCGGCCGTCGAAGGCCTCCCAGTCCTCGCAGCCGAGCAGGCGCTCCTTCAGGCGGCGATGGCTGACCTGCCAGTGGCCGATCAGGAAGTCGAAGTCGTGCGGTGTGGCTTGGCTGTTCATGGCGTGTCAGAGGCGGATGGCGGAACGCGTGGTGGGAGCAAGGCGCAGGTGCTGGCTGGCGCGGGCCTGCCAGGGTTGCGAGCGCGCGTCGACGTCGCGCGCCCACGCTTCGGCGGCGGCGGCGTCGCTGAACAGGGCCAGGCCGACCAGCACCGGCTCGCCCTCACGAAGCGGCAGGCGCGGGAAGTTGTTGGGCGCCGCCTCGCTGACATACCACGCGAGGGCGGCCGTGCCCTGGCACTGCGCCAGCAGCGCGGCCTCGGCCGGCGCCTTCAGGTGCAGAACCAGCACGCGCAACAGCCCTTGCGCGTCGCTCTCGACGCGCGGCTGGTGGGGCAACGCAGCACCGCCCCAGGCCGGGCGCAGCAGCAGCACGTCATCGGAATCGACCATGGTCGCGTTGGCCGCATCGCGGTGCGCCGCCCAGGCCGGGCCGCCGTAAAACGCAGGCAGCGCTTCGCCCCGTGCTGCCATGCCGGCAAAGCCGCGCAGCCAGACGAATCGGTCCGCGTCGTCCAGGTCGCGGAACTGGCCGAGCACGCGCATGCCGACAGCCTCCTGCGTGTCGACGAACTCGCGGTCGAACAGCTCGATCAGCGTGTCGCGCTGACAGGGATGCAGCGTGTATTGACGCAGCTCGACAGCCTGGCAGTCGGGCGCGGCGGGGAGGGGCAACGAGGGCATGGGCAGGCTTCAAAGGAGTTCAGCGTCCGGCCAGTCTGCGCGGCCCAGCTGACAGACTGCGGCAGCAGTCAGCCGGCCGGCGCTGGCAATGCCAGCCCGCGCGAGCGACGACGGGCCGACATGCGCTGCGGCCGACCCTAGCTGCGGCTGCCCCGAATTGCGGGCGGCCGCAGCTAGCGGGGTTGAACGGTTACGAATGCAATGGCATCGCGACTGAATCAAACCCCTGAGGAGCTTTCAATGACCACCATCCAAGCGACCAGCTCGGCGTCGCTCAGCACCACGTCGGCCCTGTCCGAGTCCAACCCCACCCACGCCAGCACCAAGATGGAAGGCGGCAAGGCGGTGTTCGAGAACGACAACTACCGCATCACCGCGGGCGACAACAACGAAGTCCACATCTTCAACAAGAAGACCGGCGAGGACTACAAGATCTGGGGCGACCCGCACGTCAACATTGACGGCAAGCACGAGTTCGACTTCTGGGGCACGACCACCTTCGCGCTGGAAGACGGCACCAAGGTCACCATCGAGACCACGCCCTGGGTCAATGACAAGAGCATGACGCTGGCCAGCACGGTCAACATCACCAACGGCGACTACGGCGTGCAGATCAAGGGCGTGGACACCAACAAGGTGGGCGACCTCAAGATCAACGAAGCCAAGGGCTGGGGCGAGGTGCTGGACTGGACCCACGACGACGGCAACGTTTTGCAGGAGAACCCCGCCGGCAAGGGCTTCCTGGCGGTGGGCGCCGACGGCAAGATCCAGAAGGTCGACCAGAACTACATCAACAAGACCGACCTGCAGCTCAACGCCGGCAAGCCGGCCAAGCCGGTCGACCAGGCCGCCCAGCAGCGCGCAGCCGATTTCGTCAAGGACCTGTTCAGCATGTTCAGCGGCCTGCTGTCGGCCTCGTTCAGCGGCGCCTTCCTGGGCGCGCTGGCCGCCTCCAGCGAGAGCCGCGAACCCGCGGCCCGCGATGCCAACCGCTTCTCGCTGACCTTCGTCCGCCTGGACTTCTGAGCGGGGGCGGCCATGAGCTTGCAAGCCGTTGAACGCAGTACCGACGTCCGGTCAACCACGCCGGTCACGCGCGACCCCGCCGCCGAGGTGGTGGGCCGCGCGACCGACCCGCGCACCGGCCAGGTCGACACCGAGCGCCTGGCCGGCTGGGTGGTCGGCGCCCGCAACAGCGACCCGCAGGCCGCCGAGGCGGCGCACGCGGCCATCGAGCGCAACCTGCTGGACTCGGGCCGGCTCGTCGAGCTGGGCCACTACCACCAGGATGTGCGACAGGCGGCTCGCGAGAGCCTGCTGCCGGGCGCCGTGCCTGATGCCATGCCTGATGCGGTGCCTGGAGGCCTCTGGGCCGCCGGACAGGGCATGGTGCAGCAGGGCGGCAAGGTGCTCGTCGACAACCCCATCCTCGTCAAGCGCTGGGAGGCCACGACGAGCGCTTGGACCGGCAGGGGCGGGTTCACGCCGGGCCTGACCGAGCTGCTGAACGCCAGCGGCATCGATGTCGCGCAGGGCGTGAATCCGGCGCCGCCGGGCTCGCTGTCGCGCACCTCGGGTGTCCGTGCCGCGGTCGCCAACAACACCAATGGCGCCCTGGCGCGCGATGCCATCGCCGACCGCTTCCGGGCGGACGGGGTGCCGGCACGCACGGAGGTGCCGGTGCAAGGCGGCGCGCGGCGCGTCGACGTGGTCGCCGAACCCGCGGCGACCGACCCTCGCATGCAGCAACGCATCGAGGTCGAGTCCAAGGTCGGCCGCACGGCGCTGGACAGCGACATCCGCGGCCAGGTGGCGCTCGATGCCGACGCGCTGCGCGCCAACCGCAGCCTGCGTGGCGCCGGCCAGGTTCTGGAGAACGTCGGCAAGGTGGCGCGACCGGTCGGTGTCGTGCTGGACGCCATCTCACTCACCCAGGCCTACAAGGCCGATGGCAACCGCATCGGCGAGAACACCGGGCGTACCGCGTCCGGCGTGGCTGGCGGGGCCTTGGGTGGCTGGGGTGGCGCTGCAGCGGGTGCGGCCATCGGCACCGCCATCTTCCCCGGCGTGGGCACGGTGGTGGGCGGCGTCATCGGCGGCGTTGCCGGCGCCTTCGGTGGCGACGCTGCCGGGCGGGGCATCTTCGATACGGTAAAAGGCTGGTTCTGACGCCTGCGTCTGTCCACCTGGGGCGGCTCGCGGGAGCCGCCCTTTTTCCTTGCACCCGCTGACATGCTCCAACTGATCCAGCAATGGCTTGCCGGCTCCCGGACACCCGCCTGGGATCTGGTCGATTACCCGGCGTTCGAGCTGCCCTACCCGGGCTGCGCGGGCGCCTTGAGCGAGACCCAGGCGCAGCAGAACTGGGCCTGCTTCCAGGCCAGCTTGGCGGCGCGCCAGCAGTCGCTGCGGCACTGGCTGATCGCCCGCGGCGGCCCTGATCCGCAGGCCCTGCAGGGCGCCGCCTATGCCAAGGCCTTGAAGACCTGGGCGCGGGCGAACTGGGCGCGGCTGCCCGCCTTCGACCGCCTGCCCCCACACAAGCCCTGGCCCGACTGCCCGCGCAGCGGCCCCTTCATCGTCTACAGCCTGCTGGGCGACCTGGCCGCCAGCCTGGGCGAGGCCGTCCGCCACGCCGACCCGTCGTGGCACTGGGGGCTCAATCTGGACGCGACCGACCTGGCCGACGGCATGCACACGTCGCGACGCGTCGTGCTGCTGGCGGACCTGAAACAGCCCACGCCCGAGACGCGTGAGGCCGTGCTGGACTTCGAGGCCCTCGTCTTCGGGGCCCACCGCTTCCCCCAGTCGGTCGACTTTGTCCACCTGGATACCTGGACCCGCACGGTGGCCGACGCCATCGCCGGCGCCTACCACCGGCGCTGAGCCCGGCGGGGCACTGCGGCCAACCCCAGCTGCGGCTGCCCCGAATTGCGGCCAGCCCTAACTGGCGGATCGGGCGCAGCGGGGCTGCAATAGCGCTTCCAGCCTACAGACCAGGAAGCGCCATGGCCGCCGTCCAGAATTACCGCGTGCAAAGCGGTGACACCGTCACCGAGATCGCCCAGCGCCACGGCGTGTCGGCCCAGGCGCTGATGCGCGCCAACGGCATGGACGCGGCCCGTGCAGACGGTCGGATGGGCGGCAGCCCGCGCGACCCCGACCGGCTGCAGGTCGGCCAGCGCCTCGTCATCCCGGTGGCCACGCCGGGCCTGGAGCGCAGCCACCGCGTCGTCGCCGGCGAGACGCTGGCGGGCATCGCCGACCGTTGGGACGTCAGCCTGCCGCAGCTGCTGGCCGCCAACCCGCAGTTCGATGCCGCCAAGCTCGGCAGCGGCCGTGGCCACGGCGCCGGCCGCGACCCCGATCGCATCAGCGTCGGCGACCTCATCCGCCTGCCCGGTGCCCATCCCGCAGGCCGGCCGCAGGCGTCTGTCGGCGCCACACCAGCCGTCGCCGATCGGCAGGCCAGCGCCACCCTCGACCTGCGCCGTTTCACCGACCCGGCGCTCGGCGCCAACGCGGCGGCCGCCATCGTCATCGGCAACGCCGAAGGCACGCGCCGCCCCGACGGCGGCTTCACCGCGGCCTACGGCGGCCACACCGACCCCGGCAACGCGGCCCACAACCGCGGCTCCTTCTCATACCAGCATGCCGCCAGCAGCCCGGCCGATGCCGACCGCCGCCAGCTGCAGACCCTGCAAGGCCAGCTGCCCGCCTACGAAGCCGCCGCGCGCCGCGCCGGCCTCGATCCCTCGAACGCCCGCCTGGCCAGTGCCTACCTCGACCTCTACAACCAGTCGCCCACCGCAGCGGCGCGCTTGCTCGGCCAGCTCGACACGCTGCGCGGCCAGGCCATCACCGCGGCCAGCCTCACCGACCTGCGCCTCAACAGCTTTGTCGACGCGTCCACGGGCGAGCGCTTCCGCCTGGCCAACGGCAACCGGGCCGGCGGCGGCTTTGCCACCATCGCCCGCAACCAGCTCGGCCGCACGCCGAGCGAGGCCGAGGTGCAGGCCGTCATCCGCGCCGACCAGCAGCGCCGCACCAACGCGGTCGAGACCGCGCTGGACCGACAGGGCCTGCTGACCGAGGCGCCCGCCGCGGCACAGCCGGCCCCGGCCGCCGGCGTGCCGCGCCACCTGACCATCGCGCGCGGCGAGCTTGGCACGAACGAAGTGCGCGGCGCCCGCGACAACGCGCGCATCGTCGAGTACCACCAGACCACCAGCCTGCGCGCCAGCAACGACGAGACCGCCTGGTGCTCGTCTTTCGTCAACTGGACCATGGAGCAGGCCGGCATCCGCGGCACCGACAGCGCCGCCGCGCGCAGCTGGCTGAACTGGGGCAACGCCGTGCCGATCGACGCGACCAGCGTGCGGCCCGGCGATGTCATCGTCTTCCCGCGCGGCAACAACCCGGCGCAGGGCCATGTGGCCATCGTGTCGGAGGTGCTGGCCAGCGGCACGGTGCGCGTCGTCGGCGGCAACCAGGGCGTGCGCGGCGAGAACTACGACGGCGTGACCTACGCGGACCGGCGGCTCTCCGACGCCATCGGCCTGCGGCGTGCCCCTTGAGCCCGCGCATACTGGGCGGCACCCCACCCTGACCGCACGATGCCCGCTGGCCGCACGCTGCTGACCCTTGCACTGCTGGTGCCGTTCGCCGCGGCCCACGGCGCCGACGCGCCGCCCACGCAGCTGATCTGCAAGCCCGACGGCGTCCACAGCTATCGCGTCAGCCACGACGCGGCCGGTACACCGCTGGCGGTCAGCGTCAGCGTGGCCGCCGGCAAGCGCGAATGCGACTGGGCCAGCGCCGGCCCGCCGCTCGCCCAGGCCGACGGCGGCTGGCGCTTCGACTGGACCGACACCACCCTCGGCCAGCGCCAGCGCGTCGACGTGCGGCGAGCGGCTGGCGCCGGCTACACCCTCGCCTTCGAGCCGGCGGCCTGCGGCGCGCTGGAGATCCCCGCCATGGCAGCGCTCGCTCCCAAGGCAGCAGGCTGTTCGGTGTCGGTTGACCGTGACGGCGCCTTCGTGCAGTTCTGGCGCCAGCTGCGCGATGCGCTGGCGCGCGGCGACGGGCTGCTGCTGCAAAAGCTGTCGCTGCCGCAGCTGGATTTCGTCGAAGGGCCGGACATCGTCAAGGCACCAGCGACCGTGATGCGCCGCGCCGCACGCTGCCTGCCCGACGTCACCGCGACGACGCAGCGCCTGGACATCCGCCACATGATCGCTGGCGACACGCCGCCGCGCCCGGACATGCCGCCGCTTTCGCGCAAGGGCAACGAGCGCATCGACTTCGCCGGCGCCATGAGCCTGCGCTGGACGCCGCAGGGTTGGCGCATGGACGGCTTCAACGCCAGCCGGAATGTGTTCGCCAACTGCCCGGCGGGTTAAGGCCGTCGGGACAGGGTGGCCGGGGCATTGGATCGCGCGTCAAGCCGCCGCGCAAGAGTTCATGAAGTCAACTGCTTGGAGGGTGATTCCTGAGAGGCCTCACTGCTGACGAGCGCTCATGACGCCTTCGATCCAAGCTCTGTCGTAGGAGCGACAGAAAATGGCGCATATATCGTTGTTCATGCGGCGCCCTCTGCACCGCAGAGGGCCGGGTCTTGCCGCTGGCAGGAAGAAGCCATATCAAACGTTCGACATGAGCGGCCGGTCAAAAGCACAGCTTTTGGACGACCCGCACCATCGAATGGCTAGCTGCCGGCATACAACGCGATGCCGCCGATCGCGAGGAACACAGGCCACGCCAAGTGCTTACCTCGCGAGGCTGTCAACGTGACCAGCCCAGTCGCGCTGAACGTGATGCCTATGGCGAAGGCGACGCTGCTGGCGGTGAGTGAGCCTTGCGCAAGCTGCACAAGCACAGCGGCGAAACCCCACCAAGCGATTGTTGTGACATGCCATGCAAAGCGCAGGGTGCGGGCGGTGAACTCCGTGCCACCGAAGAGCTTCGGCAACCCGTCACGGCGAAAGAGGCGGATGAGGATGTAGCGCTCGCCAAGCACCGAGTGCGCAATGCCCACCAGGAGCGCAAGGACGGCTGCGACGTAGAGGGCTGCTGCCACTGGGACCTACCGAATAGCGTCTATCCGCCGCCCAGGCGAGGTGGGAAGACCTCTTGGCATGGCGGCGGTGGACAAACTTGTTGGACTGAACCGCCGGCCGATGGTTTCGGCAGCGGTGGCGATGGGGGAATGTAAGTTTCAAATGCCCGTCCGCGCCAGCGCGGATTCACCCGTGCTGGGCTGCGTGGCTTGTGCGGTCGACCACACGCCTTGGCGCTCATCGTGACGCCGCATGTGCTGCAGCACACGACGGCGCTCGGGCACGAGTCGATCGAGGCGACGCTGAAATACCTGGACGCAAACCTCGCGTTGAAGGAGAAGGCAGGGCTCTGAGGCAGCCGCTCAGGCGCCAGCGGCCCGGCTGCCTCGAGGCCCAGCGCCGGGAGCGGCGAGCTGCAGCGCCTGCAGGCCGAGGCGACCGGCACCTTCGTGCGGCGCCGTCAGCCCTGCGCCTTCGAGCCGGACATGATGATGGCCATGCCGAGCAGACACACCGCCAGGCCGATCCAGTCGTTCGCGGTCGGTGTCACCCTGTCGATCAGCCACAGCCACAGGATGGCCACGCCGACATAGACCCCGCCATAGGCCGCATAGACGCGCCCCGCGGCCGTCGGGTGCAACGTCAGCAGCCACGCGAAGAGGGCCAGGCTGGCGGCTGCGGGCACGAGCAGCCAGGCAGAACGGTCCTGCTTCAACCAGAGATAAGGCAGGTAGCAGCCGACGATTTCGGCCAGCGCCGTGGCCACGAACAGGCCCAGGGTCTTGATGAGGTCCATGGCAGGCATTGTGGACACGCCGGCTCTGAAAAAAGGGGCTTGCTCCTCAAGTGGCTTGAGCTTGCATGCTGCTCGCATCCTCACCACAAGGAACACGAATGAAGTCCTGGAAAGCTGTCGTCGGATTGGGTGCCGCCTGTGCTGCCTGCTGTGCCATTCCCCTGCTGGGCGTGTCGGCGGGGCTCTCGGCCTTTGGTTCTGCACTGGCCGCCTGTGCGGACGAGCTGTGGCCCGCAGCGGCGGTGCTGACGGCGGCTGCCGTGGTGCTCGCCGGCACATGGTGGTTGCGCCGTCGCCAGGCAGCCCGACGCGCGGCCTGCGGCTGCCCGTCGCCCTGCAACGGCTAAGCTTTGACGCATGAACAACTCGCTGCCGCTGTACATCGGCGTGATCGCCCAGCAGACCGGGTGCACGGTGCCGACCATCCGCTACTACGAAGAGATCGGGCTGCTGCCGCCAAGTCCCCGCACCGAGGGTGGGCGCAGGGTTTACGGACAGGCGGCCGTGCGCCGGCTGACATTCATCCGGCGCTGCCGCGACTTCGGCTTTTCCATCGACCAGGTGCGCGAGCTGGTCGGTCTGGTCGACGAACCCGCTAGACCCTGCGTCGAAGTGCGCGACGTTGCCGCCCGCCATCTGCTGCATTTGCGCCAGAAGCTGGCCGAGCTGCAGGCACTGGAATGCAGCGTGGCGGCATTTGTCCGCAGCTGCGAGGGCGCCTGTGCCGGCGGGCCTGCCGTCGACTGCACCATCCTTGACGACCTGAGCTTGCCCGGCATGCCAGACCGCAGCGCGCCTCGGCAGGCTTCCTGCTGCCCCTGACAGCGCGGGGCCGCGGCTCAACGCGCCATCAGCCCCTGCGACCCGATCTGGATGCGCTCCACCGCCAGCCCGAGTGCGGCTTCGAGGTTGGCCCTGGCCGCATTGCGGAAATGGACTTCCTCGCTGGGACTGGGCTGGCGATTCAGCTGCTCGCGGTAGACGGCCATGAAGGTGCCGACCATCGCCAGCTGCTCGAACATGGCGCGCTTGGCAACCGGATTGCTCTGCGTGAAAGCCGCGTTGCGCGCCAGCAGGCTCTGCATCTGCAGCACCAACGACTTGAAGTCCTCGTCAGGCACCTGCTGCTGCATGAAGGCGGCGTAGTTGCCGGCGATGAAGGCGGCCACGGCGGCGGCGACGTCGTTGGGCGTCAGGCCAAGCTGCTTCTCCAGCTTCTGCCAGAAGACGAAGGACTCCTGGAAGGCCTTGGTCATCGCGGCGCGGTGCTGCGCCGGGAAGCGCTGCGCCAGCTCGGCGGCCGACTGCTGCAGCTGAGGCGGGCCGTTGACCACGATGGGCGCGTCGAAACTGCCCAGGCCGGTGGCGCCGGCGGCCACCGCCGGCGCCGGGCTGAACGCCGCCGCGCCGCTGGCTGCGGGCTTGCCGAGCATGGCGCGCATCTGATCGGCCAGGCTAACGGCGGGGGCGACCTGGGCCACGCCCGCGCTGGCGGCGCAGACCAGCAGGACGGCAAGCATCAAAGGGAGGCGGCGTGACATGCAGGGCTCCGGATGAAGGATGAGTGGGCGGACTACTTGTCGAGGCTGAAGCGGCCGTCGTCATCGTCCAGGGTCAGCATGAAGCCGCCGAGCTGGTAGCGGCCGCGGCGCCCGGCGCCGTCGTCCTGCTGGCGCGAACTGAAGGCGCCGACCGTGCCAGGGCCGGTGCGGCTGCTGCCCTTGCCAGCACGGCCAGCCAGGCAGCGCCCAACCGCCGCCGGCCGTTCAACGCACCGTCATCCTGCCGCCCTTGATCTCCAGGCTTTCGGCCGGGCGCTTGAGCAGCTGTTCGAGGTTGGCCTTGGCGTGGTTGCGGAAGTGGGTTTCCGCCTGCGGATTGGGCGTCTTGGCCAGGGCCAGCCGCGCGGTGGTCATGAACATGCCCATCATGGCCAGCTGCTCATAGGCCTGGCGCTTTTGCCGGGGTGCCGCCTGCGCGAAGCCCGGCGAAGCGGCGAGCGCGGCGCGCAGGCGGCCGGTCAGCGCGACGAACTCGCCATCGGCCGGCAGCGCCTGGCCATGCAGGGCGATGTAGTTGCCGACGATGAAGGCCGCCAGCGCAGCCGCCACGTCATCGCGCGGCAGGCCCAGCCGCTGGGTGACCTGCTCGAAGCTGGTCAAGGACTCGGTGAAGACCTGCGTGAGCTGGCCGCGCGAGGCGCCGGGGTAGAAGGCAGCCAGCTCGGCAGCCACGCTGGAGCGTTCCGCCGTGCGCGGCGCCAAGGTCGACACCTCGGACGCCGACCGCGCCGCTGCCGCATCGCGGTTGGCGTTGTTCAGCACCGAGAGGTTGAGATAGCTGTTGGCCGCGTAATTGACCTGCGGTACGCCGAAGGTCGCGTAGTCGGCGCCGAGCCACTGGGCCTGGGCCGCGCCGCAGAAGGCCAGCGCGCAGAGTGCGCGCGCGAGTGCAGTGCGAAGGTTCTTCATGGCAGCCAGCGTAGCGTGGAACAGGTCGTGACCCACTCCCCAGTTCCGACCGTCATCGCCTGCATCTTGACGGCGAAATCGTGCTTCACATTCGGCCAGGTGAAGGCCAGCGGCTGGGCTTGCGCCGCCGGCAGCACATAGACGGGGCTGGTGCCGCAGCCCGTGGTGCCGACGATGCGGGACGCGCCGATCTCCGCCTGCGGGAAGACCGCTTCCACCGCGCTGCCGCTCATGTAGTGCACGAAGGCCAGCCATTGGCCGTCGGGCGACCAGGTCGGACTGCCGAACCAGTGGCTCAGCGGGCTCGTCGCATCCGCCACGGCCGTCAGCTGGCGGAGGTCGCTGCCGTCGACGTTGGCCGTGAAGATATGGGTGTCCATGTCGTTGCCGCGCTTGACGCGCCAGGTCAGCGCGATCCTGCTGCCGTCGGGGCTGACGGCCAGACTGCTCTGACCGGCGACATAGCTGGTGCCATCGACGGCATCGTTGGGTGGCAGGGCCAGGCGCGCGACCAGCTCCGACGTCGTGGCGGTCGGCGACGAGCGCCACAGTTCGTTGGCCTTCAGGTAGAGGTAGCGGCCGTCGGGCAGCCAGGCCTGGGGTTCGCCGGTGACGGTGGCGCCATCCAGCTGCGAGCCCCGCTTGCTGACCGACAGGGTCAGCGCGTCCAGCACGGTCAGGCGGCGGTCGGTGCGGAAGTCGTCGCCATACTGCGCCAGCACCCAGCGGCCGTCGGCCGACAGCGCCGGCTCGCTGAGGCCCAGCAGGTCGGACACCGCCAGCGCACCGCCGCGCGGCGCCAGCGTGGCGGCATCGAACAGCGTGACCGGGTAGCTGCTCTCGCCGGTGTTGCGCGTCAGGCGCACCAGCGTCCCGCCGCCCTGGGCGACAGACCAGACGTCGAAGCTCGCGCTGGCCGACGCGGGCAGGCCGGTCTGCATGCCGGTGGTCAGGTTCATCAAGCGCGCGCCCCGGCCATCGGGCGCATTGACGAGCAGGCGCCCGGGCAGCGTGCGGCTGGCATAGGTGTAGACGGGCGGCGCGCCGGGGGCGGGGGCCGGGGCGGGCGCAGGCGCAGGGGTGGGCGCGGGCGTTGGGGCCGGCGTCGGCGCAGGGGCGGGCGCCGGTGCACTGTCGCCAGAGCCGCCACCTCCGCAGGCCTGCAGCATGGCGACCGCAAAACCGATGAAGCTGGCTTTGAGGGCGTTCGACGGGGCCGGTGCGGGGGACAAGGTTCTGGCGGTCATGCGTTGGCGCTGGAAATGGCAAAGAACCGGAGTGCTCTTGCAGCACTCCGGCGTTGGGGGTTGACGCGATTACTGCTTGCGAGCCACCGAGGACATGGCTTCACCGATGGCCTTGATGGCCGTCGAGAAGGTGTTCTGCAGCAAGCTGAACTCCTGCGAGGTGGCCTGGAACTCGGCGTTGAGCTTCTGCATTTCCTTGGCAGCTTCCTGCTGGGCCTCGTTGCCACCACCGGTCTTGGTGTTGGCGATGCGCTGGCTCAGGTCGACCAGCTTGCCGGCGCGCTCGCCCATGGTCTTGCCCATGGCCTTGGCGATGGCGACGAGCCAGCTCTCGGCCGAGGCCTTGCCGCCGTCCTTGCCTTCGCCCTTGAGTTCCTTCGTCACTTCGGAAACGATCTGCTTGGCGGCGTCCTGGATGAACTGGTCCATCCAGTCGCCGGCAGCGGCCTTGGCCTGGCCGGCGGCCTCCGGCGTCACGCCCTGCTGGCTCTTGCTGAGCAGTTGTTGGACGGCTTGGTCGATCTTGCCCTTGACCTCGTTGGCCAGGAACTTGGGCATGCCGTGTTCCTTCTGCAGGGTGTCCACGGCTTGCTTGGTTGCATCGCCCAGGGCCTGCTGCAGCATGCCGCCGATGGCCTGCCCGATCATGGCGCCGAGCGGGCCACCGAAGATGCCGCCGACGATGCCGCCCACGGCACCCAGGATGCCACCGGCGCCGCCGCCACCGAAAACGCTGCTAACTGCTGATCCCATGTTGATCTCCAAAAAATGTTGGGTTGCGCGGCAAATCTGCCGCAACGGTTGATTGAGTTCAGGGCATCTGAAGCCGGCGGCGACTGAAGGAAACACCGGATTCGCTGCGTGTCTTGTCGGCAAGGTTTTCTTGACCAAACTCTGCGGCGCTGACGGAATGAATTAAACGGGGTCGGCCCCCTGTTGCCTATCTGCGGCTGCTCCTAATTCGGCGCCGTTGACGCTAGGGTTGGCCGCAGTCGGCGTATCCAGGCCGCGCAGTACGGAGCAGAGCACAGGCAGGTCCAGCCCCAGTTGCGCCTTCAGGCTGTTGCGCGCCATCCAGGTGGCCGAGGCCGGGTTGGCACCGCCCTGGCGGCTGGCCTGCACCGTCCATTCGCCCAGCGCCACGGCCAGCGTCGCAAAGCGCTCGAAGGCGTCCTGGCGTTCGGCCAGCGGCACGTCGTGCCAGGGCATCTCGTCGATGACCCAGGCCTTGAGCCACTGCGTGATGGCCTGCCAACGCCCGGCGCTGAGCGGCTCCTGGTCGAAGGCCTGGCGGCAGGCGCCGAGGTAGGCGGCCAGGGCGCGGCCGAGGTCGTCGTCCTGCGTCCCGTGGGCGTCCATCTGGCGGAACTGCTGCAGGCAGCGCGTGGCCAGTTCGGCATGCGCGGCGGGCTTGCCAGCGCCCAGCATCTCGGCCAGCGCCACCGCGGGCGCGTTGCCGGTCTGCACGGCGCGCGCCGGCAGCCGCCAGCGCGTGCCGCCCGCATGGGCGGCTTGGTCGGCAGCGTCATCGGACAAAGGGGCGTGCGCCAGGCGCGACAGCGTCAGGGCTTGCGCGAGGCGGCTGGCCAGCGCGGTCTGCCAGGTGTGCGGAGGGGTGGAAAGGTTCATGGTGGGCTCAAGGTGGATGGCGGCGTGGCGCGCCGCCGGTGGCGCAGGCGGTCCCTGCGGCTGAGGGTGTGAACCTGCGACCAGGTCGCGGCGTCCAGCGCGTGGTAGTCGGACAGCTGCCCTTCGTAGGGCGCGCGGCTGCGCGGCGCGAAGCCGAGCGCGGCCAGGCAGCCGCGGGCAGCGCGGTTGTCCGGATGGCAGATGCCCCAGACCGTGCGCAGCCCCAGGCTTTCGAACGCGTGGCGCAGCAGCACCTCGCCGCCGCTCAGCGCCAGGCCGCTGCCCCAATGCTCGGGCCGCAGGCGGCTGCCCAGTTCCACGTCGCCGGGCTGCACGCCAAGGCCTGCGGTGCCAGGGTTTGCTTGCAGCGGCATCAGGCTGAACCAGCCCGCGAAGCGTTCGGCACCGTCGTTCGCCGGCACGGCGCAGCGCCAGATGCCCAGGCCCGGGTGCTGGCGGTAGAAGCTGCCCAGGCAGGCGGCAAAGGCCTCGGCCCAGCGGGGCTCGTGCAGCGGCTGTTCGTCGGGCAGCAGCGCCCGCACCCGCGGGTCGGCGTGCAGCTGCCGAATGTCGGCCGCGTCGGCCGCGTCGCCGGCGACGAACTCGCGCAGCAGCAGACGCTGGCAGCGGTGCGAGAACGCGCCCGCGGCCGTCATGAATCGGCGCCCGGCTCCGGCCGGCCTGGCTGCGGCCAGCGCGCCAGCAGGCTGATGCCGCCGGCCGTCACGCCCAGCATCCAGCGCTCGCCGGCATGGTCGAGCAGCACGACGCGTTCGCGGCTTCCGAGCGGCAGCGCACGCACGAAGCGCAGCGCGTCGCCGGGCTCCGCCTTAGGGC
>NZ_JBQVNP010000093.1:0-20610 GCF_052436255.1 Roseateles sp. | reverse complement strand
GCCCAGGGGCGACCCCAGCGCCAACCCCTACGCCGCGCCCAAGGCCTCAGCCGGCTCGCCCGATGCCGGCTCGCGCCTGGGCGCCGACCTGGCCGTACCGCCCTCCGCGGCCGCCAGCGCGCCGCGGGCGCCGCTCAATCTGTCCTTGCCCCGCGGCGACATCGCGTCCCGCCGTGGCCCCGGCCTCATCGGCATGCTGCCTCAGCCGCCGGAGCGCAAGTCCAAGCTCGAGCAGTCCATCGAGGACGCCGCCAGCAAGGATTGCCGCAACGCCTACGCCGGCGTGGGCATCCTGGCCGTCGTGCCATTGGCCGTGGACGCGGCGCGTGGCAAGGGCTGCAAGTGGTGAGCCTTCAAACGAGGCCCTGGAACTGCAGCGCGTTCTGCAGCGCCGCACCGGACGCGGTGTTGTCGAAGATGCACCAGCAGTCGGCGTTGCTTGGCAATCCGCGCGCCCTTGCCCGCAGCCAGTCTTCGTCGTAGGTCGACCAGTAGACCCGTGGCGAGCCATGCCAGCGGAAGTAGCGCAGGCCCAGCCAACCGCCAGGCTCGGCGGCGCCGGGCCATTTGGCCGGATCGACAGCGGCACGCGCCACCTCGTTCTTGAGCAGCAGCGTCTGCGCCGCCGGCGTGAACCAGCTTTCGTGGCGAGGTTCGCAGACGATGGTGCCACCGAACATCGCATGCGCCCGCTTGAAGAAGCGCCTGGCCACGGGCGCGTCGAAGGGCAGCGAGGGTGGCAGCTGGATCAGCAGCACGGCCCACTTGGGTCCGAGCCCGCCGGCCTCTTCGACAAACCGGGCCAGCAACGCATCGACGCCTTCGAGTCGGCATTCATGCGAAATCTGCTTGGGGCATTTGACGGCAAAGCGAAAGTCCGCCGGCGTGCTGGCGGCCCATTTCTCGTAGGTCTGCGGCCGGTGCGGGCGGTAGAAGGAGGTATTGATTTCCGCGCAGCGCATCAGGCTGGCGTACCGCTGCAGGTGCGAACCCTCGGCCGTGAAAGCGCTCGCCGTCTTGGCGGGAATGGACCAGCCCGCTGTGCCAATGAGGGGGAGCGCAGTCTTGCGAGATGCCATGGCGGCAAGCCTAGGACCGCGGCGGCGTCGCCCACGTCGGACAAGGCGCCTAGCCGCAAGGCCTGCTGCTGAAATGAATCAGGGCCCGCTGGGGGGCCCTGGCGAGACGGGAGACGGCTCCGAAGCCGCCATATTCAACGACGACGGATGCTACCCAGACCGATGAGGGCCAGGCCGACAAGCGCCAGGCTGGCCGGCTCGGGCAGGCGGTTCGGGTCTCGCACGGTGAAGCTGATCGGGCCGCTGGAAAAACCACAGCCGTAGTTCTGGATACTGGAGTTCAGGCACTGGCCGGTGGTGCCAATGAAGCCGGTGCCAGCGGCCACGGCGGTGAAATTGAAGATGAACAGCGATGGGTCCAGGCTCCAGTCGACGCCTTGGGCCACGGTGCCGAGCTGCGTGGCGGTCAAGCTCAGGAAGGGTGCACCCGCTGACGTGAAAGCACCGAAGCCGCTACCACCCCCATCGACCTCGCCGGGGATGTCGCCGTTGATGAGCACCTCAACCTGGAAGGCCTGGCCCAGCATCAGGTTGTTCAGGTCGACACCGCCAGCACCCTGGATGACGAGGACCGGCGCGGCCTGCACCACCAGGGCAGAAGCGGCAAGGGCCAGACTGACGAAGGCGGTGCGGAAGCTCATCTTGTTCTCCAGGGATCGGGTATCGGGGAGGTATACGCAAGGTTCGGGCCAACGGTGACTTCTCCCATGGAGCGCGTGTCGGTTGTAACAAGCGCTGTAAAGCACGCCGACACCGCGGGAGCAAGCCCTGTTCACGCGACGCCGGCCGCCAAGGCGGGCTCGGGCCAAGCCGGCACGTTGACGCTGGCAGCGCTGCGGCCCCTGCGCCAGGCGTCCTGCCAGGTCCGGGGAGCATGCGCCGCGGTTCGTGCCAGGCCGCGCACGACACAGCCGGCGGCCGCGCCGCAGGCGGCGACCTCGGCCAGCTGCGCGGGTACCAACACGCCGCCGATGCCGACCACCGGGGCCGGCGCCATGGCCACCCACCAGGCGAGGTTGCCGAGGCCCTGCGGGCGCCACGGCATGTCCTTGGTGAGCGTCGGCCAGACGGGGCCGCAGGCGACGTAGTCCGGCGCCCAGGCCGCGGTGCGGGCCAGTTCCCACAGGCTGTGCGAACTGATCCCGAGGCGCAAGCCACGCGCACGGGCCTCGGCGAGGTCGCGGCGGTCGACGGTCGACAGGGCCAGCAGGTCTTCCTGGCCGAGGTGGACGAAATCGACGCCGAGGGCCAGCGCCTCGCGCCAGTGGTCGTTGACGACCAGCGTGGCGCCGGGGCGGCGCGCAGCCTCGATCTGCGCCCGCAACCGCGCCTGCCAGGCCGTGTCACCTTCGCTTGTCGTGCGCTTGACCCGCAACTGCACCGTGCGCAGCCCGGCGTCGAACAGCCCGGCCGCGCGGGCGCCGCTGTCGGTGATGCCATAGAGCCCTTCGACAGCAGGTGGCCCGCCGCGCCGCGCCGGCCAACACGCAGGCAGAACGTCAAACAACGCGGGCAGCAAGCCGGGATCGGTGATGAACCCGCCCCACGGCCTTGCCGGCCCCGCCCCGGCACCCGGCGTGGCGCGGGCGTGCAGGCCGGAGGTCGTCAGCATCTTGGCGAGGACCGCGGCATCCGCGGCGACGAAGCCGCGGGCCAGTGCCGCTGCCAGCGCCGTCGCGAAGCAGCAGCCGGTGCCGTGATGGTTGCGTGCGTCACGGCGCGGCAGTGCGAGCCAGCCCTTGGCATGAGGGCTGGCGAGCCAGTCCAGCGCCAGCGCCCCCCCTGCGTCGCCGCCGGTGATGCAGACGCTGGCCATCCCGAGCCCCTGCAGCATGCGGGCCTGTTCGCGGGTGCAGCCCTCGCCCACCAGCCGCGTGGCCTCGCGCTGGTTGGGGGTGGCGACCGTGGCGCGCGGCAGCAACTCCTCGCGGTAGGCGCGCAGCAGCGCTTCGTCGGCCAGGCTCGCGCCGGTGGAGGCGCGCAGCACGGGGTCGACCACCAGCGCCACGGGTGCGCGCTCGCGCAGCCGGTCTACCCAGCGCGTGACGACGCGCAGTTGCTCGACGCCACCCAGCAGGCCGGTCTTGATGGCGGCGGGCGGCATGTCGTCGGCCAGCGCGCCGAGCTGGGCGTCGAGCTGGCCCGGCGGCACGGGGAAGACCGCCTCGACGGCGACGCTGTTCTGCGCCGTCAGCGCCGCAGCCACGGGGCAGAGGTGGACAGCGGCCGCATCGGCGGCGCGTTGGTCGGCAGACAGGCCCGCCCCGCCCCCGCTGTCAAGCCCGGCGATGCTCCAGATGACGGGGCTCGTCATGGGATGAGAAAGGGCCGCCCGCTCACGGGCGTGCTGGCGACTGCCATGTCCTGCCGGGCCATCACCCCGGCCTCGAAGCCCAGCCGCCCGGCTTCGATCGCCTGGCCAAACGCGGCAGCCATGCGGATGGGATCGCCCGCCTGCGCGATCGCCGAGTTCAGCAGCACGCCGTCGTAGCCCAGCTCCATGGCCTGGGCCGCATGCGAGGGCGCGCCGATGCCGGCGTCGACGATCAGTGGCACGCCGGGCAGGCGCTCGCGCAGCGTGCGCAGCGCGAAGGGGTTGAGCAGGCCCTGGCCCGAGCCGATGGGCGCCCCCCAGGGCATCAGCACCTGGCAGCCGGCGTCAAGCAGGCGGCGGCAGGTGACCAGGTCGTCGGTGCAGTAGGGGAAGACTTGGAAGCCGTCCCTGGCCAATGCCTGCGCCGCGCTGACCAGTTCCCAGGGGTCGGGCTGCAGCGTGTACTCGTCGCCGACGACTTCGAGCTTGATCCACGGCGTGTCGTACAGCTCGCGGGCCATCTGCGCGAGCGTGATGGCCTCCTGCGCGGTGCGGCAGCCGGCAGTGTTGGGCAGCAGGTGGCCGCCGGTCTCGCGCAGCGTGTCGCGGATGGCGGCCACGAAGCCGTTGTCACCGGCGGCCGCCAGCGTGCGCTTGAGGCCGACGGTCAGCACGCGGGCGCCGCTGGCGCGGACGGCCTGGCGCAGCACGTCGGGCGACGGGTAACCGGCGGTGCCGAGCAGGAAGCGGCTCGCCAGCATGCGGCCATAGAGAATCAGCGATGACATGCGGTCATCCTCCGGTGATGGGTTGGATCAGCGTCAGCTCGTCGCCGGGCCGGATCAACGTGGCTTCGCGGCACGAGCGCGGCAGGAAGGCGCCGTTCAATGCGGTGGCGACCGCAGCCGGCGCCCGGCCATGTTCGGCCAGCAGCGCCGCGACGCTCAAGCCCTCGCGCCATGGCTGCGGCTGCTGGTTGAGCGTGAACTCAGACATGCTGAAGTGCCTTCTCGGCCAGCGCCGGCGCCAGCAGCCAACCGTGGCGGAACAGGCCGTTGATGCGCAGCAGGCCGCGCTGGTGCTCGATGCGCGGCCGATGGTCCGGCAGCGCCGGGCGCAGCTGGGTGTCCATGTGGACGATGCGCGCCTCCGCCAGCGCCGGCAGCACGCTGTGGGCCGCGGCCATCAGCTCGACCGCACTGCGCAGGCTGACCGGTGAGCGGTCCTCGCTCTCGACTTCCGAGGCGCCGACGACGATGACGTCGCCCGGCCGTGGCACCAGGTAGACGCGGTGGCGCGGGTGCAGCAGCCGCACCGGGCGATTCAGTACGACGCCCGGCGCGTGCAGCCACAGGATCTCGCCGCGCACACCGCGCAGGGTCGGCATGGCCGGCTTGGCGCCCAGGCCGCGCGTGTCGATGACGAGGTCGGCGTCCAGGCGGCGGCCGTCGTCGAGTTCAACCCGATGCGGATGCACAGCGAGCGCGCGTCGCCCCCAGTGCCAATCGACACACGGTGCCCGCTGCGCAAAAGCCAGCAGCAGTTCGTGCGGCAACACCTGGCCCTCGCCCGGCAGCCACCAGGCCTTGAGGTCGGGGGCGAGCTCGGGCTCCAGCATCTGCAGCGCGGCGTCGTTCAGCGGCTCGGCAGCGCCGCCCAGCCTGGCCAGCACGCGCTGCGCCGCGCCACCGTCGCAGCCATGCGCGAGCAGCAGGCTGCCGTCGGTCTTCACGAGACCCGGTTGACCGAGCGCGCTCGCGATGCCGGGCCACAGCGCGAGCGACCGCCAGCCCAGCGCCACGACCTCCGGCTCGGCATTGGCCTGCTCGGCCAACGGGCTCAGCATGCCGGCGGCGGTGAAGCCCGCGGCGCCCGGCTCGGCCGGCCCGCCGGCCGGGTCCACCACGCGCACGCGATGCCCGCCGCATGCGAGCTGCCAGGCCAGCAACCTGCCCATGACGCCGGCCCCTGCAATCGCAATGTCGGCCATCAGGCTTGCGGCTGGATGGGGATGTAGAACTCGCCGCCATGCGCGCGGAACTCGGCCGACTTCTGCGCCATGCCGTCGGCCACCACGTCGGCCGCCTCCAGCCCGCGCGCCGCCGCGTACTCCCGGACGTCCTGCGTGATCTTCATCGAGCAGAACTTCGGCCCGCACATGGAGCAGAAGTGCGCCTCCTTGGACGAGTCCTTGGGCAGGGTCTCGTCGTGATAGTCGCGCGCCGTGTCGGGGTCCAGGCCGAGCGCGAACTGGTCGTTCCAGCGGAACTCGAAGCGCGCCTTGCTCATCGCGTCATCGCGCGCCCGGGCGCCGGGGTGGCCCTTGGCGATGTCGGCCGCGTGGGCGGCGATCTTGTAGGCGATCAGCCCTTGCTTGACGTCGTCGCGGTCCGGCAGACCCAGGTGCTCCTTGGGCGTGACGTAGCAAAGCATGGCCGTGCCCATCCAGCCGATCATGGCCGCGCCGATTGCCGAGGCGATGTGGTCGTAACCCGGCGCGATGTCGATCGTCAACGGGCCCAGCGTGTAGAACGGGGCCTCGTGGCAGTGCTTCAACTGCTCGGCCATGTTGGCCTGGATGAGGTGCATGGGCACATGGCCGGGACCTTCGATCATGGTCTGCACGTCGTGCTTCCAGGCCAGCTTGGTCAGCTCGCCCAGCGTCCTCAGCTCGGCGAACTGGGCCTCGTCGTTGGCATCCGCCGCGCTACCGGGGCGCAGACCATCGCCGAGCGAGAAGGTCACGTCGTAGGCCGTCATGATTTCGCAGATCTCTTCGAAGTGCGTGTACAGGAAGTTCTCGCGGTGATGGGTGATGCACCACTTGGCGAGGATGGAGCCGCCGCGCGACACGATGCCCGTGCGGCGCTTGGTCGTCAGGTGGATGAAGGGCAGGCGCAGGCCGGCGTGGATGGTGAAGTAGTCGACGCCCTGCTCGGCCTGCTCGATCAGCGTGTCGCGGAAGACAGCCCAGGTGAGGTCTTCGGCCACGCCGCCCACCTTCTCGAGCGCCTGGTAGATGGGCACGGTGCCGATGGGCACCGGCGAATTGCGGATGATCCAGTCGCGCGTGGTGTGGATGTTGCGGCCGGTGGAAAGGTCCATCACCGTGTCGGCGCCCCAGCGGATGCTCCACACCAGCTTCTCGACCTCCTCCTCGATGCTGGAGGTGACGGCCGAGTTGCCGATGTTGGCGTTGACCTTGACCAGGAAGTTGCGGCCGATGATGGTCGGCTCCAGCTCCGTGTGGTTGATGTTGGCCGGAATCACGGCGCGGCCCCGTGCCACCTCCTGGCGCACGAACTCGGGCGTGATGATGTCGGGAATGCCGGCACCCAAAGCGTCGCCGCGCAGGCGCTGCTCGCGTTCGGCGTCGCACAGGTAGGCCCGCATCCACTCGCGCTTGCCGTTCTCGCGCAGCGCGACGAACTCCATCTCCGGCGTGATGATGCCGCGCCGCGCGTAGTGCAGTTGACTGACTTTGGCGCCGTGCTGAGCCCGGCGGGGCTCGCGCTGCAGCGCGGCTGCCTCGGCTCGGAGCTGAACGATGCGTGCGTTGTCTTCCTTGCCGCCATCGTCCAGCGCGACGCGCATGCGGCCTGCGTAGGCCTCGGTGTCGCCCCGGTCGGCGACCCAGGCGGACCGGATGCCCGGCAGACCTTGCTGCACATCGATGCCCGCACCGGGATCGGTGTAGGGGCCGGAGGTGTCGTGGACGACAACGGTCTCGCCGTTGCTCAGCGCAATCTCGCGCATCGGCACCTGCAGGTCGGGCCGGCTGCCGGTGACGTAGGCCTTGCGGGACGCGGGAAAGGGCTCGCGAGTCAGCGACAAGCGGTCGGCGAGAGCGGTGCGTTCTTGGGGGGCGTTCAAGGCGGTCTCCTGGAGCAATGGGTCGGTTGCTCCGTGGCCGCCTGCGGATGCGCGGCGAGGGTGGCCCCCGCCGGCACGCCCCAAGGCATGCGCTCTCCTTACGCCGGTATTAGCCGGTTCAAGTTCACGGGTTCGGTCTTTCGACCGTCTCAGCGTTGCGGGTCTGGCATCAGCCAGGCCCGAGCACCCCGGAGCGGGCGCGATTGTGCGGGCCGGCGTCGCCGGCTGTCAACGCGCACGCGTCGTCGTCTCGCCTTGCACGCTGCCGAGCGCCGTGCGGATCAACATGACGATCAATGCCGGCCCAGCGACATGGCCGTCGGCGCCGGGTGGATGATGCCGCGTGCCAGCAACAGGCGAAGCACGGCGGCGGCGGCGTCATCGGCCTGCCCCTGGCTGGTGTCGATGTGCAGCTCGGGGTGGTCTGGCGGCTCGTAGGGAGCATCGATGCCGGTGAAGCCCTTGATTTCTCCGCGTCGCGCCTTGCGGTACAGACCCTTGACGTCACGCCGCTCAGCCAGCGCCAACGGGGCGTCTACATGGACCTCCAGGAACTCTCCGTCGGCCATCAGATGACGCGCCAGTTCGCGCTCGGATCGGAACGGCGATATGAAGGCGGTGATGACGATCAAGCCCGCCTCCACCATGAGCTTGGCGACTTCGGCCACGCGCCGGATGTTTTCTGCGCGGTCCTGGTCGCTGAAACCCAGGTCGCGGTTCAAGCCATGCCGAACGTTGTCGCCGTCCAGCAAATAGGTATGGAGGCCACGCGCCAGCAGCTGTTGCTCGACCAGGTTGGCGATGGTGCTCTTGCCCGCGCCGGAGAGCCCCGTCAGCCAGATCACGCAGGGCCGCTGACCCTTGTGGAGCGCCCGCGCGGTCTTGTCGACGCTGACGGCCTGCCGATGGATGTTGGATGCAGCGCGATTGGCGTGGAGCAGCATGCCCGCGGCCGCCGCGGGCGCATCCACGCCGGCGTGCAGGCTGAACAGCCGCAATGGCGCCAGCGCCGGGGAGGGATCGAACGGCACGGCCGTGTCCATGCGCATCCTGGCAGTGAACCCGGATGCGCGGCCCTCGCCTTGCCGCAGCGGCTGCAAGTCCAGCAGCTTGACGTGCTGGAAGCGCCGTGCCGGCCCGAGGCAGACCTGCCAATCGGTGCGTCCGGCCAGGGCCTCGGCCGAGTCGCTGGCCAGCTGGATCTGGAACTCGTCGGCGGACTCCACCGGTTCGTCTGCGGCAGTCACGAGGTCGATGCCACGCACATCGGCCGCCTCCGCCAGGCGCAGGGTGAGCAAATCGCCACACAGCGGGCTTCGATTGCCTGCCCCGACGAGGGCGCACACTTCGGCGACCTGCCCTGACGGCAGCAAGCGCACACGGTCGCCCGCAGCGACGCTGCCTTCCAGCAACTCGCCATACACCGCCGGCCCGGAGTCGGGCAGCACGGCGAGCACCTGCATCCGCAACGGCCCCGACACGTGCGCGGCACGCAAGCCGGCCATCTGCAACAGCGCGCTGCCCAGGCGTGCGGTGACGGCAGCGGCTGCCGGTGGAACGCCCGCCGTCTCCACCGTCACCACGTCCAGCTGATGCAGGCCATGCTGGCCGGCCAGTTGCCTGATGCGCGCCTTGAGGGCATCCGCGTCATCCCACGCCGACGCTTGGCCAGGGGATGTGTCCAGCAGGACCACCAGGGGCGCGTCGCCCAGCAAGGCCACTGATTGGAAGGCCGACTCCAACTGGCCGGCACCCAGGCTGTACGCGTCGGCCCACAAGAGCATCAACGCCGAACGAAGTCGCCCTTCCAGCAGCGCGACGACCGCGGGCTGCGCGGCTGGCGGCGTGTGCACCTGCCAACGGCCGAAGCGCCCCTGGGAGACGCTGGCCATCAGAGCCCTCACATGCGCGGCGGGCGCGGCTTGATTGACGCTGTATAGCCACACCAGCCCCGACGGTTGATCGTCCTGCGCCTGCAGCGAAGGCGACGACAACCTGATGTCGGCCTCCACCGGTAGCAATTCACTCATTGCATCCTCCCGTTGCCACTGCCGCTTTTGCTTGGGCCTGGCTTGACCAGCAACATCTCCGTGTTGCACCTCTGAGTTAGCAAGTTAGCCGATACCGAAGGCGATGCATACCGCTCGCCAACCCTAATCCCACAACAATGCGGAGCCGGCATGATCGCGAGCAGGAGGAGGTTCAATTGAAAGCTACGACAAACTTGCTTCACAGCGTTGAAGCGATCTGCCGTCGAGCCGGCGCGGCCGTGCTCGATATCTATGACAGCGACTTCGAGGTGCGCGGCAAGGCGGATGCATCGCCCGTCACCGCAGCCGACGAACGTGCCGAGGCCATCATCACGTCGGCACTGACCGCCCTGACGCCCGACATCCCGGTCGTGGCCGAGGAAGCCGTGTCCGGCGGCGTGATGCCTGACATCACGAACGGCGTCTTCTGGCTGGTGGACCCGCTGGATGGCACGAAGGAGTTCATTTCCCGGAACGGCGAGTTCACGGTGAATATTGCCCTGGTCGAGCGCGGTGTGCCGGTGCTGGGCGTCGTGTTCGCACCGGCGCTGGGCAGGCTCTACGCCGGGGGCGTCGGCCTGGGAGCCTGGCTTGAAGATCACGAAGGGCGGCGTTCCATCAGCTGCCGGCCTGTGCCTGCCGAAGGCCTGTCCGTCGTGGCCAGCCGATCACACGGCGATGCGGCCGCACTCGATGCCTTCCTGGCTGGGCGCAAGGTGGCGGCGCTGGTCAGCGCCGGCTCGTCGCTCAAGCTCTGCCTGGTCGCCGCGGGTCATGCCGACCTCTACCCACGTTTGGGGCGCACGATGGAATGGGACATCGCTGCCGGTGACGCCGTGCTCAGAGCTGCCGGCGGCCAGGTGCGCCGCGTCTGCAACGACGAGCCGCTGTGCTACGGCAAGCCCGGCCTGGACAACCCGCATTTCTACGCGTCCGCCTGATCCCATACACCCCCGCTGCCTGGCTGCCCGCCGTCGCTTCCACGCCCCGCAACGGGGCACGGGCAGCAGCGGGCAGCGAGTCACTTGACTGCGCAGCCTCCACTCCATCTCTAGAGAGCATTGCATGAAGATCCTCATGATCGGCACCCAGCGTTCCGGCTCCAACCTCTTGCGCCTCATGATCAACCAGGCACCGGACATCGCGGCGCCGCATCCGCCCCACATCCTGGAGCGTTTTGCACCGCTGCTGCCCGCCTACGGAGATCTGGCCCAGGAGCGCAACTTCCTGCGCCTTGTCGATGACGTCGTCCGCATGGTCGAGGTCAACCCGGTGCCCTGGGGCGTCAGCTTCGATCGTGCAGACATCCGAAACCGTTGCCGCGACAACAGCCTGGTGGCCATCTTCGGTGCCGTCATGGACCGCATGGCCGAGGCGCAGGGCAAGCCCGACTGGATGTGCAAGTCGCTCGCCAACGTCCACTTCCTGGCCGAGATCGAGCGCTATTTCGGGGAAGACGCCCGCTATCTCTATCTTTACCGCGACGGGCGCGATGTCTGCCTGTCGTTCATGAAGGCCGTGGTGGGCGAGAAGACCGCCTTCCACATCGGCCGCCAGTGGCACCAGGAACAGCAGCTGGCGCTCAAGTGTGGCAAGAGCGTGCCGGCCGCGCAGTACATGGCACTGTCCTACGAATCGCTGACGGGCGATCCCGAACCGTCGTTGCGCAAGCTGTGCGCCTGGCTCGGTATCGAGTTCAAGCCGGAGATGCTCGACTTCCACAATTCGGACGAAGCCGGTCGCACAGCCGCCTCCGGCAAGATGTGGGAGAACGTGCGCAAGCCGGTGATGGCCGGCAACAGCCGCAAGTGGCTGCAGGGCATGGCGCAGGACCAGATCATCGACTTCGAGTCGGTGGCCGGGGATTCGTTGACGGCGCTCGGCTACCCGCTGGAGTTCGTGGGCAAGACCTGCCCCGCGCGCAGCTATGACGCAGCCGCCCTCGCCGCCCTCGATGCCGAGAATAAGCGCCTGAAGGCCGCGGCCCGTGAGGAACTGTCGGCCGAGGACGCCGCGGCGCGCAAGCCGCAGGAAGAATTGCTGGCCGCCATCCGCAATCGCACCCAGCTGGCCGCCTGAACTCATGGACAAGACCCGGCCCCTTGCGGCACCGGACCTCGCGCCGGCCCAGGCCGCCACCGTGACGCCCTACACGCCACGGCGCCTTTTTCTCGATTGCCTGGTGCTGGGCCTCACTGCCTGGGGTGGTTTCATGGCGCTGCTTGCCCAGGCCCAGCAGCGCTTTGTGAAGCAGCGGGGCTGGGTGGCCGAGAAGGACTTCCTCGACCTCATGGCGCTGGTCACCATGCTGCCGGGGCCGCAGGCAGTGAACGCGCTATCCGTCATGGGACACCGGCTGGGTGGATGGGCGGGCTTTGCAGCAGCGCTGGTGGGCATCGTGCTGCCCAGCTTCCTCATCATCATCGCGCTGTGGTGGGGGTATTCCGCCCTGGCCGGCCAGCCGCGCCTGCTGCAAGCGCTGATGGTGGGCGTGCTGCCGCCGCTGGCCATGATCATGGCCAACGCTGCCTGGAACCAGTCCAAGAAGGCGACGCCCCAGCCGCGCGACAAGGCATTGGCCATCGCCGCCGCCATCGCGTTGCTGGCACTGCCCTTCTGGTCGGCGCCCATCCTCGTGCTGGCCAGCGGGGGGCTGATCACACGGCTCTTCTGGCCTGCGCCAGCCGCTGCGCCAGCGGCCACCAGCACGGCCATGCGCCCAGGGGCGCTTTTGCTGTGCCTGCTGCCGGCCGGCCTGGCGGTGTTCCAGATCGTCCCGGCATTGCTGCCGCAGGACGCGGTGGCGCGGCTGATGCTGGCCTTCGCGGGCATCGCCACCACCTTGTTCGGCGGTGCGCTGGTGATGGTGCCTCTGCTGGAGGGGCTGATCGTCGAGCACCTGGGCTGGCTCAGCCACGCCGGCTTCACGGCCGGCCTGGCCGCCAGTCAGCTCACGCCGGGTCCCATCGTGGGCATCGCCACCTTCACCGGCATGGAGATCGCCGGCTGGCAGGGGGCGCTTGCCGCCACCGTGGGCGTCTACACGCCAACGGCCATCATCGCGGTCGGCATCAACCAGGCGGCGGACCGGCTCAAGGGCCTGCACTGGTTCCAGCACGCCATGATCGGCGTCCGCTGCGCCGTCGTGGGCTTGATTGCCGGAGCGGCCGTGACGCTCTGGCTCAAGCTACCCCTGCGCGGCGAGCCACTCGCCTGCGCCCTGCTCACGGCCGCGGCGTGGCTGCTGGTGTGGCGGTTCAAACAGCCGCCCTATGTGAGCATCCCCGTCAGCATGTGGCTGGCCTATGCCTTGCTGCTGGGCAAATGAGAAATAGCACCGCGTTGCCCGCCTTCATTGCGCGCGCATGGTCACCGCACGTGTCGCAGCCCGCGAAACTCCAGCTCACGCTTGGGTTAGCACGCTGCTCTGCCCGGGCTAGCCCAATGCCGTGGCCAGGAAGATTCGCAGATGCGCTTCTAAGGTTCGCGGCCCTGTTTTTTAACCTTGGCACCCATCATTCAGGGAGTTTGACGATGCCCATGTTCTCTACCCGCCGCCTGCCGACCGTTGTTGCCGCCTTCAGCCTCCTCACTTGTCTTGCCGCGTCGGCAGCCCTCCCGCCCGATGTGCAGGCCAAGGTCGACAAGGTCAAGGCCAAGCTCGTCACCATGGCCGCCGACCCCGCCATCGTGGCCGCCGTCAAGGACGCCAATGCCAAGGTAGCCGAGATGAGCAACGGCAAGTGGGTGGACCTGCCGGACAGCGACCCGTTCGTCCAGAACATCCTCAAGACCAAGATCAGCCGCCAGTTCGCCGACTTGGAGTCCAAGGACGAAACGATGAACAAGCTGCTGTTGCGCGACCAGAAGGGCAACCTGGTGGCCGCCAGCGTGCGCCCGCTGATCTGGAACAACGCCGTGCGCCCCGTGTTCGCCCAGCCCATCAAGGGCCAGCCCTGGTCGGCCGACGAAATCAAGCCCGACACCTCCACGCAGATCCCCAGCGTGCACGTGGCCGCCCCGGTGCTCGATGGCGGCAAGCCGATCGGCGTGCTGCATACCGCCGTGACCGCCAAGTAATTTCCACCCTTTGCGAGCAGGCGCCGGCTGATGAAGCCGCCAGAGATCGACCGTAAAAAGGATGTCGGGATGCTCACTTCCCTGAAAGTCGGCCCGCGCCTGGCGCTGGGCTTTGCCCTCGTGTTGGTGATGCTGGGCATGGGCAGCGCACTGGCGCTGAGCCGCCTGGCGGCCCTGAAAGCCGACCTGGCAGCCGTCACCGGCGAGGCGCCCGAGCGCCTTGCCAGCAAACTGCGCGACCTGGCGCGCTATCAGAGCGTGACCATCCGCGATGTGATCATGCAGGACGACATGGCCTTCAAGAAGAAGGAGTTCGACCTGATGAAAGCGGCGCGGGCGGATTACGACAAGACCGCGCAGGCGCTGGCCGGCATGGTGAGCGACGAACCGACCCGCACCGCGCTGGCGCAGGCCGCTGCGGCCCTGGACGGCACCCGGGGGCTGATCGAGAAGATCGTGGACCTGACGATGAATGACGACATGGCCGGCTCCTCTGCCATGTTGCGGGACCAACTGCGCCCAGCGCAGCAGGCCCACGTGAAGGCGCTGGATGCCGTCATCGAGGCCATCAAGGCCTCCTCGCAGCAACGCGATGAGGCCGCCACGGCCGCCTACAAGATGTCGGTGGCGCTCATCATCGGTCTGTCGGTGTCGGCACTGTTGGTCGGTGCGTTGGTGGCCTGGCGCATCCAGCTCAGCATCACGCGACCGCTGGCTGAGGCCGTGTCCGTTGCGCAGTCCATCGCCGAGGGCGACCTCTCGCGGGAGATCCACATCAAGTCCAGCGACGAGGTGGGCCGGCTCATGCAGGCGCTGGCCACCGTCAACACCGACCTGAGCGGCATCATGCTGAACGTGCGCACCGCCGCCGACACCTTGCAGACGGCCACGCTGGAGATCGTGGCCGGCAACGCCGACCTCAGCCAGCGCACCGAGCAGCAGGCGGCCAACCTGGAGGAGACGGCGTCGTCCATGGAGGAGTTGACCGCCACCGTGCGCAACACGGCCGACACGGCGCAAAGCGCAGCCGACCTGGCCCGTCACGCCAGCACCGCTGCCGACCGTGGCGGCCAGGTCGTGGGCCGGGTGGTGCACACCATGGAAGCCATATCCCACAGCGCGCGCAAGATCACCGACATCATCGGCGTCATCGACGGGATTGCCTTCCAGACCAACATCCTGGCGCTGAACGCGGCCGTCGAGGCGGCGCGCGCCGGCGAGCAGGGCCGGGGCTTTGCCGTCGTCGCCGGCGAGGTGCGCAGCCTGGCGCAACGCTCGGCCGAGGCCGCGCGCGAGATCAAGACGCTGATCGGCGCCAGCATGGAGAACGTTGAGAACGGCAGCGCGCTGGTGGCCGATGCCGGCACGGCGATGACCGACATCGTCACCGAGGTGCAGAAGGTCAGCCGCCTCATCGAGGAGATCAGCCAGGCCACCGTCGAGCAGACGAGTGGCATCGCGCAGATCAACCAAGCCGTCACCCAGCTCGACCAGATGACTCAGCAGAATGCCGCCCTGGTGGAGCAGAGCACCGCGGCCTCCGGCAGCCTCAGCCAGCAAGCCGAGCGGTTGGTCGAGACGGTCGGCATCTTCAAGCTGCGCAGCGGAACCTGACGACGACCCGCCAGCGCGGGCCGGCGCCTGCCGCTGTCAACGCGCCGCGCGGTACACGACGACGTGGTCGAGCTCCAGCCGTATGCCGATGCGCTCGCCGACCGCATGGTTGTGATGCGAAGGCACCACCGAGAGCACCAGCGCCCCGCTGGGCAGGCGCAAGGTGTAGAGAAACTCCGCGCCGCGAAACGCCTTGCCGACGACCTCGGCCGTGATGGGGCTGGCGTCGTCATGCACGACGTCATCCGGGCGTAGCAGCACGTCCACGGCGCAGCCGCTGCCGCAGACCTCGCCGCGCTCGGCGCAGCGGATCACCTGCGGGCTGCGCACCACACCCAGCTCCAGGCGCAGCTCGAAGTCGCTTTCCACATTGCCCGACAGGAAGGCGCCCTGCCCGACGAAGTCGGCCACGAAGCGATTGGCTGGGCGGTGGTAGAGCTGGTAGGCGCTGTCCCATTGCTGGATGCGGCCTTCCGACATGACGCCGATCTCGTCGGCAATCGCAAAGGCCTCGTGCTGGTCATGGGTGACGAGCAGCGCCGTCGTGCCCGATGGCGCAAGCAGGCCGCGCAGCTCGGCGCCCAGGCGCTCGCGCAACTCCACGTCGAGGTTGGCAAAGGGCTCGTCGAGCAACAGCAGCAGCGGCCGTGGCGCCAGCGCCCGGGCCAGCGCGACGCGCTGCTGCTGGCCGCCCGACAGCTCATGCGGGTAGCGGGCCGCCGCATGCGCGAGGCCGACGGTGTCCAGCATCTGCTGGACGCGCGCTTTCGCGTCGATCACGCCACGAAGGCCGAAGCCGACGTTCTGCGCCACGGTCAGGTGCGGGAACAGTGCATGGTCCTGGAACACCATGCCGATACGCCGCCGCTCGGGCGGCAGCTGGTAGCCGGGCCGGCTGACGCTCTCGCCATCGACCCGGATCTCACCCGCCTGCACCGCCTCGAAGCCCGCAATGGCGCGCAGCACCGTGGTCTTGCCGCAACCCGAGGGTCCGAGCAGGCAGCCGATGCGGCCTCGTGCCAGCGTCAGCGACAGCCTTTCCACGACCTTGCGTGCGCCGTAGGCGATGTCGATGTCGTGGAGGGCCAGCCAGGGCGGCGTGTCGGGGGAGGAAGTCATGTTGGCGGGCCGAATGATAATTGTTCGCAATGCAATCGGTTACGAGCCCCCCCACGGCAGTGCGCCAGCGCCGCCCCCGTTCACTGCCGTCGCTGCGCGCACTGGCCCTGTTGGCCGCCGCGTTGATCGCCGCGCCGCTGCTGTCGGTGGCCTTCAATGTCTTCACGCCCGGGACCGCCGGCACCTGGCAGCACCTGCTGTCCACCGTGCTGCCGGACTATGTCGTGGCCACGCTGTGGCTGTGCGCGGGCGTCGGCACCGGCGTGGCGTTGCTGGGCGTGGGCGCTGCCTGGCTGGTGACGCGCTATGAGTTCCCGCTGCGCGCCACCTTCGAATGGGCGCTGCTGCTGCCGCTGGCCATGCCGGCCTATGTGATGGCCTATGCCTACACCGACTTGCTGCAGTTTGTCGGCCCGGTGCAGGGCTGGCTGCGCGAGAGCTTTGGCTGGCGGCGTGGCGACTACTGGTTCCCCGACGTGCGCTCGCTGGGCGGCGCTACTGTGATGTTCTCGCTGGTGCTCTACCCCTACGTCTACATGCTGGCGCGCACCGCCCTCATGGAACGCGCGGGCGGCATGATCGAAGTGGGGCGTACGCTCGGCCTGTCGCCCTTGCAGGCCTTTTGCCGGCTGTCACTGCCGCTGGCGCGCCCGGCCATTGCGGGCGGCGTGGCGCTGGCGCTGATGGAGACGCTGGCGGACTACGGCACGGTGTCGTACTTCGCGGTGCAGACCTTCACGACCGGCATCTACCGTGCCTGGTTTTCGCTGGGCGACCGCACGGCTGCGGCGCAGCTGGCGATGGTGCTGCTGGCTTTTGTCGTCACTGTGCTGGCGCTGGAGAAGCTGTCGCGCGGTGATTCGCGCTTTGCCGACAGCTCGCTACGCAGCCGGGGCGTGCTGCGCGTGCCGCTGCGGGGGCCGCGCGCGGCGCTGGCGCTGCTGGGCTGCGCGCTGCCGCTGGCCGGCGGCTTCCTGTTGCCGGCGGGTGTGATGCTGCACATGGCGCTGACCGAGGGCGATGCGCAGTGGGGCCCGCGTTTTTACACGCTGGCCGGCAACAGCGTGCTCGTGGCCGGTGCCACAGCGCTGCTGGCCACGGCGCTGGCGCTGCTGATCGCCTATGCGGCGCGGGTCGACAAGGGCGCGCCGACGCGCTGGGCGCACCGGATCGCGGGACTGGGCTATGCGCTGCCGGGGTCGGTCATCGCGGTGGGCGTGTTGATCCCGGTCACGCAGCTGGACCATGCGCTGGCGGCGCTGCTGCGCGGCTGGGGGCTGGACGCGGGCCTGCTGCTGTCGGGCACCATAGCCGCCCTCGTCTACGCCTGCGTGGTGCGCTACCTGACGGCGGCGCTGCAAGCCATGGACGCGGGCCTGGCGCGCATCACGCCGCGCATGGAGCAGGCCGCGCGCACGCTGGGCCACACGCCGGCGCAGACGCTGTGGCGCGTGCACCTGCCCCTGCTGCGCGGCAGCGCCCTGACGGCGGCCCTGCTCGTCTTCATCGACGTGATGAAGGAGCTGCCCGCCACGCTGGTGATGCGCCCCTTCAACTTCGACACCCTGGCCACGCAGGCCTACACGCTGGCGTCTGATGAGCGGCTGGCCGAGGCGTCGACCTCGGCCCTGGCCATCGTCGCCGTCGGGCTGGTGCCGATGGTGGTGCTGTGCCGGCACATCGTGCGCGGCAGTCAGCATCAGTCGGCAGCCTAGAAGTGCCAGCCAAGCGGGCGCGCAGCGTTGCACGTCGAAGCCATGTATGACGGCGACATCGCGGTCCAGTTGAACCGCCCGCTGGCCGAGGGCTGGCGAGCGGTCAACCGTCGTTTCTAGGCTTTACTTCCAACCTGCCCTGTCGAAGACCTTCTGCGCGGCCGTCGTCGTTTTGGCCAGGTCGCCGATGGGCAGCGCATCGGGTTTGAAGTTGCCCAGCGATTCCAGCGCCGCGTTCTTCGTCACCGCCGACTTCACGACTGGCCACTCGTTGTTGCCGTTGGCGAAGTAGCCCTGCGCCTCGTCGCTGGCCAGGTACTCCAGGAACTTGACCGCCGCGTCACGGTTTGGCGCGTGCTTGAGCACGCCCGCGCCGGAAATGTTGACGTGCGTGCCCCAGGTCTTCTGGTTGGGCCAGACGATGGCGATGTTCTTCACGACCTCCTGGTCCTCCGGCTTGGTCGAGCGGATCAGCCGCACCAGGTAGTAGGTGTTGGAGATGGTCACGCCACACTCACCGGCCGCGACGGAGCGCAGCTGGTCGGTGTCGCCGCCCTTGGGTGCGCGGGCAAAGTTCGCCACCAGGCCCTTGGCCCAGGCCTCGGTCTTGGCCTCGCCGTTGTGGGCGATGAGCGCGGCGCCGAGCGACAGGTTGTAGGGGTGGGCGCCCGAGCGCACGCAGACCTGGCCCTTCAGGCGCGGGTCGGCGAGGTCTTCATAGGTCTGCACCCAGTCGCTCTTCACGGCCGCCTTGTTGTGGACGATGACGCGGGCGCGGGTCGAGAACGAGAACCAGGTCGGCGTGCGCAGCCCGGCGGGCACGCGCGCCTCCAGCACCGACGACTTGACCGGCTGGAACAGGCCCAGGTTGTCGGCCACCTCCAGGCGCGCGGCGTCCACGGTGATCAGCACATCGGCCGGGCTGGCGGTGCCCTCGTTGCGGATGCGCTCGACGAGCTCGTCTTCCTTGCCGTCCAGGCGGTTGATCTTGATGCCGGTCTGCTTGGTGAAGTTGGCGTAGAGCGCCTCGTCGGTCTGGTAATGCCGCGCCGAGTAGACGTTGAGCACGGCCTCCTTGGCGGGCTGGGCAACGGCACTCAGGCCAGCCAGGCTGAGGGAGATGCAAAGCAGGGTACGACGCAGCATCGAGAGGTCTCTTCAGGGGTTGCAGAAGTCGATATGCTAACAAGAACGATTCGCGTTTGAATTCAGCCCGGTCAACGCCAGCGCGAGCAGCACCAGGCCCGTGCCCACGGCGAAGCTGAGATGCAGGCCGGCGGCAGCGAAGACGGCTGCGACGGCGGAAGCGCCGGTGATGAGGCCGAGGTTGCGCGACAGCGTCAGCAGGCCGGCGATGGTGCCGCGCTGCTCGGCCGCCACGTCGCCCATGACGGCGGTGTTGTTGGCGGCCTGGAAGAGCGCATAGCCCGGCGTGACGATGAGCAGCGGCCCGACGTAGGCGATGGCACGGAGCGACGCGGGCAACAGCGCGATGAGCGCGCAGCCCAGCGCCATCGCGGCCAGGCCCAGTTGCGTCATGCGCGGTGTGCCGAAACGGTCCACCAGGCGGCCAGCCGGCACGCCGCTGAGGGCGGACGCGATGGGGCCGATGGACATCAGCGCACCGACCACGGCTGCGCCCAGGCCCAACGCGCCGTTCAGGTGGAAGGGACCGACGACCAAGGTAGCCATCATGACGGCGGACACGAGGGCATTCATGGCCAGGGCGGCGCTGAGGGCTGGGTCGCGCAGGCGCTCCAACCGCACCAGTGGCGAGGCGACGCGGGCTTCGGTGCGCAGGAAAAACAGCAGGCCGACCGCAGCACCGGCGAGCAGGCCAAGATGCTGCGTCATTGCCAGCGCATAGGCAGCCAGCGTCAACGTCAGCCACAGCGTTCCGGGCAGGTCGAAGTCTGCGGCGCCGACCTGCCCCCGGTCTGCCGGCAGCCAACGCCGGGCCATCACGAGGGCCGCCAAGCCCAGTGGCAGGTTGACGGCGAAGACAGCCTGCCAGCCCAAAGTGCCGATCAACACACCGCCCAGCGACGGGCCCAGCGCCGTGCCGATGGCCGACATCGTGCCGAGCAACCCCATCGCACTGCCGGTACGCGCCTTGGGCAAGGCCGCGCCCACCATGGCCATCGTCAACGCCATCATGGCCGCCGCCCCCACGCCCTGCAGCGCACGGGCGGCGATCAGCAGCGGCAGCGTGGGCGCCAGCGCGCACAGCGCCGACGCAATGGTGAACAGCGCGATGCCGGCCAGCAGCAGGCGGCGCTTGCCGATCAGATCGCCCAGCCGGCCGGCGCCGACGATGAGCGTCGTCGTGGCGAGCAGGTAGGCCAGCACGACCCACTGGGTCTGGCCAAAACTGGCGCCGAAGGCTGTGGCCAGCGTCGGCAGCGCGACGTTGGCGCTGCTGATGGCCAGGGATGGCAGGAGGGTGCACAAAGCCAGGCTGGCGAGCACCCAGGTGGTGGGCTGGGCGGCGGCGGGGACGGTAGCGGTGGTCATGGGCGCAACCTTAGGCATTGGCTGAACCTGGCGGAAGACGCATCATCTGCACTTCATTGCTGCACGAGACGCCATGTCAGACCCCGACCTCAACCTGCTGCTGACGCTGGATGCACTGCTGGCCGAGGGCAGCGTGGCAGGCGCGGCCCGGCGGCTGCGGTTGAGCCCTTCGGCGATGAGCCGGTCCCTGGCGCGGCTGCGCGAGGCGACCGGCGACCCGCTGCTGGTGCGTGCCGGGCGCGGCCTCGTCGCGTCACCGCGCGCGCTGGAAC